>CAZPFK010000041.1:0-23124 GCA_964585855.1 uncultured Vicinamibacteraceae bacterium
GCCGTTTACGGCGGCGAAGCTGGTGTACCGGGTGGTGTCGGAGATTTTTGCGGGGCGCGGCTCCTGAACACGCCAGGGATACCTTGCGCTCCTGCACATCGATGCGGCAAGGAGCGTCCCCGCGGCGCTCGCTCACGCTCGCGGCTCCTCCGAGCCGTTTATTGACGAGTTTCTCCCATGCCCGACACCCCCGCTCCACGACGCTCCCTCCGCTCCGCGATCCTCCTGCTGGCGCCGGGGGCGATGGTCGCGGCGACGGGCGTCGGGGCCGGAGACCTGAGCACGGCCGGCTTTGCCGGCTCACAACTGGGGATGGCGGTGCTGTGGGCCGTCGTGCTGGGGGCGATGCTGAAGTTTGTCATCAACGAGGGGCTGGCCCGGTGGCAGCTGGCGACGGGAGAGACGATTCTCGACGGGGCGGTGCGGATCCTGGGCTGGCCGGTGATTGTCGTCTTTGCGCTCTACCTGGTGCCGTGGACGGTGTTTGTGTCGGGGGCGCTGCTGGGCGCGTGCGTGACGATCACGCGGACGATCTTTCCCGATATACCCGACGACGCGGGGATGACGCTGCTGCTGGGGATCGGCTACAGCGGGGCGGCGGCGTCGCTGGTGTGGATCGGCGGGTTTGCCGCCTTTGAGCGGGTGATGGGGGTGTGCATCGCGGTGATGTTCGCCTCGGTGATCGTCTGTGCGGCGCTGCTGCGGCCTGATCTCGGGGAAGTGGTTTCGGGGCTGACGGTTCCGCGGATTCCCGATCTCCAGGGCGAGGGGCTGTCGTGGACGATCGGGCTGATGGGGGGCGTGGGCGGGACGCTGACGGTGCTCTGCTACGGATACTGGATTCAGGAGGCGGGGCGAAGCGGGACGGGGTGGCTGCGGGGGTGCCGGATCGACCTCGGCGTGGGCTACCTGTTGACGGGGCTCTTCGGCTGCGGGATGATCGTGATTGCCGAGGCGCTGCCGGTGCAGGACAAGGGGGCAGCGCTTTTCGGGGCTTTGGGCGACCGGGTGGGCGAGGCGCTTGGGGGCTGGGGGCGGGGGCTGTTTCTGGCCGGTGCGTGGGCGGCGATTTTTTCGAGCGTGCTGGGGGTGTGGCAGGCGGTTCCGTACATCATCGCCGACTTCATCACCGCGGCGCGGCAGCGGATTGCCGGGAAGGTGCGGCCCGCGGGGGAGAAGATCGACACGCAGGGCGTGCTGTACCGATGGGCGCTGGTGGCGCTTGCGGTGCTGCCGCTTCCGGCGCTGATGTTTGAGTTCAAGGATGTGCAGAAGTACTACACGGTGATCGGGGCGGGGTTCATCCCCATGCTCGCGCTGGTGCTGCTGCTGCTGAACACCCGCCGGCACATCGGCGCGGCGCGCAACGGCCCGCTGACGATTGCGGGGCTGGTTGCGGCGGTGGCGTTTTTCGGGTGGGCGTCGTGGTACGAGATCGCCAAGGCGCTTGGACTCTGAGTGATCAGCGCTTGCGCGAGACCTTCTTCTTCGACTTGGCCTTCTTCTTTCCGCCCTTGCGGGCAAGGCGTTCGGCGACGGCGGCCTGCGCTGCGGCGAGGCGCGCAATCGGCACGCGGAAGGGCGAGCAGCTGACGTAGGCGAGGCCGATGCGGTGGCAGAACTTCACGCTTGCGGGGTCGCCTCCGTGCTCGCCGCAGATGCCGAGCTTGATGTCAGGGTTGGCGGCGCGGCCCTTCTCGACGGCCATTTCCATGAGGGGGCCGACGCCTGTCTCATCGAGGGTCTGGAAGGGATCGCGCTCGAGGAGCTCCTGCTCGAGGTAGTCGGGGAGGAAGGTGTTGACGTCGTCGCGGGAGTAGCCGAAAGTGAGCTGTGTCAGGTCGTTGGTGCCGAAGCTGAAGAAGTCGGCGACTTCGGCGACCTTGTCGGCGGTGATGGCGGCGCGGGGCACTTCGATCATGGTGCCGATGGGGATGTCGAGCTTGCCCTTGCGGCCCCGCTCCTCCTTGACCTGTGCGATGACCTTCTCGGTGCGTTCGCGGAGGACGGCGAGTTCCTTGGCGATGCCGACGAGGGGGATCATGATCTCGGGGCGGGCCTTGGTGCCGCGGTCGAGGCAGTTGATGGTGGCCTCGACGATGGCGCGGACCTGCATTTCGAGGATTTCGGGGTAGGTGACGGCGAGGCGGCAGCCGCGGTGGCCGAGCATGGGGTTGGACTCGTGCAGCAGGGCGACGCGGCGGCGGATTTCCGCGACGTCGATGCCGGTCTCACGGGCCAGTTCGGCCTGGGCTTCGGGCTCGTTGGGGACGAACTCGTGGAGCGGCGGGTCGAGGAGGCGGATGGTGACGGGGAGGCCGTCCATCGCTTCGAAGATGCCCTCGAAGTCCTTGCGCTGGTAGGGGAGGAGTTTGTCGAGGGCCTTGCGGCGTTCGACTTCGGTGTTGGAGAGGATCATGGTGCGCATGGACTTGATGCGCTCGCCCTCGAAGAACATGTGCTCGGTGCGGCAGAGGCCGATGCCCTGCGCTCCGAACTCGCGGGCGCGCTTGGCGTCGGCGGGGGTGTCGGCGTTGGTGCGGACCTTGAGGGTGCGGGCTTCGTCGGCCCACTTCATGAGCGTGTTCATCGAACCGGAGATCTCGGGCTCGACGCGGGGAAGTTCGCCGGCGTAGACCTCGCCGGTGGAGCCGTCGATGGAGAGGAGGTCTCCGGGTCCGAAAGCATGGCCGTTGACGCTGACCTTCTGGGTTTTGGCGTCGATGTGGAGGGCCCCCGCGCCGACGACGCAGCACTTGCCCCAGCCGCGGGCGACGACGGCGGCGTGGCTGGTCATGCCTCCGGTGGAGGTGAGGATGCCGGCTGCGGCGTGCATGCCCTCGACGTCTTCGGGGCTGGTTTCCTTGCGGACGAGGATGACCTTCTCACCGCCGCGACCGCGCACGTGGGCGTCTTCGGCGGTGAAGGCGAGCCGGCCGACGGCGGCGCCGGGAGAGGCGGGGAGGCCTTTGGCGATGACCTTGCTGTGGCTCTTGGCCTTCTGATCGAAGCTGGGCAGGAGCAATTGCGTGAGGTCGCCGGCGGGGACGCGAAGGATGGCCTCATCGCGGGAGATGAGTTTTTCCTTGACCATTTCGACGGCGATGCGGACGGCGGCGGCGCCGGTTCGCTTGCCGTTTCGGGTCTGGAGCATGTAGAGGGTGCCGCGCTCGACGGTGAACTCGAGATCCTGCATCTCGCGGTAGTGCTTTTCGAGAATGCCGCGGACCTTCATGAGCTGCTTGTAGATGTCCGGACGCCACGCGCTCATCTCGGAGACGGGCTGGGGCGTGCGGATGCCGGCGACGACGTCTTCGCCCTGGGCGTTGATGAGGAACTCGCCGTAAAAGGCGTTCTCGCCGGTGGAGGGGTTGCGGGTGAAGGCGACGCCGGTGCCGGAGTCGTCGCCCATGTTGCCGAAGACCATGGACTGGACGTTGACGGCGGTGCCGAGCAGGCCGGTGATGTTCTCGCGCTGGCGGTAGGCGAGGGCGGAGTGCTTGTTCCATGAGCCGAAGACGGCCTCGATGGCCTCGGTGAGCTGGTCGAGGGGATCGGCGGGAAAGTCGTTGCCGGTGCCGCGCTTGTAGACGGCCTTGTAGGCGGCGCAGAGTTCGCGGATGCCTTCGGTGGGAACGTCGGTGTCCTTCTCCACGCCGTACTTCTTCTTGACGGCGTCGAATTCGGCCTCGTAGTCGTGGTGGGGAACGCCCTTGACAACGTTGCCGAACATGTTGATGAGGCGGCGGTAGGCGTCCCAGGCGAAGCGGGGGTTGCCCGTGCTCTCGGCGAGGCCCTCGACGGAGGCGTCGTTGAGGCCGAGGTTGAGGATGGTGTCCATCATTCCGGGCATGGAGGCAGCGGCGCCGGAGCGGACGGAGACGAGCAGGGGCATCTTCGCGTCGCCGAAGGCGCGGCCGGTGTGCTTCTCGATGAAGCGGATGCCCTTGCGGACCTGGTCCATGAGGCCGGCGGGGAGTTTCTTGCCGGCCTTGTAGTAGGCGCCGCAGGTCTGTGTGGTGATGGTGAAGCCGGGGGGGACGGGCAGGCCGATGCTGGTCATCTCGGCGAGGTTGGCGCCCTTGCCGCCGAGGAGCTGCTTCATGGAGGCGTCGCCGTCGGCTTTTCCGCCGCCGAAGGTGTAGACCATTTTGGCCGGACGGGCTGAGGATTTTGCGGTGCGGGAGGCGGATTTCTTCGACCGGGTGGCTGCGGGCATGGAGACTTCCTGTGATGGGAGCGGCCCGGAGGGGGCAGCAGGATTCGGGTCAGTTCATTTGAAGCGGTATTCTTAGACCCGCTGCGCAACAGGTCTACGAATCTCAGTCGCCGGTTGCGGCGAGAGAGCGCGAATTTCACACTTCCCGAGGAGCCGGATGCCCCGATGCCGCTGACCAGACCGCTGCCGTGGAGTCTTACACCCGCTGAGTTGATCGCCGCCTGGCCGGCCGGGACGCCGTTGCTGGCGCTGGTCTCGGAGCCGGCCCATCCGCGATACGGGCGGCTTTCGCTGCTGGCGCGGCCCGGGGAGGCGATTTCGGTTGCGGCAGGGGCGACGGCCGATGAGGTGCGGGAGCGGCTTGGGGCCGTCTCGTGGCGGTCGCGCGGTGGGGAAGAGGCGGCCATGTGTCCCGGCTGGGTGGGGTATGTCGGCTATGAACTGGGGGCGGTGCTGGAGCCGGCGGCGGGGAGGCATCGGCCGGCGGGGAAGGAGGCGTCGGGGTGGCCCCTGCTGGAGTTGTGCCGGGTGGAGGCGGCGTACTGCTTCGACCATCAGGCGGGTCGGTGGGAGCGGGTGGGCGATGAGTCATCCACACTCCCGTTTGACGACGATGCGCCGATGGCGCGCGCCGGTGCGCCGGCATGGCTGGATCCGCTGACGCCGGTGCAGCCCCGTGCGGAGGTTGAGGAGGCGATTGCGCGGATCATTGAGCACATCCGGGTCGGCGACATTTACCAGGCGAACCTCACGCAGCGATTCCGGACGCGGCTGCATGGCTCAGCGCGATCACTCTTCGTGCGCGCGCTGCGGGAGGCGCCGGCGCGGTACGGCGCGCTGCTGGAATTGCCGGAGGAGCGGAGCGTGGTGTCGCTTTCGCCGGAGTTGTTCCTTGAGGCGGAGGCGGCGACGGGCCGGCTGATCACGCGCCCGATCAAGGGGACGCTGCCGGCGGGGCTGCCGGTGGCGCAGTTGCGGGAGAGCGAGAAGGATGCGGCGGAGCTGGCGATGATCGTGGACCTGATGCGCAATGATCTGGGGCGGGTCTGCGAGTTCGGGTCGGTGGCCGTCGCAGAGGCGCGGACGATCGAGACGCACCCGACGGTGCATCAGGGGGTGGCGACGGTCTCGGGGCGGATGTGTGAGGACATCGACCTGTACGCGCTGCTGGAGGCGACCTTTCCGCCGGGCTCGGTCACGGGAACGCCGAAGATCCGGGCGATGCAGATCATCGATGTGCTTGAGCCGGCGGAGCGCGGGGTGTATTGCGGGGCGATCGCGTGGGTGGGGGATGGGGGCGGGCTTGCGATGTCGGTGGCGATCCGGACGCTTGTTGCGGAGGCGGATGGCCGGGCGGTGTACTCGGCCGGCGGGGGGATTGTCGCGGATTCGACGCCTGCGGCGGAGTACGAGGAGGCGCTGGCGAAGACGGCGGCGATCAGTCGTCTGACTCATCGCGCTTCGCGAACATGACTCGGACATCGCGCAGGAACCAGATGAAGACAATGATCGCCCCGGGCCCGAGGATGGCGATGGAAAGCCAGGTTCCCCACTGCATCATGGCGAGGGCCTCCGGGAGAAGATGTGGCCGAGGATCAGCCCGAGGATGGAGACCGGCAGGGCGGCGATGACGGCGTATTCGCGCCAGAGTTCAGCGCGGCCGAGGCGCAGGACGATCGACTCGGCCTCCTCGTCGTAGACCCCCAGCGCGTAGACGGCGACGTACCAGGCGATCATGGCGGCGAGCCCGGCGGTGCAGGACCAGAAGCCGGCGGCGGGGGCGGGCTTCCAGAAGAGGGCGGCCATCATGGGGACGAAGACGGCCGAAGCGAGGACGCTGGCCATGAAGACCCAGGCATCGGTGATGCGGTCAAAGAGGAGCGAAAGGGCCAGCGCGATGAGCATGACGGCAAAGACACCGATGCGGGTGAGGCGGAGGAGGCGGGCATCCTCCATCGGGCGGCGGCTGAGGGGGCGGTAGATGTCGTAGACGAGGTTGCCGCTTGCCAGGAGGCAGTAGGAATCGACACTGGACATGGCGGCGGCGAGGATGCCGCCGATGAAGAGTCCCTTGAGACCGACGGGAAGGGCGGTGAGGCAGACGGCGAGGAGTGCCTTGTTACCTTCGAGGTCGTCGGCGAGGAGGCCCTGCTCGACGGCGGAGCGGGCGATCATGCCGATGAGGGTCACGCCCCAGTCGTAGGCGGCCCAGAGGGCGATGCCGAGCAGGAGCGCTCCGCGCACCGAGGCGGTACTGCGGGCGGCGAAGATGCGCTGGTAGAAAGCGGGCTCGACGAAGATCGTCAGCGCGCCGAGGGTCCAGGCGAGAATGAGCCAGCCGCTGAGGCCGCCGGTCGCGGTGAGGTGCAGTTGCGTGCCGGTGTCGGGATCGACCGGGAGGGCGTCGGTGAAGGCGAAGCCGCCGACCCAGTGCAGGGCGAGCGGGATGGCGATCGCGAGGGAGACGCACATGAGGACAAACTGGATGGTGTCGCTGATGGCGTCGGCCCAGAGGCCGCCCATGATGGTGTAGGTCACGCAGATGGCGACGGTCAGGACGAGACTGAGGACCGGGGGCGCGTTGAGGGCTTCAAACATGACGGCCATGCCGGCCAGGGCGGTGATCGGCAGGGAGTAGATGAAGCAGGCCAGCGCGCCGACGATGCGGGTGCGGCGGCCGTAGTGATGCTCGAGGATGTCCGGAAGGGTCATGAAGCCGTAGCGGCGGACGCGGCCAGCCAGGAGCAGAGCGGCGAGAATGATGGCGAGGTAATAGGGTCGGCTGAGCCAGACCCAGGAGACGAGGCCGTAGTAGTAGCCCGACTCGCTGGTTGCAAAGGTGACGTCGAGCTCGTAGTAGGTGGAGACGAGGGTGCAGACCAGCAGGGGCGTGGTGAGCAGGCCGCCGGCGAGGAAGTAATCCTTGAAGACGCGGATGCGACGGGAGATGATCGCGCCCAGGCCGATCATGGCGGCGAGGTAGATCATCACGAGGGAGTAGTCGAGGATGTGCAGGTGCTCGGCGATGGCGAGCGTCGTCGTCATGGACGGGCCATCCGGTCGATGAGTTCATCGAGGACAGCGCGGATGCCGGCGTGACCGCGATTGGGGGCAAAGCCCAGCGCCTCCTTCAGGGCGGTCGTGTCGAAGGAGTTCTGCGGCTGCGTCGGGCTGGAGAGGTCGATCTGCACCTGGTCGGCGATGCCCAGCGCCTCGGCGGCCATGAGGGCCCAGTCGGCCCAGCGGGCGTAGCAGTCAACGAGGTTGAAGGGGCGGCCGGCGGCGGCGGGGTTGTTGAGGCATCGGGCGGCGGCTTCGGCGACGTCGTCAACGTGGATGAATTTGCCGCCTCCGGGTTTGCTGAAGACCCGCTCACCGCGCTTCATCTTCTCGATGACCTGGTAGCCGTGGGAGCGTTCGAGGCGGGGATCGACTCCGTAGACGCCGCAGGGGCGCAGAGCGACGGTGAACTGCCCTCGGGTGTAGTGGGCAGCCCAGAGGTGGGCTTCGATGGCGGCCTTGGTGGCGCCGTAGAGGCCGGCGGGGCGGAGGGGGTGGTCCTCATCGATGAGGCCCTGCCAGCGCGGGCGCATGTCGTGGTGGACGGCGATGCTGCTGATGAAGATGAAGGGGCGGTCGCCGGCCTCTTCGAGGAAGGCGATGGAGGCGAGGAGGTTGTCTTGGAGGTGCGTGTGCAGGTCGGCGCTGCGCAGGGGCTCCCAGGCGAAGCTGTTGTGGATGACGGCATCGGCGTCGCGGAGGAGGTCGGCGCGGGCGGAGGCGTCGGCGTGGCTTCCGGTGACGAAGGTCCTGACAACTGAGCGGATGTGGTCCGTGCGGCTGGAGTCGCGGACGAGGCCGATGACCTCATGGCCGTCGGCGGTGAGTCGTCGGGCCAGTGCAGAGCCGATGAAACCGGAGACGCCGGTGAGGGCGATTCGCATGGGTCTACTCCCGGGCGATCGGCAGGAGGTCTTCAGCGCGTCCTTCGGCCCAGGCGCGGAAGCGCGGGATCATGACCTCGGCCATGAGGATGCGCAGGCAGGCGGCGACGGGGATGGCCAGCAGCATGCCGTAGGCGCCGCCGACGGCTCCGCCGGCGAGCACCGCGACGAGGATGGCGACGGGGCCGAGGTTGGTGGCCTTGCCGGCGATGACGGGTGTGAGGATGTAGGACTCGACGATCTGAACGATGATGAAGACGATCGTCGGCCAGAGGATGATCCAGAGCAGGCTCATGGACTGGCCGTTCTCGGAGGCGGCGCTGTTCTGATCGAGCCAGAGCAGGAGGATGGCAATCGGCCAGCCGATTCCCCCGAGGTAGGGGACGATGAAGAGGATGCCCGAGAGCATTCCCAGGCCAAGCCAGAAGGGCACGCCGCAGAGGCCCCAGCCGACGGCGAGCATGACGCCGACGATGAGGGCGATGAGGATACGGCCCCGGATGAAGGCGCTGACGGCGAGGTCCATCTTGCGGATGAGTTCGTAGAAGCGTGCCGCGTGCTTCTCGGGATAGACATCCATGACCCAGTTGCGCAGGTGGACCCAGGAGACGGAGATGGAGAAGAAGAAGAAGGGAATGAGGAAGGCGAGGAAAGCGATGTAGAAGATCGACCCGATGACCGAGGCGATGATGCGGAGGGCGCCGCCGGTGGTGTCGATGGTCGAGGAGACGATGGCGCTGAGGTTCTCCTCAATCCAGGGCTGGAGCTGTTCCTTCCAGGCGTACTCCTCGGGATCGGCGCGGGGAACGACGTCCTCACCGAAGATGTCGGAGAGAGTGTTCTGACCGTCGGCGAGGTACTGGCCGAGGTTGGTGGCGTAGGTGCCGATGTCTTCGAGGAGGATTCTCGTCTGGAAGAAAAGCAGCGGCAGCACGATGAGGATGAAGGCCAGCACGGCCAGGCCGAAGAGCGCGACAAGACCGCCGACGACGAGGGGCCGGCTCGTCTTTCCATCATCGGTGAGACGTGAGACGAGCGGCTCGACGACGTAGGCAAGGGCGAGAGCGAGCAGCAGCGGAACGGTGACGGAGCGCAGCCAGTAGCCGGCCATGACCAGAAGGACGACACCGGCGATGACGGCAACATCGCGGACGGCCTGAATGTGCCACAGATGCAGCCGGTGGAGCGACTGCTCGGCGGAGTCGCTGGCGGTCGATTCTGACTTCGCGGATTCGGAGGAGGGCATGAGTGAGGCCAAGCATAACGCCCCACTGCTGCTGCGTACAGGGCTGCGGGCCGTTCAGTTGGAAGAAGCGGTCAGCATGGAGAACATGCGGCCGGGGTCGAAGGACTCCTCGAAGGAGAAGATGCCCTGGAAGTCATCCATCGTGTCGGTTTCCGTGCGCGACATCAGGCCGAGATCGACCATGCGGAAGACGATACGGCCGAAGTCCTCGGTGCGGGTGATGTTCCAGTGCTGAAGAACGCTCCGGGCAAGAAGGCCGTATTTGCGGACCGCAAAATCGCGCAAGCCCATGCAGAGTTGTCGCCCATCAACGTGGCGCTGGCCGGGCTCTTTCTTCTCTGCGTTGCGGTGGACGCGCTTGACGGTGAAGGCAAGCCCTTCCTGGACAAAGACATAGGCGGCCTGGGGATACGGGCCTTCCTGGACGATCTGGTCCCAGTTGACTTCCTTGGGTTTTTCCTCCGACATCGCGGCCTCCCGGGGGTCTGAGCGGGGTTTCCGCCCTGCATCCTTTGATTCTACGCGCTATTCTTCCTGAACCCGGGCCCGGTTCGGGCCGATCGGCGCGTCTGAATGAGGGCCGGTCCGCCCGGTGCGGGTCCGGCTGCAGCGGAGAGAGAGCCCAGTTTCCCCCTCGGAGATACCCATGACAATCCGACGCCTCGGTGTGATTTCCCGTTCCCTGACCGCCTCGGTCCTTGCCCTGACGGTTCTCGCCGTCCCGCCAGGCCCGGTTTCCTCGATCGCCGTTGCAGCGGTCCAGGAGGCCGCCGCACAGGATGCGTTGTATCTTGGCCCGAAGTTCCGGCCGGGACAGGTGATGGTGTATGAGCAGATCGCCAATTCGACGGGATCGTTTTCCTTTGATGCCGACATCTTTCCGATCGTGGCCAACGCTACGACGGTGCTGCGGGTGACGGTCAACCAGGTGCATGATGACGGCTCGGCGGACCTGATGCTGACCTACGACCGGGTGGCGATGAAGGGCACGGCCTTCTTCGGCGGCGACTACCACGTCGACTCGACGCTGGACCCGAAGGCGGCGTCGTCGCCGGAACTCGGGCGGATCGCGACGCTCTTCAAGGATGCGCGGATGGACATCAAGGTCGGGCCTGACGGGCAGGTGACGGAGATTACGGGCAACCAGCCGCTTTACGACGAGGTCTTGCAGGTTTCGCAGATTGCAGGGCGCAGCGGGGAGTTCACCTTCGACAGTCTGTCGCAATTGCTGGAGTCGATGTGGATGGTCGGTTCGACGGCGGCGGAGCGGTCGCCGGGCGAGTCGTGGAGTGAGAAACAGGAGTCTCCCTTCCAGGGGGCGGGAACACTGGTCGTGGACAGCAATTTCAACATCGTCTCAGTCGATGACCAGCGGGCCGTGACGGAGCTGGACCTGACAATGGAACTGGTCCCCGGCCCGGAAGGCGCCGAGGCTGAGCCGGCCGAACCGCTCGATTCCGATGAGCCGAACCTGGACATGGAGAACATTCAGTTCGTGACGGATGCGGCCTCGGGGCGGGTGGTGTGGGACCGAACGCGGAACGAGGTGCTCTATCGCACGAGCGAACTGTCGTTTATCTACTCCTACGACCAGCAGCCGCTCTTCGGGGAGCAGAAGACGGTGACGACGACGATCACGCAGAGCGTGCGGACGTTCTCGCGGCGGATCGAGACCGAGGCGGGCCGCGATGACTACGACATGTCTGATCTCCCTGCGGATGTGCCTCGTGACCAGACCTTCATCTCACCGATTGAGAAGTTGCCGCCCGTGGCCCCCTCCTACCAGCGTCCGGGAACAGGCAGCCGCCCGGCGGAACCCGGCTCGGAAGAGCCGGCAGCAGAAGAGCCGGCGACCGGCGAGGATCCCTCTTAAGAGGATTGTGCGGTCAGGGCCTGGTACATCTCGTCGATGGCGCTGACGACGGCACGCCAGTCGAAGGTGTCCCGCGCCCAGGCGCGGCCCCGGGCTCCCATCTCCTGCAAGGCGGTCTGATCGGCGAGCATTTCGCGGATCGCGGCTGCAAGCGCGACCTGATCGCACGGGACGACGCGCCCGACGTCGGCGGCGGTGACGCTTTCGGCGATGTTGACCTGGTCGGAGATGAGCACGGCGGTGCCTGAGGCGGCGGCCTCGACGACGGAGACGCCGAAATTCTCCTGAAAGCTGGGCAGACAGAAGAGGTCGGCATCGGCCAGCGCGGTGATGCGGTCGGGGCCGTGCAGCATGCCGGAGAAGTGGACGCGTTCGGCGATGCCAAGCGAGGCGGCGGTGCGGCGAAGAGACTCGACGTAGGGAGCTTCGCCGGGGCCGACGAGGGCGAGGTGGGCGTGAGGGCCGGCAGATTCGGCGAAGGCGGGGATGAGCAGTTCGAGGCCCTTCTTGTAGTGGAGGCGGGAGAGGAAGACGACCAGCGGCGTTGAGGCGTCGATGCCCAGACCGGCGCGGAAGCGGCCGGGTGCGGGGAGGGTTTCAAACTCGCTCCAGTCGATGCCGTTTGGGATGATGAAGGTGCGGGGGCGCAGTTGCAGCGGCGCGGCGAGATCGCGCTCGGCGATGGTGGTGTAGTGCAGGGCGGCGGCGCGGTTGAGGTCGCCGCGGCCGCGCACGGCGAGGAAGAGGCGCTTCTTCCATTTGCCCTGTTCGAGACTCCAGGGATCAAGCATGCCGCAGGGGCGGACGACAAAGGGCCGCCGGGCGAGGTGGGCCTGGCGCATGGCGGTGTGGGGCGTGTGCTGCCAGAGGCCGTGAACGTGAACGAGATCGACGCCGGCGCCAATGGCCTCGGCGAGGCTGGCCTTGACGCGGGCGCCCTTTGCGAAGGGCCCGCGCGGAGGGCCGCCGACGGAAACGGTCACGCCGGCAGCGCGGAGGTTCTCGGCGACGGCGAGGACATCGGGCGAGTCGGGTGGATCGGCGGTGACGACGGCGACCTCGTGGCCGCGTTGGCGCTGCATCAGGGCGAGGCGGGCCAGGACGTTGGCGGGACCGCCGGTTGCGGGGTCGATCGAGGTGCAGGCGTGCAGAATGCGCACAGGCGCTTCTCCGGGGTCAGTCGTTGAGGGCGATATGAAGCAGGACGGGGCGATGATCGGAGCCGACATCCTCAAGCACGGTGCGGGCGGTGACGACTGTATCCGTTGAGTGCCAGACCTGGTCAAGCGGCAGACGGAGCGGGGAGGGGAGCCGGTCGGGCCAGGAGCCGGCGAAGGGATGGACGGCGGCGTCGCAGTGCAGGCCGCTCAACTTTCGCAGCAGCGAGGCGCGGCCGCCGAGAGGCGTGGTGTTGAAGTCGCCGGCGATGAGGGTGGGACGGTCCAGGGGCAGGAGGCGATGCCGGTAGAGTTCGGCGAGCATGGCGACAACTTCGTTGCCGTTGGCCCAGGTTTCGTCGGTGCGTGGGCTTGGAGCGTGGACGGCGGTCAGGATGAATCGGCCGGCCGGGGCGTCCACGATCTGGGAGCGTCGGAAGGCGAAGAGCTGCTGATACGCGTCGAGATCGCCGCCGGGCGGGAGTTCGAGGGTGAGTTCGTGGAGGGGGAAGCGGCTGAGGATGACGATGGGCCAGGCGAGGCCGCGCCGGGGCAGGACGGTGTGAGGATAGAGGAGGGCGATTTCGGGCCGGGCGGCGAGACGGTTGGCCATGGCGTCGTAGACCTCGACAAGGACGACGACATCCGGCGACTCGCGGAGGATCGCGGCGGCGAGGGCGTCTTCGGTTCCGCCGAGTCCCTGGGCGTTGCAGAGCAGGAGCGAGAGATCCGCCGTTGGAGCGAGCTCGAGGCGAAAGCGCAGGGCGGGGGCGATGATCGGCAGGCCGAGGCCGAGCGAGACCATGCTGAGAATGAGCGCGGCCTTCCAGCGGCGCAGGAGCAGGGCGAGGATGGCTGCAAGCGCGCCGATTGGCCATGCGTGGCCGATGGCAATGGCGATCAGATCGAGGAGGCGGTGATTCAGGGCGAGGGTGCGAGCGGCCCAGCCGAGCGCGAGCACGAGGATGAGCGTCAGCAGCGCGAATGAGACGGCGCGCGCACAGGGGCCTCGGGAAGGGGCGGGCGGCGCCTCATCGGGCTGGTGGGCGTGATCGGTTACGGCGAACCCTCCTCGAGGGTGATTTCGATCTTCTCGCGGGAGGCGCCGCGCAGCACGTCGAGCGTGATGGTGTCGCCTGCGTCGTACTCAAGAAGAATGTCCTGGAACTGCTCGAAGGTCGGCGTCGCCTTGCCGTCAATGCCGAGGATGATGTCGCCGACGACATTCCTTCCGCCGATGACCTGCACGCCGCGCAGGCCGGCGCGGTCGGCTGGGGAGTCGGGCATGACGTAGCGGATCATCAGGCCGGGGATGCCCTGGCTTGCGGGGAAGGTGCTGTTGAGGACGACGCCGATCTGCGGCGGGGGTCTGCGGGTGCGCTCGATGATGCGCGGCACGACGGAGTTGACATCGTCGGCGGGAACGGCAAAACCGATGCCGACGTTGTTTCCGGTCTGGCCGGCAATGGCGCTGGTGACGCCGATGAGGCGGCCGCCGGAGTCCAGGAGCGGGCCGCCGGAGTTTCCGGGGTTAATGGCGGCGTCGGTCTGGATCATGTTGTAGAGGGTGGTTCCGTCGGGGCTGACGATGTCGCGCTGCAGCGCGCTGATGACGCCGGTGGTGAGCGACTGGTCGAGGCCGAAGGGGTTGCCGATGGCGAAGACGGACTGGCCGACTTTCAGATCGGCCGATGAGCCAAGCGGAATGGGGCCTGCCTCAAGGAGGGCGGGATCGACGCGGAGGACGGCGAGGTCGTGGGCGCGGGAGAAGCCGACGAGTTCGGCTTCGACGCTCTCCTGATCGGAGAGGGTGACGATAAGTCGGCTGGCCTGCTGGATGACGTGGTAATTGGTGACGATGTGTCCCTGATCGTCCCAGATGAAGCCCGTGCCGGAGCCGCGTGGGACGGAGTAGACATCCATGGTGAAGCGGTTGCGGCGGAGGGACTCGGAGGTGACGTAGACAACCGAGGGTGAGGCGGCTTCGAAGATGGAGATGGTGGTCTCTTCGATGTCGGTGAGGTCGCCCCGGGGGGTGACGGTGCGCGGCTCGGCGGAGACCTGCGAGCGCGTCCAGGTGCGCAGCTGGCTCAGGCCGATCCAGAGTGCCATGACGACGACCAGCAGGGTGAGGAGGCCCTGTCCGGCTTCGCCTCGACGGAGTGCGCGGATGGGCCGATTTCGATCATTCATCGCCATGGCGTGGTCATTCCTCCCGGGGCGATCAGACTGAGGTGCGGCGTGAGCGACCGCGCGGCTCGGCACGGGGTTTGGGCTTGGGCGCAGGATCGGGTTCGGGCTCGTCGGCGACGAGTTCGGCGGGCATCCAGCGTGCGAAGCGCTCCAACAGGTACTCCGGCGCGCCGATGTCTCCGACGGCCAGATCGCCCAGAAACGCCTGCGCCTCGAGGGTCAGGTACCCCTCCTTGACCCCGGCCAGGGAGACGGTGAGGGTCGCCTTGATGCAGCAGTCGGGGTCGAAGGGGCGACCCGAGTCGCAATCCAGCCCGCTGGGGACATCGACGGCGAGGATGGGCCGGCCGGAAGCGTTCATCCAGGCGACTGCAGCGGCGTACCCGTCGCGCGGGGGCGAAGTTGCGCCGGTTCCGAGGAGGGCGTCGACGAGGAGATCGAAGCCGGCCGCGGAATCCTTGAAGTCGGAGGTGTGGACGGGGAGGTTCATGGCCCGACAGACCCCGAGGTTCATGGCCGTTTCCGGCGAGAGGCGGTCCTCATCGAACGGCCCCGGTGTGCGGATGTGGACGGTGTAGCCGGCGTTTGCGAGGTGGCGGGCCAGCGCGAAGCCATCGCCGCCGTTGTTTCCGGCACCGCAGCAGATGCAGACTGAGGCGCCCGGCTCGGCGAGGTGGGGGACTTCATCGGCAACACTTCGGGCGGCATTTTCCATAAGGACCGCCGAGGGCATGCCCAGGCCGTTGATGCAGGCGTCATCGAGGGCTCGGGCGCCCTGGCGTGTGAGAATCCAGACGCCGGAGCGGCGCGGCGAGGGCGTGTGCGGTCGATCCGCGCCCGGGGGTTGATAGGATGATCCGCTCATGGTGTTTGAATGATAGTCGCCGGCGTCGGAGCCGTTGACAGGCCCCCCGTGCTCAGGGGCGCATCGCCAGACATGCCGCACTCACCGATTATTCTCGCCGCCGGGCTGCTCCTTGCAGCGGCGATGGCCGCTCTGACGGCGTACTGGACGATGGGGCTTGCATACGTTCTGCTCGGCGTGCGGAACAGCCCGCGCGTCGATCCGACGGCCCAACCGCCGCCGGCCGGCGAAGCGCCGCTGATCAGCGTGATCATTCCGGCCCACAACGAGCAGCGGATCATCGATCAGTCGCTGACGGACCTGCGGAAGACGAACTGGCCGAATCTTGAGATCGTGATTGCCGCCGACCGGTGCACGGATGAGACGGTGGCGATCGTCCGGCGGCATGCGGCTGAGGATGGGCGGATCCGGCTGGTGGAGATTTCGGAGTGTCCGGAGGGGTGGGCGGGGAAGTGCCATGCCTGTTACACGGGGTATCACCATGCGCGGGGGGAGTGGCTGCTGTTTACAGATGCGGACACCTCGTTTCATGCGGGGCTGATCACGGCGTCGTGGCGGGCGGCGATGCGTGACGGCCTTGACATGATCTCGCTGCTGGGCAAGTTGCGATTCGAGCATGAGTGGGAGCGGGTGGCGCAGCCGATCGCGACAATGCAGCTGATCCGCATTTTTCCGATTCACCGGGCCAACCGGGCAGAGGCGACGCAGCGCAAGCCGCTGGCCAACGGGCAGTTTCTGCTCTTCCGGCGTGCGGCGTACGAGGGCTTCGGCACGCACGAGCGCGTGCGGGATGCGCTGCTTGAGGATCTGAAGTTCGCCCGGCGCATGACCAACCAGGGCTTCCGGATCGGCATCGCGCTGGTGGGGCGGTCGCTTCGGGTGAGCATGTACGAGACGCAGCAGGCCTTTGAGAGCGGGTGGAAGCGCATCCTGACGGAGGCGGCCAATCGCAATGTCCCCCGGCTGCGGGCGGCGGCGCGGCGGGTGCGGCTGGCGGCGTTCATCCCCGCGCTCTGGGCGGTGGGGCTGGGCTTCGGGCTGGCGACACTGGATGAGGGGCCGTGGCTGGCGGGGGCGGTGCTGGGGCTGACGGCTCTTGCGGTGCTGACGCAGACGGGGGTGCTGGCGTGGACCTACGCGCTGCAGGGGGCGAAGCCGTGGATGATCTGGCGGTATCCGCAGGGGTGCCTGGCAGTGGGGCGGATTCTGTCAGAGGCGGCCGACGACCTCGACCGGGGCATCGGGATCACGTGGGGCGGGAAGACCTACGACATTCGCGCTCAGCACGAGTCATAACCGTCCAATGGACGTGCCGAGGCGGCGTTGCCGGCTGCACTTTCCCGGAACGGTGACTATGCTTTGCGACGTTTCGCCCGGCTTTCGGGAGGGGTTTCCCAGCCGCGGCCGCATCCGATGAAACCCGGGCCGATGAATCGGCCGATACGCCCGAATCCGCCGCATGCCGAGGTTTGCGGCCTGACCCTTTCAGCCATTGCAGAGACGCCATGAACGCCAACGCACCAGCCGTCGAGTCCCGCCCCGCCACGAACCTTGATTCCGTCGTCATCCGCTTCTGCGGCGACTCCGGCGACGGCATGCAGCTGACGGGGACGCAGTTTACGAACACATCCGCCGTCTACGGCAACGACCTGGCGACGTTTCCCGACTTTCCGGCTGAAATCCGCGCTCCAGCGGGCACGCTGCCGGGCGTCTCGGGGTTTCAGATCAACATCGCAAGCGACGAGATCTACACCCCCGGCGACCGGGTGAACGTGCTGGTGGCGATGAACCCCGCGGGCCTGAAGACCAACGTCAAGGACGTGGAGACCGGCGGGATCATCATCGTCAACGAGGACGCCTTCAGCGCCGGCAACCTCAAGAAGGCGGGCTACCCGGCCAACCCGCTGGATGACGGGTCGTTGAAGGCGTACACGGTGTACCGGATTCCGATCTCGCGCCTGTGCGAGGAGCACCTGGCGGAGACGGGCCTGGGCACGAAGGCGATCAGCCAGAGCAAGAACATGTTCACGCTCGGGCTGGTCTACTGGCTCTTTGACCGCTCGCTCGATCCGACGATTGAGTACCTCAAGAACTTCTTCGGCACGGTGAAGAACATGCCGGAGATCGCGGACCTCAACATCCGCGCGCTCAAGGCGGGGTACAACTACGGCGAGACGACGGAAATCTTCCAGGCGCGCTTCCGGGTGGCGAAGGCCAAACTCGCACCGGGGCGGTATCGGAAAATCTCCGGCAACGAGGCGACGGCAATGGGGCTGATTGCCGGGGCGCGGCTGGCGAACAAGGAGCTGGTGTACGCCTCGTACCCGATCACGCCGGCCTCGGATGTGTTGCACTCGCTGAGCAAGTACAAGAACTTCCATGTCAAGACGATCCAGTCGGAAGATGAGATCGCGGCGGTCTGCTCAGCCATCGGGGCGTCGTATGCGGGAGCCGTCGGCGTGACGGGCACGTCTGGGCCTGGGCTTGCACTCAAGGGCGAGGCGATCGGCCTGGCGGTGATGACCGAACTGCCGCTGGTGATCCTCGACGTGCAGCGCGGCGGCCCTTCGACGGGGCTTCCGACCAAGACCGAGCAGGCCGACCTGCTGCAGGCGGTCTTCGGGCGCAACAGCGAGTGTCCCTGCATCGTGATTGCCGCGAGCAGTCCCGGCGACTGCTTCGATGCGGCGATCGAGGCGGTACGGCTCTCGACGACCTTCATGACGCCGGTGATCCTGCTGACTGACGGCTATATCGCCAACGGCGCAGAGCCGTGGCCGATTCCGGATGTGAAGGGGCTTAAGCCGATTACGATCAAGCACCCCAGCGGCTTCAACTATCATTCCGAAGAGTTCGAGGGCGAGGGCGACAACTGCTTCATGCCCTACCTGCGTGATGAGAACCTGGTGCGGCCGTGGGCGCTGCCGGGCACGCCCGGGCTCGAGCACCGCGTCGGCGGGCTGGAGAAGGAGGACATCACCGGCAACGTCAACTACGAACCGGACAACCACCAGCACATGGTGAACATCCGGGCGCAGAAAGTGGCCAACGTCGCGAAGGTGATTCCGCCGACGAAGATCACCGGGGCCGACAGCGGCGACGTGCTGGTTGTCGGCTGGGGCGGGACGTACGGGGCGATTCAGTCGACCGTGCGCGACCTGCAGCGCAAGGGCAAGGCGGTCAGCAGCGTACACATCCGCCACATCAATCCGCTGCCGCCGGACCTCGGCACGATCATGAAGGGCTTCCGGAAGGTCGTCGTGCCGGAACTGAACATGGGTCAATTGTCGATGCTGATCCGTGCGAAGTATCTCGTGGATGCCGTCGGCGTCAACAAGGTCAAGGGCCGGCCCTTCCTCGTGGATGAACTGACGGGCCACATCGAAGATGTTCTGAACTCACTGTAAACCTGTCCCGGCGTGTTTCGTGCCGGGTGACTGATTCTGAAAGAACCGCCATGTCCACCATCGAACTGCCGACTTACAAGCCGAAGGATTTCGCCTCTGACCAGGAAGTGCGCTGGTGTCCGGGATGCGGCGACTATGCGATCCTCGCGGTCGTACGCAAACTGCTTCCCACGCTGCCGCACCGCAAGGAAAACTACGTCTTCGTCTCCGGAATCGGCTGCTCCAGCCGCTTCCCCTACTACATGGGGACCTACGGCATTCACAGCATTCATGGCCGGGCGCCGGCGGTGGCGACGGGGGTGAAGGCGGCCAACCCAGATCTTGACGTGTGGGTGATCACCGGCGACGGCGACGGGCTGTCGATCGGCGGCAACCACATGCTGCACACGCTGCGGCGGAACCTCAATCTGAAGATCATCCTCTTCAACAACCGCATCTACGGTCTGACCAAGGGCCAGTATTCCCCGACGTCGGAACTGGGCAAGAAGACCAAGAGCACGCCGATGGGCTCGATCGATGCGCCGATCAATCCGATCGCCTTTGCACTGGGCGCGGAGGCGACGTTCATCGCCCGCTGCACGGACGTGAACCGGGGCGGCATGAACATTATCGCCGACGTGCTGGATGCGGCGGCGCGGCACAAGGGCGTTTCGTTCGTCGAGATTTACCAGGACTGCAACGTCTTCAACCACCAGGCCTTCTTCTACGCCACCGAGAGGGACACGGCCAAGGAGAACACGGTGCTGCTGGAGCACGGCAAGCCGCTGATCTTCGGCGCCAACCGGGACAAGGGCATCCGGCAGAACGGCACGCGGCTTGAGGTCGTCTCGCTGGAGAAGGTCAAGGAAGATGACCTCCTCTTCCACGATGAGACGGATGCGGCCTTGTGCTACATGCTCAGCCAGCTGCGACAGCCGAACTTCCCCGAGCCGGTGGGCGTCTTCCGGCGTGTGCAGCGCCCGGTGTACGAGGACATGCTCGTTGAGCAGGTGAAGTCAGCGGTTGCGAAGAAGGGCGAGGGGACGCTGGAGGCGCTCCTGAACGAGGGCTACACCTGGACGGTGGCGTGAGGCGGGAGCCGCCCATGAAGGTCATCTACGACCAGCGCAGTGATACGCTCCGCGTCCAGTTCTCCGCCGGTCCGGTGGCAGAAAGCGACGAGGGCAAGCCGGGCGTCATTCTGGATTACGATGCTGAGGGCAATCTTGTCGGCGTCGAGATTCTCGACGCCTCCAAGCGTGTGACCAATCCTGACAGCGTGCAACTCAACGTGGCCGGGTGACCGGTCCGCCCGCACCCCCCACCCCTCTATCATCGCCGTGAGGAGGTCGGGCCGTGCCGCATTCCCCTGTCATCGACATCTCCCTTGTCCCTGCTCCGGTCGTCTACGAGCCGCCGCCTGCCGACCTCGGGGCCGCCGGCGACTGCGGCGGAGAGGCCGTCTTCCTTGGGCGGACGCGCGCCGAATCGCATCCGCAGTTCGGCCCGTTGCGCCTGCTGCGATACGAGGCGTATGAGGAGATGGCGGTGCAGCAGCTGCACGCGCTTGCGGAGGAGGCGATCGCCGAGTTCGGGGCGCACTTCGTCCGCTTGAGGCATACGGTCGGCGACGTTCCCGTCGGTGAGGCGAGCGTGCTCGTGCAGGCGCTGTGCGGCCATCGGGCGGAGGCGTTTGCAGCGTGCCGGTTTCTGATCGACGGGCTGAAGCGCAGCGCGTGCATCTGGAAGCAGGAAGTGTGGGAGCGCGGGGCCTCCTGGGCGGCGGGCGCGGCCCTTGCCGGCGAGCATGAGGCATAGAGGAGGGAAGACGCGGTGCAGACGACGACGGGGCTGAAGATCGCCAACATCGCCTACTGGCTGCTGCTCTCGCTGTGGTTCGGCAGCCTTGTGACCATCGGCGTAACGGCCGCGATCGCCTTTCCCACGATGAAGGGGCTGGACCCCGCGCTGCCGACGTACGCGGCGTACCAGGGGGAGCACTGGCAGATTGCGGCGGGGCGGATCATGGCGCAGGTCTTCTTCGTCGGCGACGGGATTCAGTTGATCGCGCTGTGCGGCGTTTCGCTGATTACGGGTCTGCACCTGACAGTCTTCCGGCAGCCGCTGAACCGGCCCGCCAACGCGATCCGCACGCTGCTGGTCGTCGTGCTGCTTGGAACGGTGGCGTACCACACGCTGCTGCTGGCGCCGCGGATGAACGCAAATCTGCAGTTGTACTGGAGCCAGGCGGAACTGGCCGGAGAATGGGAGGCGCCCAAGGCGGCCTTCGACGCCGATCACAAGCGTGCTGAGCGGATCATGGGTTTGAACGCCCTGCTGCTGGTCGCGCTGGTGGCCGCCTCCGCGGCGGCGCTGACGGGCGGCGGACCCGGGCGGGAGCCGGAGGAGACCCCCGGGGGGCTGGAGGAACCGGCGTTGTTGCGGCGAAGGGGGTAGTTTTTCGGCTGATTCAAAGTTGGATTTTGAAACTGCCGGTGAGGGCAGATAGAAGCCATGTTCGCTCGACGACGATCCGCCCTGCTTCTGTGGCTTGCGACGGCGGTGTTCTCGTGGTACGGCATGATGGCGGTACACGAGTCGGGTCACGTGCTGGGGGCGTGGGCGAGCGGAGGCGAGGTTGAACGGGTCGTGCTTCAGCCGCTGTCATTCTCGCGAACTGATCTGTCGCGGAATCCACATCCTGCATTCGTGGCCTGGGCGGGCCTTGTGTGGGGCGCTGCGTTCCCGGTCATCCTGTGGATGGCCGCACTTGGATGCAGAGTGCGATGGGCGTTTCTTCTGCGGTACTTTGCCGGCTTCTGCCTGATCACCAACGGCGCGTACCTTGCCTCGGCAATGGCCATTCCCGCCGGTGATACCGCCGATCTGCTGCGTCACGGCGTGCCGGTCTGGCTGATGACGGTTGTCGGCATTCCGACCGTAGCCGCAGGACTGGTGCTGTGGCATGGGCTGGGGCGGGAGTTCGGATTTCGTCGACAGACACTGCCAAATGGCAATTGACCGAGCAGTGCAAGGGTGAAAGTATGGCAATCAAATCTGCCCACAGGACCCACCATGATTGCGCTCGAGTTTCAGGAACACCCGCCGTCATCGGACCGTCTTCAAAAGGCTGGGTATTCAGCCGAACGGCAGCTTGCGTTCTATCTGCATCGAGCCTTCGCCGAATCGAAGCAGCTTCTTGTGCTTAACGGTCTTCGTCTGGAGGACAATGAGCAGCCCGAGCATGACGGGCGCCCCGGAGCAGCGCAGATTGATCACCTGATCGTACATCGGTTTGGTGCGTTCATCGTGGAGAGCAAGTCGATCTGCGAGCACGTCACGGTGCGATCCGATGGCTCGGGTGGAGACGAGTGGACCCGCACGTACAACCGACGGGAACAGGGGGTAGCGTCGCCAATCCAGCAGGCTCGCCGTCAGGCGGAGTTTCTGCGGAGTTTCCTCCAACGTCACCGAACACGGCTTCTCGGGAAGGGTACAGTCGGACTTCGAACGATTATGAAACTTCGTGAAGGTACAGACCAGAGGGGCTTTCGTGGATGTCCGATACAGATCATCGTTGCTATATCAGACAAAGGACGGATTGAACGCATCGATGGCTGGACCGAGCCGACTCATCCCTTCAAGTGTTTCGTCACAAAGGCAGACCTCGTCGCTGACAAGATTCTTCAGGAGTACAACGAACACCACAAACGCTCCGGACTGCTTTCCGCTCCGAAGGGCGACTACGGACTGTGGAGCATGAGCCAGGAAGAAGCAGAAGCCGTTGCATCCTTCCTTGCAGAGAAACATTGCCCTCTGGGCAAAGCCACGCCGGCAAAGTCGCCTGCCCGTGTCGTGCGTTCTAAGAAGACTCCGTCATCTTCCAGACACTCTGCCCCGGCTCACTCAGACCGAAAGACACCCTCAGCCAATCCCCCAGCCTGCAGAGGCTGCAGCGGCCGAAGACTCGACCCTCGTTCGGGTAAGTTCGGCTACTACTGGAAGTGCGCCGATTGCGATGCGAACACACCAATGCCGACGACCTGTCAGGCATGTGGAGCGGAAAACCCGACCCGCAACGATCGGGTGGTAACCATCCATAAGAAGTCGGACCGGTACTTCCAGAACTGCAGTGCCTGCGGAATCGAGTCCTGCATCTGGCCCGTTTCCTGACGCAGCAAATCCCCACTACCCCTCCACCCGCACCGGCTCGAAGCCGGCGCGGTACGCTCGCCGCACAA
>CAZPFK010000042.1:0-22301 GCA_964585855.1 uncultured Vicinamibacteraceae bacterium
GTGAGGGAGGCGGGGAGAAGCGATGGGGCACGCGTGGGCGGGGGTGGAAGGCGAATCCGCTTACTTCGTGCGCGGCTCATCATTCTGGATGCCCGCCCCACGCCTGCGCGGGGATGACGGAGCGTGTCCGTCGCTGACGCTTCCGGCTCGTGATGGAGGTCAATGAAACGGCCGGCACGGAGGCCGGCCGCCACTGGTCTTGCGCCGCACAGGCAAGATGCGTGTAGTATCCGGTGGGATGCGCTGCGCTTATCCCACCCTTCCGCCGGGCGTGCGCGAAAGGAACTCTGCGTATACAGGACGAGGCAATGGCGGCGATCAATGTATGTCTTCTTGCAGTGTTGATCGTTTCCGTCGCAGCGTGCGACGGCACATCGGAGCAGGAGCCGGCCTCCTCTCGAAACTCTGAATCGCTGCAGTTTTCGCGGAGTGAGTCGTACGAGAACGACTCAATTCGCCGTGTAGACAACTATCTGGGCGAGACTCTGAGGCAGACGACGTGGTTCTACCAGGGATGGCCGCTGATGCGGACGCGCTGGCAGTCTGACGGTTACGGGCACGTTTACGAGTTCACTCCTTCGGGGCATCTGATTGGGATCTCGGAGGCGATCTACGGCGTGAAGCATGGATACGAGTGCCATCTCGATTCGTTCGGGCACATTGTCAACGTCAGGCACTTCGTTGACGGCGAGGAAACGGACGGGGAACCAGGGACGAAGTGGGTGGAACCCACTGGCCCTGAGGTTGAGGTCGAGGAGCATTACGCGGAGTCTGATACGGGAATGTATCTGCAGTTGCGAATTTTCACGCGGCAGGATCAAGTCATTGAGTCACATCGATTCCTGCCGGACGGCAGCCTTGCATTGAGAACCAGGAAGGCAGCCGATGGATACGGACTGGCGTTCTTCTCGCACCTGAATGGCGCGATCAGCCTCGTATCGGAGGCACGTTTCGGTCTTCTGGACGGAACGGCAATCGCAATCTCCGAAGATGGTCAGCAGATACGCAGGATGTATGTCAATGGGGGTATTGTCTGCGAGGATCAGTGAGGTGTCGGGAGTGATTGAGGGGATCGACCCAGCCACAGGAGTGGCTGGGCTTTGGGGAGGTGGAACCCGCTTACTTCGTGCGCGGCTCTTTTCTTGTCCCTCGCTGACGCGTCGGGCTCGCTTTGGATCGCAAGGCACGGCCGACTCGCTGCGGTCAGTAGACGAATGCCTTTACGCTGCTGACACGACAGGTTGCGGGTTCGAAGAGCTGATGGTAAACCTCGCGACCGATGAGGAACTGCGGCGCGAATCCGATGAAGGTTGAGGAACCGAGGACGTCGGCGCGGGCGGTGCCGGCGAGGATCGCGTTCTCGATGTTGATGACGACGTCGCATACTGCGGGGCGTGTTTCACCTCGGGCGAACCCGACGATGAAATACTGTCTGGCCTCGGGGGTTGCGCCGACGGCAGTGTACTTGTTGGTTCGTCCGCCGCGAGGGGGTTCGGGTGTCACCAGGTCGAGATTGCCGGCCACCGGAGTGAGCAGGAAGCTGACGCCGCTCTGTTGGTCTGTATCGCCGGTTGCGATGATCTGCCCGGCATTGTTGATGTCAGTGGCTTCAGTGAGGGTGTACTGGGGGTAGCCGTTTGACTGAATGAGGTCAGTGAGATCCGTTGTCGTCCCGGCGCGCCAGAGGAAGGCTCTTGGCGGGGCGACGAAGGGATTGTCCCACATTGATCCAACGACCTCGCCCACATCGTTGACGCCGTTGGCGCGTCCGTTCGGGAGTCCGAAGGTGTCAATCTCGTAATACGTCTGGTAGTAGGTCAGGGCGTAGGGGCGCGGATCACCTGAGGAATCTGCAGACTCGCCGACGGTTACCTGCCAGTTGTTGACATCGGCCGGAATGTTGAAGTCACCGCCGAGGGTTCCGAAGTCGATGAAGGTATCGTTTGCGAGGTCGTACATGAAGCCGCGGTTCTCGGAGTCGACCTCGACCTGACCGACCATCTGGCGCAGGTCGTTCAGGGCGGTGCCGATGCTGAGGTAATCTCCGTTGAGTTCATCGTCGATGGCGTCGCCGACGTTGGTCCAGGAGTTATCCGAGTAGTAGAAGGCGTCGTCGTCATCGGCGTTTTCTGCGCCGCCGACGACGTGGCCGAGGGAATTGATGGCGCGAGGTGCGAAGAAGTCGTAGCCTGAGGGCGGGACGAACTCCTCCATTTCGATGGGTTCCCACGCAAAGCCCAGCGCATTGGAGAGTCCGACTGCGAAGATGGAATCATTGATGTCGTGTGGTGTGGTCAGATGAACCATCGGCACTTCGAGTTCGCCCATCAGGTGAACGATTTCGAGGTAGTTGCCGGTACCGTTTACGCTGTTGACCGAGGGCCACCACGCGGCATGTCGATCGCCGTCGTCAAAATAGCCGACGATGTCACCTGCGGAGTTGATGGCGGTGGCGACCGTGTCGAAGCCGTCGAATTGCCGATCAACCGGTTGCAGGATGACGACGACGTAGTTCTGCGCAGATGCGGCGCTCACGGTCATGGCCGATGCGATGGTGACGGCCAGATGGGCCGCGACGTTGATGCGATTACACATGCAGTTCTCCTTGCGAGGATGAGGGAGAGGCGTAGCTGGGGGAGGACGAGTTGTCGCCTTGATGAGGTTGAGAAGAGGGAGGCAGATGCGCTCAAGATACCGGATGCGGGAGGAGGTGTCCAGAGGGGGGAAGGGGAGGTGTTGAGGGGAAGCGATGGGGCACGCGTGGGCGGGGGTGGATGTCAGTTCGCCCCCACCCCGGCCCTCCCCCGCAGGCGAGGGAGGGGGAGGACCCAGCCACAGGAGTGGCTGGGCTTTGGGGGGAGGTTTTGAGGTGGGGCAGTCTGTGAGGATGTGGGAGCGTCCGCGCCCCGGGCATGCCCGGGGCTATAGGCGAGGGGGATGGAGCCAGGTCTTATAACGGAAAAAGTGGGGGTTGGGGCGGAGAGGGGTGTGATTCTGATTTACGGACGTGCCGATAGTTCAGAGTGCAGCGATGCGGAATTGCAGAGTTGAACGCTGCGCACGCTGTGTCATCGGAGGATTGCGGCCATGCGATCGATCGACGAACGACGGATGCATATGCGTTTCACGACGCCGCCGATGCTGCATCGGATCGAGATTCGTCCGAGGCGTGAGTCGGGGTTTACGCTCAAAGGTCATGCGTACAACCTGAGCGAGTGGGGCGCGCAGTTTGAGCTTGATGAGGAGATCAAGCCGGGGACGGAGGTCGCGGCGTGGCTGCACCTGCCGAGTGATTTTGATTTCGGGCCGGGGCGCGGGATCTTCGCTTCGGGTCGGATTGCGTGGTGTGCGCCGCCGGAGGAGCCGGGCCCGGTGCGGATGGCGATGCGGATCGAGCATTTCCCGAGGCCGGTGGATCGCGAGCGACTGGAGCGGTATCTGCGGCGGAACACGCTGCGCGTTGCGGCGTAAGCGCGAATCAGATATCCATGATCTCGGCGGCTTTGGCGGCGGTGAGGCGTTCGACCTCGGCCTCTGCGTTCTTGGTCATCTCCTGAATGTCATCCTTGAGGCGCTTGGCCATGTCTTCGGAGAGGGAGACGGATTTATCCTTCTCGGCGACATCGATCTGCTTGTTGGCGTCACGGCGGGCGTTGCGGATGGAGACCTTGGCCTGCTCGCCCATGTTCTTGACCTGGATGGCGAGTTGCTTGCGGCGATCGGTGGAGAGGGCAGGGACGGGGACGCGGATGCTCTTACCGTCGGACTGCGGATTGAGGCCGAGGCCTGCCTTTTCGATTCCCTTGACGATGTCGGAGACGGTTCCGGGATCGAAGGGTTTGACGACCAGTTGCGTGCCGTCCTGCACGGAGATGGCGGCGATGTTCTTGAGGTCGGTGGCGGAGCCGTAGCACTCGACCTTGACGTATTCGATGAGGCCAGCGTTGGCGCGGCCGGTGCGGACTCCGCGGAGTTCGTGGCGGAGGTGGTCAACGGCCTTGTCCATGAGTTCCTGACATTCGAGTATGACCAGGTCGGGATCCATGGGCGGCTCCTCTCTGACGTCGGTTGCGAGGGGGTGAGAACGGACCCGTAGCATACGACGCCGGGAGGGCGCAGGCACGAGGGAGGGGCGTCCCGGAGGGAATAGGGAGGCGGGGCGCGCGTCAGGTGGGGAGGATGCCGAGGGGTCAGGCCGCTTCGACGGGAATGGTCTGGAAGTGGTCGGCGGTGACGGGACCGGGCCGGCGGGGATGGGGCCGGTAGGTCGGAGGGAGTTCGGCGGTTGCGAGTCGGTCGAGGTAGGCGCGGAGGGAGGACTCTTCGAAGTCCATGAGGAAGCCGACGCGAGCGGAAGGATTCAACTCGATGATGGCATCGACAAGCTGGCTTTTATTCAGGATCACGATTGCGACCTCCTGTCTGCAACTGCGATCGATCGGAGAACGATGTCCCGGCCTGACGACCGCATCCTGCAGGCCGGGCGAGAAGGATTATCGGCTTATGCGCCGAAAACGGAAGAGGGGCGGCATGTCCGGGAGGGGCCTGAGGGCGGGGAGGCGGGGAGGCCGCTAGAGTGAGGAGCCATACAGATGGACTGGGCCGGTTCGGACCCCCACAAGATGATGAGGTCAGTGTGATGCAGACGAACACGCGAAGATTTTCTGAGATTTTTCTGATTTGTGCGGCGACGATCGTGGTTGCGGGGTGTTCAACGCCTCCGCCGAGCAATCAGGGGACGACGAACCAGGTTCCGACGGATGTGCGCGGGCCGAACCCGGACGGACGTCTTGGCTCGAAGGAGCTGGAGAACACGACCGACGAGATGCTGGCGTCGATCGTGTCGCGGCTTGGGGAGCTGCACACGGATGAGAACGGGTGGACGGTGATCGTCGCGGACCGGCTGGACAACCGTTCGGCGTATCCGGAGCAGGAGTTTGACATTTTCATGGCGCAGCTGCGCGTGAAGCTGAACAACTCAGGGGCGCGATACCAGATCCGTTTCGTGGAGAACCCGAGGCAGATGGAAGCGGTGCGGGACCGCGTGCTGGAGGATGATCTGAAAGATGACTACGAGACGCCGGGGCTTCGGCCGCACTACGTGCTGCACGGGAACGCGTATGCGATGGATGAGGGAGCATCGCGGTACTGGGAGGTGTTTTTCCAGTTGACGGATCTGGACCCGAACTCTCCGTACCGGAACATGATCGTGTGGGAGGATTCGAGCGGGTACCGCTTTGCGCGCTATTGAGGGTGTTGCGGGGGTGTGATGTTTCGCGCGAGGCGGAGGAAGGCGTCGTAGCCGGCGGCGACTTCGGTGAGGGAATCGCCTGCGAACTTGTCGCAGAAGGCGCGGGCGACCTCGAAGGCGACGACATTTTCGATGACGACGGAGGCAGCGCTGACGGCACAGATGTCGGAGCGCTCGTACTGGCTTGTTGCGGCCTCCCGTGTGCGGAGATCGACTGAGGGCATGCCCTTGCCGACGGTGCTGATGGGCTTCATGGCGGCGCGGACGACCAGGGGGGCGCCGTTGGTCATGCCGCCTTCGAGGCCGCCGGCGTTATTGCTGCTGCGGGAGAAGCCGAGGGCGGGCGTATCGGTGCGTGCCGGATCGAAGGCGATGGGATCGTGGACTTCGGAACCGCGCCGGCGGGCGGCGGCGAAGCCGAGGCCGATCTCGACGCCCTTGAAGGCCTGGGTTCCCATGACGGCGGCGGCGATGCGGGAGTCGAGTTTGTCGAACCAGTTCATGCAGGAGCCGAGGCCGATGGGGAGGCCGAGGATGTGGGTTTCGACGATTCCGCCGACGGTGTCTTTGGCGGCAGCGGCGGCGCGGATTGCGGCGACCATGGTCTCGCCTGCTGCGGGATCGAGGGCGTAGACGGGGCTGGCATCGCGGGCGGCGCGGAGGGCGGGGAGGGCGTCGGGGGTGACGGGGTGTTCTGGTGCGTCGACGTCGTGGATGGAGCGGACGAAGCCGAAGGCCTCGATGGCGAAGGTGCGGAGGAGGAGTCGGGCGAGTGCGCCGGCGGCGACGCGGGCGGCGGTTTCGCGGGCGCTGGCGCGTTCGAGGGTGTCGCGGCAGTCGTCGGTGAGCCATTTGACGCTGCCGGCGAGATCGGCGTGGCCGGGACGCGGGCGGTGGAGGGCGGGGGTCTTTGTCTCATCGTCGAGACGGGAGTCGCGATTGGGAATCTGGATGATGACGGGTGCGCCGGTGGTCGTGTTGCGTCGGACGCCGGCGAGGAAGAGGGCGTGATCTGACTCGAGTCGTTGTCGGCCGCCACGGCCTGCGCCGCCTTGGCGGCGGAGGAGTTCGGCGTTGATGAAGTCGAGATCGACGGGGAGGCCTGCGGGGAGGCCGTCGAGGCGGGCGATGAGGCAGGGGCCGTGTGATTCGCCGGCGGTGGTGAGGGAGAGGGCGGGCATGACGCGGAAGTGTAGGTGAGGGGGTGGGCGTTTGCGGTTGTCGGCGGGGCGGGGGGCCGGTAGCATGGGCGGCTGAGAGCGACGAAAGGGACGATGATGAGTGCGACGGCAGATGTTCGATACCGCCCGGGGATGCGTGTGCGTGTGACGCAGCAGATTCCGCAGCGGGACCGGGTGTGGACGACGACGGTGGAGGGAGAGGTGGTGCGGTGGGTGCAGGCGCGGACGGGTTCGTGGTTTGCGCACTCGAAGGATGACCGGCTGTGGCTGGATCGGCTGGAGATCCGGCGGGATGACGGGGAGATGGTGGTGTGCAACCTGGATCAGTTCAGCCGTGTGGAGGTGTTGAGTGAGGGGGAGGAGGCGGTGGAGGGAAGCGATGGCGCAAACGAGGACGGGGAGGAGTGAGGTGGATCGGCCCAGCCACAGGAGCGGCTGGGCTTTGGGGGAGGTATTGAGGTGGGGAGAAGCGATGGCGCAAGCGTGGGTGTGGGTGAGTGAGGTGCGGGAGTCACAAAGGCAGGATGTGTGTGTCACCCGATCTGCACGGCCGACTCGCTGCGCTCGCTGGCCGTGGCACCCGAGCCGCACAGGCAGGAGGCGTGTGCTACTTACATTGGTGCAGGTGGGATGCGCTCGCTTATCCCACCTTACCGCGCGGTCCGCACGGCGGACCCTACCGGAGGTCAGAGGCCGCGCTTGAGGGCGGCTTCGATGTCTTCGATGAGGCGCTGGGCGAGGCCCTCGTTTGACTGGAGGTCGGCGTGGACGGCGGCGATGCGTTCGTCGGGGCCGACGATGACGTAGACGGGACAGAGGGGGATGGTGAGTTCTCGCGCGGCGGAGGCGTCGGGGTCGGTCCAGAGATCGACGCCTGCGAGATCGGGCCAGAGATTTGCGAGGTCATCGGGGGGGACGGTGACGGCGACGGCGGCGAGGCGGAGGTCGCGGTCGTGCTCGTCGGCCCAGGCGGCGAGTTCCTCCATGACGGGGCGGACGGGGAGGAGGAGTTCGGAGGCCATCATCCAGAAGGCGAAGACGGTGACGCGGCCGGCGAGGTCGTCGTTGGTGAGGGTGGATTGTTCGTCGGGGGATTTGAGGGTGAGGGCGAGGAGGGGCTGACCTTCGAGGTCGGCGACGGAGGGGCCTGCGGTGAGGGCGGCGAAGGAGGAGACTTCGCGGCGGTTTTCGGTATCGACGATGAACTCGTCGAGCGGTGCGGCGGGGAGAATCTCGGGGGACATGGCGACGATGATCTCGACGCCTGAGGTGTCATCATCGGCGCCGAGGTCGCGGAGGAGGGAGCGGAAGCGGACGGGCAGGGCGGTGTCGGGTTTGAAGCGGAGTTCGACGTCGGCTCCGTCGGGGGCGGCGGATTCGATGAGGATTTCGCGGTACTTCGCGCCGTCGACGGTGACTTCGCGGGAGGCGGCGAGGGTGGGCTGGATGCAGAACATGAAGATTTCGGCGACGGGGTCCTGTGCGAACATAAGCGGGAAGTGCGGGAAGGGGAAGATGCTCTGAGCGTTGGTGAAGAGTGAGGTGGAGACTTTGCCCTGGAAGTCGAGGGCGTAGTAGCGCTCGTCGTTGTCTTCCCATGTGGCGTAGAGGGTGTTGTCAACGGCGATGAGGATGAAGCCGTTGAGGTCGATGCGTGCGGCGTCGGGAGTGAGGAGGATGGGGTTGGTGAAGTCCTGTGTGTGTTCCTGGCCGGCGTAGCGGGAGGTGAGGGTGACGACGGCAGTATCGCGGATTGCGGGGGCGTTGCGGAAGGCGTCGCGGGCGGCGTCGAGGGTTTCCTTCGCGGCGTTGCGGCCTGCGTCGGAGCGATCCCAGGGGATGTCCTGCGCGAGGAGCGCGGAGGCGGAGAGGAGGGCAGCGGCGAGGGGGAGGAGTGTGTGGAGTTTCACGGCCGTCTCCTGCGGGTGTGGGTGCGGAGTCAGGTTCGCAGGGAACGATACCACTCCAGGGTCTTCGAGAGGCCCTCTGCGACGGAAACGCGGGGCTGATAGCCGAGGATGGTGCGGGCGCGGGAGATGTCGGCGAGGGAGTGCTGGACGTCGCCGGGGCGGGGCGGGGCGAACTCGGGCTGGGCGTCGAGGCGTGCGAGGGTGGTGAGGATCTGGGCGAGTTCGAGGACGGTGATGCGTTCGCCGCGGGCGATATTGAGGATGCCGCCGCGGAGGTGGTTGGGGACGGCGGGGGAGCGGCCGGCGTCCCAGTCGACGGCGCCTGCGAGGAGGTTTGCGGTGACGACGTCGTCGATGTAGGTGAAGTCGCGGGAGGCGGAGCCATCGCCGAAGATGCGCGGGGGGAGGCCTGAGAGGAGGCGATTGCAGAAGGAGGCGACGACGGCGGCGTAGGCGGAGTCGGCGAGCTGGAGGGGGCCGAAGACGTTGAAGTATCGGAGGCAGATTGCGGTGAGGCCGTAGTTAAGGGCCCAGACGCGGAGGAGTGACTCATCGGTGAGTTTCTGTTGTGCGTAGGGGCTGAGGGGGTCGGGGAGCATGGACTCGCGCTTGGGGAGTTCGGGCTGATCGCCGTAGACGGCTGACGATGAGGCGAAGACGATGCGGTGGACGTTGTGACGGCGGGCGGCTTCGAGGAGTTCGAAGGTTCCGTCGGTGTTGACCTCGTGGAAGGCGCGGGGGTTTTCGACGCTTGCGGGGACGGAGGCGAGGGCGGCTTCGTGGAAGATGAGGTCGCAGCCGGGGAGGGTGGCGTCGAGGGCGTCGCGGTCGAGGATGGAGGCCTCGGTGAAGGTGATGGTGTCGCCGAGGTCGGCGAGGTTTGCGCGTTTGCCGCTGGAGAGATCGTCGAGGATGCGGACGGTGGCTCCGTGGGCGACGAGGCCGTGGACGAGGTGGGAGCCGATGAAACCCGCGCCGCCGGTGACGAGGACGGTGCGTCGGGAGTAGAAGGTGTGGAGGTCGGCTGGTGCGGGCATGGTGCGGTCGGTTCCGTTGGGATGTGGGTCGGGTGAGGTGAGGGGATGGTAGAGCGCGGGGGGGGAGAAAAACGGACACGGCGGTCCGAAGACCGCCGTGTCAGATTGTGCGTTGTCACACGAGCGAACTCAGGGGGTTATCCGAGGAGTGACAACACATTCTGGGGCTGGGAGTTGGCGACCGAGAGGACGGTGTTGGTCGCCTGGACCAGGATCTGCGAGCGGGTCAGGGCCGCGGTTTCGACGGCGAAGTCGGCGTCGCGGATCTGGCTTTCGGCCGCAGCGGTGTTTTCCAGGGTGATGCCGAGGGAGCGTTCGGTTGCTCCGACGACGTTTGACTGGAAGGCGCCCAGGCGTCCGCGGAGGGAGCTGACCTGCTTGATGGCGGCGTCGATGATCTGCTGGGCCTTGTTGGTGTCGGCGTCGGAGCTGTTGACGCTGGCCTCACCGCCTGACTTGAGTGCGGAGAGGAAGCCGTCGGTTCCGTTGCCGAGGTTGCCGGTGGTGACGGTCTCGATGCCGAGACTGACCTTACCGGCGAGATCGACGGTGGGAGCGAGACTGAAGGTTGCACCGCCGCCGGTCACGTAGAAGGACGTGGTTCCATTGGTGGTGTTCAGGGCGCTTGAGCCGTCCAACGTGACGCTGACGTCGAAGCCGTCAGAGCTGACGCGGGCGGTGAGGCCGTCCGTAGTGGCCTGAGTGCCGTTGATCAGCAGGGTGGCGTCGCGTCCGAGGTCCTTGCGTTCGTCGGAGGCGTTTGCACGGTTCTCATCATAGATGAGGTTGCTGACGGCGCCGTCGAGCTTCTTGACCTTGACGAACTGGCTGCTGCCGAACTCGGTGGACCGCATGCTGATCATGTCGGTGTCGGTCGAGTCCTGCACGGCGGAGACGCCGGTGACATCCTTGAACTGGTTGATGGCCGTGATGATGTCATCCTGCGAGGTGCCGGAAGCGAAGGTGAACTGCTGAGTTCCGAGGTTGCCGGTGACTTCGATGGTGAAGGACTGGCCGTTGCCGTCGAGGTTTGCGCCGGTTTCAAGGAAGAGGGAGGCCGTCTGTGCTGACGTGAGGACGTCAACGGCGACGGAGATGTAGGAATCGGCGGTGGAGGGCAGCTTCGCAGAATTGATGGTGACGTCGGTGAGGACGCTGCTGCTGACGGCGGAGGTCGTGTAGTCGAAGTTGCCGTTGAGCAGTTTTGAGCCCTGGAAGCTGGTGGAGTTTGCGATGCGGTCGATGGTCTGCAGGATCGAGTCGATCTGCAGCTGGTTTGCATCCTTCTCCTCCTGGCTGAGTCCTGCTTCGTTGGCGGAGGCGCCGACGAGGCCCTGGAGTTCCTGGAGGAGGTTGCTGATTTCCTGGAGACCGCCTTCGGCGACGTTGAGCACCTGGTCGGCGCGCTGGGCGTTGCCGATGGCGGCGTTGATGGCGGCCTTCTCGGCGCGCAAGTTTTCCGACGCGATCAGACCGGCAGGATCATCGGCTCCGCGATTGATCCGAAGACCGGTGCTGAGGCGTTCGAGGGACTTGCTCAGCGAGGCGTTCTGCAGCTGCAGATTCCGCTGGGCAATCAGCGATTGCACGTTTGTGTTGATGCGACTCATTGAATCCTCCGTGATGACAACGACAACAGACTTCTCGGGATCGTCCCGGGGCCCATCCGTGCGCCGCCGGTGTGGTTTGAAGCGTGGGTCGTTGCGAATCTGCGTGACCCGTTGCGCGTCTCTCCGTGACGTCCTGATTTTCATTGGCCGAGGGAGCACACCACCCGCGACCGGTCTCGACTTTGAAACCGCCTCATGTATCGTCAGCGGGGGCAGTAGCGTTGACGGCGGCAGGATTTGTTTTGTCGCCGCAGGGCATCGAGACGTTACAGACGGACCAGATTGACATCCCGGGGGGTCAGAAAGCGAAAGCGGCCCCCGAAACGGGGGCCGCGTGGGTGGGGATTGGAAAGGTCTTCGCCAGTCCGTCGGAGGGTTATCCGAGCAACTGGAGGACGGACTGTGCGTTGGCGTTTGCGGTGGCCAGGACGGTGGTGCCGGACTGGACGAGGATCTGTGCCCGGGTGAGGGCGCTGGTTTCGAAGGCGAAGTCGGCGTCGCGGATGACGGAGTCGCTTGCGGTGATGTTCTCGAGGGCGACCATCTGCGAGCGGACGTTGGTGTCGAGGGTGTTCCGCTCGATGGCGCCGAGTTGTCCGCGGAGGACGGCGATCTCGTCGATGGCGGATTCGAGGATGCGGCTGGCCTCGACGAAGTTCTTGCTGTCCAGGGAGTTCTCGCCGCCGGTGGCCAGTGAGTTGAGGAACTGGAGTTCGTCGCCGTTGAGGGTTCCGCCGAGACGGGAGGCGGCGACGGAGCGGACGCCGAAGCTGATCTGCTGGTTGCTCTTGACTTCCGGCCCGAGCTGGAAGAGGGCACCGCCGCCGGTGACGTAGAAGGTGGAGGATTCTGCGGTCTGGGTGGCGAATTCCTCGCTGAGGAGCATGTTGATGTTGAGGGAGGGGGTCTTGACGTTGACGCTGAGGCCGTCGCCGGTGGCGCGGACGCCGTTGACGAGTGCGACGACGTCGACGCCGGTGTCGTACTGACCGCTGACGTTATCTTCGAAGAAGTCGCCGCCGCTGCCGAGCTTCTTGACGCTGACGAAGGCGTCAGAGCCGTACTCGGTGCTGGAGAAGAAGATGCCGCTGCTGGCGTCGGAGGCGCTGACGAGACTGGCGGAGACACCGGTGGAGTCCTTCAGGAGGTTGACGGCCTGAATGACCTGGTCCATGGTGGTGCCGGCCTCGAACTGGATGACCTGGACGCCTTCGCGGCCGGCGATCTCGAGGGTGACGGCGCTGAGGAAGGTTCCGTCGTCGGCGGCACCGGTGTAGTCGGCGGTGAAGCGGAGCTGGGCGGTTTCGGCGGAGGTGAGGACCTGGACGTCGACGGGGATGTTGTCGCGGGTTCCGAAGTTGGCCCCGAAGACGGTGGTCTGGGCGATGGCCGAGGTGGAGACGCCTGAGAGGAGGTAGTCGAGTGAGCCGTTGAGGAGCTGGAGGCCCGCGAAGGTGGTGGTGTTGCTGATGCGGGTGATGCTCTCGATGGCGGAGTCGATCTGGAGCTGATTTGCAGCGACTTCCTCGTCGGAGAGACCGCCGGTATTGGAGGCCTCGACGATGAGCCCCTTGATGCTGCTGAGCAGATCAGCGACTTCGGCCAGCGCGCCTTCGGTGGTGGCGATGACCGAGGAAGCGCGTTCGGAGTTGCTGATGGCGGCGTTGATGCCTGAGAGTTCGCTGCGGAGGCGCTCTGAGGCAATGAGGCCGGCGGGATCATCGGCTCCGCGATTGATGCGCAGGCCGGTGGAGAGCCGTTCAAGCCGGAGGTCGTTTTCGGCGTAGGAACGGCGCAGGTTGGTCTGCGCGATCATTGAGGCGATGTTGGTGTTGATACGTGCCATGACAATCCTCCTTGATTGAGGCTCCTGTGCCGGGGGGCTCAGGACGAGTCAGTTTTCCCTGGTGTGGGGTGTGGGTTTGCGGGGTTCCTGCGAGCCGACCCGATCCATCGGGGCGGCGGGTGTTCGAGAGAGAATCAGCGGCAGGCGCTGTTGACGGTTGAGAGTGGGTTTGCGGGAGACTTTGATGCGGACTTGTGTGGTCTGCGGGCCTTTGCGGTGGCGGCGGCGAGGGCCGGGGCCTGGATGGCCGGGAGGCTGCCGGCGTCGATGGTTGCGGCGCCGTGGTTTTCGGCGCGGATGGCGTCGTAGATTTCCTTGCGGTGGACCGCCACGGAGGCGGGTGCGTTGATTCCGATGCGCACCTTGTCTCCTCGAATGTCGACGACGGTGAGTTCGATGGCGTCGCCGATCATGATGGTTTCGTCGCGTTGACGGGAAAGCACTAGCATTCCTTCGCTCCGATCGCGATGGTCGGGCCCTGCGTGTGACGGCAGGTCCGGGGGTGATGCTGAATCCGTTCGCCCCAGGGGCAGGCGGCGGAGGTTCCGAAGCCCATGAACAAGTCAGGCCGATGCGACCTGGGCGAGTTCATTGAGCTCGACCAGCTTGTGCCGGGTGCTCCAACGTCCGTCGGCGAGCACGAGCTGCTGGCCGGTCATTGCTGCGACGTTGATGACGAGCGGACCCTGCAGGTTGCCGGTGAGATGCTGCCCGTACTTGTTGACGATGACGAAGACCTGTGCCTGGTCGATTGACTCAAGGCCGAGGGACTCCATCTGGTCCTTGCGTACGGGGACGCGGTACTGCGGTACGAAGAGACTGGGGTCGGCGACGACGAAGGCGAGGGCCGGGTCGTCGGTGCTCTGGAGCCAGTAGAAGGCACTGTCTTCCTGTGGCTGCAGGAGCGCGAAGTTGTGCAGATCTCCGAAGCCGAGAAGACCTGCGGGGAAGTTGATGACGCGGCTCTCGTCGATGTCCATGGTTCCGAATCGACTGGTGCTCACACGCATGTGAACGCTCCAACTTCGGTCTGACCATCCTGGTGTGCCGGGCAACTCCGCCCGGATCCTCATCATTCAGACTCACCGGCGACCGAAACCGGCGGAGTCCGTTCCTGCGGTTCACGTCTACCGCAGGAAGTCCATCAGGCTGAGGCTTGAGGATCTGGCGCTGACGGCCAGTGCGGCCTCAAGCTGGGCCTGCAAAGTGCTGAAGCGGACTGAGGCTTCGATGAAGTCGACATCCTGCATCTGACTTCGAAGCGACTGGTCCATGATTTCGAATTCCTCTTCACGGGTGATCATCATGTCCATCATCCGACTGCGTTCGCCGAGCACGGCACGGGCCTGTGCGAAGCGGTCGATGTCGGAGTCGAGGAGACCACCTGCAAAGGTGATGCCACGCGTGTCGTCATTCAAAAGTGCGTCGCGGAGGCTCAAAAGGTGGGTGAGCACGCCGTCAACGGCAACCTTTGCGCGATCGTCGGAGGCGAATGTTGCGCTGTCGGTGGAGAAGACCAGGCCGAGGTCTTCTGCGGCATAGGAGCGATTGAGGGGCTCGACGGAGAAGGGACCGGAGCCGCCGGTGGTGTCTTCGAGCAGGAAGCCGTTTCCATCATCGCGGAGGGAGATGGAGAATCCGGCGGGTGCAGCGGCCTGGGTGATGTCGATGACGTCGCCGACGGTGACGGCGCCTGCGAGGTTGACGTCGAAGGTTGAGCCGTCGCTGAGGGTGACGCGGAAGTCGGTGTCGAGGGTGGGGTCTTCCTCGCCGGTATCGGGGTTGATGGCTCCGGCGACGATCTCGACGCCCATGCCCTGGTTGAAGTCGGCCAGGAGGGTGTCGCGGGAGAAGGAGCGGAGGCCGAGGGACTCGATGAAGTCGCTTCCGGGGACGTCGTAGACGGACATGTCTCCGCCGGCGAGTTCGTTGACGAGGTTGAGGTGTTTGCCGTCCTCGGCGATTTCCATGCGGGCGCCGATGTCTGCGGCCTCGACGAGGTTGATGAGCTCCTCGACGGTGGTCGCTGTGGAGGCCTCGATGAGGACGGCGGAGCCGGCGTTTTCGATCATGAAGTCGCCCATGGCGCCGACGATGCCGGAGAGGTCGGTCATGGGGGTGAGGCGGGGATCGAGGTCGTCGCCCTGGTTGTTGATCGCGGTGAAGGTCTGGGCGGTGAGGCCGAGGTCGGCGGCAGTGGTACCCTCGCCGACATCGGTGAACTCGAGGGTGGCGGGGAGATTGAGTTCGAACTCGAGGGCTCCGGCGTTTGCGTCGAGGGAGACGCCGCCTGCGCCGAGGATGGAGGCGCCGTTGTCGGCTTCGTACTGGCGGATGGCATCTTCGATGCGATCGGCGACGTCCTGCGCGGTGTCGGAGCCGGTGAGGTCGAGGCGGATGGCGTTGGAGCCGTTGACGGAGATGTCGAGGATGCCGACGGCGACGCCGAGGCCTCGTGCGCCGTTGAGGTCGAGGAGTGAGGTTTCGGAGGTGAGGGGGGGTTCGAGTTCGACGCTGCCTTCGACGCGTGCGGAGACGGCTCCGAAGGCGCGGTCGGCGGTGACGGTCATCGCCGTCACGCCGGGCATGCGGACGGCGGCCTGGAGTTCTTCGGTGGAGCCCTGGAAGCGGAAGCCGCCGAGGAGTTCCTCGTAGGGCGCGACGGCGGTCTGTCGGCCGCCGAAGAGGTAGATGTCGTTGAACTGTGAGTTTGCGAATGAGAGCATCTGACGGATGAGGCCGTCGATGACTTCGGCTTCGTTGGCGCGGGTTTCGGCGTCGACGGTTGAGCCGACCATTGCGGAGGCGATTTCGCGTGCCTGGAGGACGATGTCGTTGGCGTTTCCGAGGACGGAGTCGGAGTAGTCGACGAGACTGCGGGCGTGCTGGAGGTTTCGGACTTCCTGCTCGCGGAAGTCGATGCGCTGATCGAGGACGGTGATGAGGGAGGCGGAGGCGACGTCGTCGCTGGGGCGTTCGATGCGGCGACCGCTGGAGAGCTGCATCTGCACCTGGAGAAGACTGGCGCTGGTGCGATTGATGTTGCGCGCCGAGAGCGCAGCGCTGAGGCCGGTGGGAACGCGGTGGAGGTTGGGAGGGATGGTGGTCATGGGAATCAGACGGCCGCGAGGAGTTCCTGCATCAGGCGATCGACGGTGGAGACGAAGCGAGCGGCGGCCTGGTACTGCTGCTCGAACTTGACGAGGTTGATGGCTTCTTCATCGAGACTGACGCCGGAGACGACGGCGACCTGTGCTTCGAGACTTTCGCGGATGGTCTGGGCGGAGAAGAGGCGGGTTTGGGCCTGTCCCTGGCGGAGCGCCTGGCTTTCGACGCGGCTGCGCCAGAAGTCTTCGATGGTCTCCCCGCCGAGTTCGGACTGGCTCTCAGCGCTGAGTTTTGAGATGTTCAGGGCGGTGTCGTTGGAGCCCTCGATGTGGTCGGCGCCGACGGCGAGGAGGGATGAGTCGTCTTCGAGGATCTCGTTGACGCCGATGTCGGCGGCATTCTCGCCGGTGAAGTAGGTGTTGAGGCCGAGGCTGGCGAGTGCGCCTGCGGTGTCATCGCTGAAGGAGATGGTGCGGCCGCCGGAGGCGGTGAGGTTGAGTCGCCCGTCGATGGTGACGGAGGCGGTGACGCCGGCGGGGCCTGCGGCGGAATTGATCTGATCAACGAGGTCGTTGAGGGTGGTGTCGGAGCCGATGCCGTCGAGGTCGAGGTCGATGCGGAAGGAGGATCGCAGGCCGCTGGAGGCCTCGGTGACGTGGAGGCGGAAGGATCCGTTGCTGATCTCGAAGGGGAGGCCGGCCTGGTCGCTGTTGAGCGGTGCGTCGGGGTCGGTGACGATGTAGGCGCCGGTGAGGTCGGAGAAGCGTGACTGGCCCTGGCCCTGGGAGTGGATGCGGTTGACGTCCCAGATGAGGGTGTGGGCGAGGGCGTCGATGTCGTCGATGACGCGCTCGAGGTCGTCGGCACGGACCTGCAGGAGGCCGCCGATCGTTCCGCCCTCGGGCTGGAGGAGTGAGCCGTCGTCGGAGAGCCGAAACTCGGCAGCGCGGGCGCCGTCCTGGTCGATGAAGTTCATTTCGAGGCCGCGGTAGTCGCTGCCGATGACCAGGGGTAGGGAGCCGATGTAGACATCCTTCATTCCGCCCTGACCGGGACGGGCCTCGATGTTTAGGTAGCCGGAGAGTTCATCGAGGAGGAGGTCCTGCTGGTCGCGGAGTGAGGAGGCGGTTCCGGAGCCGCCCTCGGCCTGGTTGATGGAGGCGTTGAGTTGCGCGATCTTGTCGAAGAGGCCGGAGACGGTGGAGACGGCGGCCTTGAGCTGGCTGTCGATCTGGTCGCGGAGTTCGACGTATTTGCTGCGCGTGTACTGGAGGTGATCGGCAAGGCGTGCGCCCTCGCCGACGACGAGGGTGCGCATGGAGGGGTTGTTGGGCTGGTTTGCGAGTTCGGACCAGGCGTTGAAGAAGTCGCCCAGGGCGGTAGAGATGTCGGTGTCGGAGAGTTCGCCCTGAATGACTTCGATCTGGCTGAGGAGGTCGGTTTCAGTGCGGGCAAAGGACTCATCGGACATGGAGAAGCGGGTGCGGGTGAGGAGGACCTCATCGACGTAGCGATTGATGCCGCCGAGGCGGACGCCGGTTCCGACGAAGGCGGAGGGGCCGATGCGCTGATCGCGTCCGGGGACAGCGTGGAGGCCCTGACGGCTGTAGCCGGGGGTGGCGGCGTTGGCCATGTTATTGCCGACCAGCTGGATCGCGGTGCTGCTGAGCGAGAGGCTGGACTGTCCGATCTGCAGAGCGCCTGAGAGGCTCATTGCGAGGGGTCCTTACTTTCGCAGGTCCAGGGCGGCGGGGCCGGAAACGGGGGCGGAGACTTTCCCATCGTGGCGATAGACCCTGGGGTGGCCGAGGGCGTTTCGCTCTTCGAGGGCGCGTTCGAGGACATGGCGGATGCAGGCGCCGGCGCGGAGGGCGGCCTCGCGCATGGCGGCGGTCATGCGGCCGATTTCTTCGAGGAGGTCGCGGAGCCGGGCGACGAGAGCGCCGGCGCGGGGGCGGCGGTCCTCCTGGAGGGCGTCGACGAGTTCGGAGAAGCGCGGGGCGGAGGCGGTGGGGAGGCCGAGGGAGCGGGCGAGTCGGCGTGCGATGTCGCAGCGCTGTTTTTCGCACTCTTCGATGGATTCGAGGAGGGCGGATTCGGCCTCGACCTCACCGCGGAGGAGGGTGAGGTCGGCGCGGCGGAGGCCTTCGAGTTTGCGAGCCAGGACATCGCGCAGCTGCAGATGCAGATTCAGGAGCTGGTCGAGAATCTGCATGAGGCGATCGGCGGGGGATTCGCCGAGTGTCCGGGCATGTGCTGAGGGTCGGGTCATGAAGCGTTGCCTTCCGTGGCGTTTTCGTGCGCAAGATCGACGCGGTCGCTGCCGCGTTGCTTGAGAGACTGCAAGGCGGATGCCAGATCGTCGACGAGGGGGAAACGGCCTGAGGAGGCGATCTTCCGCGCAAGTTCTGCGTCGAGGAGTTCGGCGAAGGGCCCGGTGGAGGCGGCTCCGGGGGCGAGGCTATCGGCGAAGGGGGATTCGCGCATCGCCTTGAAGACGGGCTTGAGGAATGAGCCGGCGACGAACTCGACGGCGGCGGTGCGGGCGACCTCGCGGGGGTCCTGGCGAGGAGAGAGGTTGAGGTTGAGGACGGAGTCGGCGCTCATGATCAGTTCTCGATGAGTTCGGCGTGGAGGACGCCCATGCGGTGCATTTCGCGGAGGATGGAGACGCGGTCGTCGAAGGGGACCTTGAGGGATTCGAGTGCGGCGAGGAGATCGTCGAGCTGCGCGGTCTGGGCGGGGCGGACGGAGTTGGTGGCCTGCACCTGGACGTTGTGCTCGGTGGAGTAGACGGGATCGAGGACGGTGGGGACGGGCTCGGGGAGGATGCGGGTGATGGTGAGGCCGCGAGCGGAGATGATCGCCGGGGAGATCTCGACATCACCGGTGACGGCGATGGTTCCGGCATCCTTGTTGATGACGACGCGGGCGGGGACGGCGATGAGGCCGGCGTCGAGTGAGAGAGTCATGATCTGTGCGAGGACGGCTGCGGGGTCGTTGCGTTGTCCGGGGGCGAGGTGGAGGATGACGTTTTTGGGGTCGTCGACGCGGGCCCAGACTTCGCCGTAGGTGGATTCGTCGAGTGCGTATTCCTGGGTGATGCGGTTGGCGATGGCGGAGGCGACGGGGTAGCCGGCGTAGGCGTCGTTGAGGACGAGGGTGACGGTGCTCATTCCGGCAGTCAGGGGGTTGTTGCGATGGTCGCGGACCATCTGTGCGCCGCGGGGAATGACGCCCTTGCGGGGGTTGGTGGAGTCGAGTTCGATTTCGCCGGCGGCCCAGGCGTAGATGTCGCCGAACTTGGAGGACTTGAGCCAGGTCTGAACGAGGACGCCTCCATTGAGACTGGTGGCGTCGCCGATGGTGGAGACGACGACATCGACCTGGTCGCCTTCGCGGGCGCCGAGGGCGGGGATGCGGCAGGTGACGTAGACGAGGGCGACGCTGTCGACGCCGGCGAGCTCCATCGGGCTTTCGAGGCCGTAGCCGAAGCTTTTGTAGAGTTCGGCGAGGGGGCGGGCCATGCGGCCGCTGCTCTTTGCGGAGTCGCCGGTCTTGTTGAGGCCGGTGACGAGTCCGATGCCCATGAGTTCGGATTCCTCGAAGCCCTTGATGCGGACGATGTCGTGGATGTCGACGGCGATCGCGGCGGGTGAGGCGGCGAGGATGGCAGCGGCGAGGAGGGAGGTGATGAGGAGGCGGGGGATCATGCGGTGCTCCGGGGCGGCGTGGTGCGGGCGTTGTTCAGAAGGCGAAGATGGTGTCGAAGGCCTTGGTGATGAAGCCCTTCTTGGCGCTGTTGCGGAGTTCGCCCTGGTGGTTCTTGATGACCTGGAGGTTGAAGAGCTGGTTGCTCATGATGGTGCGGGCGGCGGTGACGTCGCGGGCGTCGCAGACGCCGGAGACGAGGATGACGGAGGACTCGCCGTCGGTTTCGATGGTGCTGCGCGCTTCGAGGACGAGGTTGCCGTTGGGGAGGACTTCGATGACCTCGGCCATGAGCCGGGCGGTCATGTCGTCGCGGCGGTCGTACTCGCCGGAGCCGTCGAACTCGCGTTTGGATTCGACGCCGAGCTTGGGGCGGTGGGCGTCGCTTGTGGACTTGAGGATGCCGTCGAGAAGGTCGTTGAGTGTGATCTGCGGGAAGTCGGTGATTTCGGCTTCCTGGGTGGTTTCCTTCTCGGTGGTGAGTTCCTGGGAGGAGGAGACGTTGCTGGTTTCGCGGACGATGATCTGAACGAGGTCGTGCTTCTGGTAGGTGGCGGGCTCGGGGGGCCGGATGGCGGTGGCGCTCAGCGCGTAGAGGTCGGCTGCGGGATCGACGTCGTAGGCGGGCATGACGGTCGGGCCCTGCTCCAGGGCGCGGGCCTGGAGTGAGCCGGACTGCGCCAGCAGTGCGCCGGGAGCGGCGAGTGTTGCGAGAGCGGCGAGTGCAGACTTCATGGACTGGCTCCTTCGAAGGGGATTACTCGACGAGACTCAACTGGCCGTCGGCCTCGATGCGAGCGAGGTGCTCGGTGCGATCGGCGAGGCGACGGACGCGAATGACATCGCCCAGGGCGCCGGGTTCGAGGGCGCGGGCGGTCATGCGGATGATGAAGAGGCCGGTCTTGCATCGGACGATCACCTCGGCGTTGCGCTCGACGAGAACGGGGTGGACAATGTCGTCGGCGCGGAGAATCTGCCCTTCCCGGAGCAAACCGCGCGCCACGACGCCTTCGGGCAGGTCGTGGGGCCGGAGGGGCTCGACGGGATGCGGGGGGAGCGTCATCGTCCGGCGCTGCAGGTGTGCGGCGGAGAGGGGCTGGCCGGAGGTGAGGGATTCGTTGAGGATGAGGACTTCGCGGCGGAGGGCGACGTGGGCGGTGAGGCGCAGGACCTGCGCGAGGCGGTCATCGCGATAGACGTTGATGCGCATGGGGATGGTCGCACTGTTGCCGGAGCCGCACTCGACGATTTCGACGTCGTGGGTGTGGGAGGGAGCGTCGAGGAGGGCGGCATCGCCCTCGTCGGCGTCGAAGGTGAGGAGGACTTCGTCGGCGGGGCACTTCAGGACGGCGCTGACGAGGTAGCGCGTGAGGACGCCGCGGAGGGTGGATTCGGCGGCGAGCTGCGCGGCGGGGTGGAGCGCGGGACCGGGCTGGGCGGGGGTGTCGGCGGTTTCGGGAACGGGCAGGGAGGCGGGGGCGACAGGGGCGGGGCGTCGGATGACCAGGCAGGATGAGCCGGAGAAGGCGATGCGGCCGGGGTTGGCTCCTGCGGCTTCGAGGGCGTGGCGGATGTCTGTGAGGGTGATTTCGCGGCGGGTGTCGGACGCGAGGTCGGCAACGGGGAGGGAGGCGTAGCGCTGGAGGTGGTCGCCTGAGAGTTCGGCGACGTCTTCGAGCAGAATCTGCGCGGCGTCGTGGTTGATGCGGATGCCGGCGCGGAGGCGGAGTTCGTCGGCGCGGGCGTGTGCGACGAGGGTGAGGGCGAGGATGACGGGGAGCAGTTTCACTGGTGGCCTCGTTGGTCAGCGGTCGGGGTTATCGCCGGGCGATGCTGGCGATGGTCTGGAGGGACTCGTCGGCGGCGCGGATGGTCTGGCTGTTGAGTTCGAGGGCGCGCTGGGTCTTGATGAGGTGGACGAGTTCGCGGACGGGCTCGACGTTGGATCCTTCGAGCATGCTCTGGCGAAGGGCTCCGAAGGCGCCTTCGGTGGGGGTTCCGGTGACGGGGTCGCCGGAGGCGGCGGTGGAGACGTAGAGGTTCTCGCCGATTTCCTCGAGGCCTGCGGGGTTGATGAAGGTGGCCAGTTCGATCTGTCCCTGTTCGACGGGGTCGGATTGTCCGGGCAGGGTGACGAGGACACGGCCATCGGGGGTGATGATGATGTCGGTAGCGTCTTCGGGGATGTTGATTTCGGGCTGGAGGATGCGTCCCTGGTCGTTGGCGAGGACGAGTTGTCCGTCGGCGTTGAGGGAGAGGGCTCCGAAGCGGGTGTAGCCGATGCCGTCGGGGCCGCGATCGTCCTCGATGGAGACCTGGAGGAAGCCGGCGCCCTCGATCATGACGTCGAGTTTTTCGTTGGTTGCTTCGGCGGAGCCCTGGACGAAGGACTTCTGCGTGCCGGCGACCTGGACGCCGAGGCCGACGTAGAGGCCGATGGGGCGGATGTCGCCGTTGAAGTTTTCGACGCCGGGCTGTTTCTTCTCGATGTACATGAGGTCCTGGAAGTTGACGCGGCTGGACTTGAAGCCGGTGGTGTTGATGTTTGCGAGGTTGTTGGAGATCACGTCGAGAGAGGTGGAGAGGGCGTTGAGGCCTGTGGCGGCGGAGTGGAGTGCGGTGATGGCCATTGGGGTAGATCTCCGGA
>CAZPFK010000043.1:0-21944 GCA_964585855.1 uncultured Vicinamibacteraceae bacterium
CTTACCTCATCTTCCCCAGATGATGCACCAGCCGGGCAGTGTGGTACCCCACCGCATCCAGCCAGCGAAGCCCGTCCACCGCATCATCGCCCGTCTGCGGATCCATCCGGCCCGCCGCCATCTCCTCCAGCAGCAGCCGGCGGTGCCTGCGGCGCATCTCAGCCATCTCATCGGCCCGGCGGGCGATCGCTTCATCAAGCGCGGGAGCATCGGCCCGGAGATCGGCAACGCGGGCTGAGACATCGGCAAAGAGCAGCAGCAGGTTCTCCTGCAGGGGAGCGACGAGTCGCAGCGAGAGGATGCGCCGGTCAGGCGCGGGGATGGCGGATTCCTTTGTCAGTTCCTCGAAGTGATCGAGGGCGTGGACGAGATCGAGGTGGGCACGCGTCTCCGCCTCGTTCTGCGGACCGGCCGTCAGCCGGGCCAGAAACCGGTGAAACTCCTCCAGGGCCGCCTGCCACTGGATCGGCTGCTCCCTGTGACGCCGGGGCGCGACTCCGCGGATGCGCTCCTCGATGCTGCCGATGAGCGAGGCGACGGCGTCGGCCAGGGCGCGGCGGGCCGCCTCGATCCCCACCGGCCCGACTTCGGCAATCGAGAGGTCAAGCGTCCGGAGAGCGGCGGGGGCGGCATCGGGCACGATGAATCGCACAAGGCGTGCAAAAGATCGAAGCAGCGGAAACAGAAGCACAACGCCGAGCACGTTGAAGACCGTGTGAAAGGCAGCCAGAGCGACGACGTCCGGCTCGTGGGCCACATCCTCAATGAAGAACTCCACTGCCCATACGAACCAGGGCAGGATAACGAAGGCGACAACGCCGGTGATCGCGTTGAAGAGCACGTGCGCCACCGCCGTCTGTCGCGCTGCACTGGTCGCGCCGATGCAGGCGATCGCAGCCGTCACCGTCGTGCCGACATTCTGACCGATGACCATCGCGGCGGCCTGCGTGAAATCAATGGCCCCGGAATCCAGCGCCGTCAGCGTGGTGGCGATGGCGGCCGAGGAGGACTGCATGACGACAGTCATCACCAGGCCGAGGCCGACCATGAGGAGCCGACCGAGTACGCCCGAGTCGGGGAAGGACTCCGGCGTGACGCGCTCCGCAAAGCCCGCCATGCCGTGCTGGAGAACGTCCAGCCCGTAGAAGAGAAGCCCGAATCCGGCCAGCGCTGTGCCGAGGCCGGCGGTGCGGTCGCGGCCGAGGAGGCGCAACAGCGCTCCAAGAAAGATCATGGGAAAGGCGGCGCTGGAGACGGAAACCTTGAATCCCAGAAGGGAGACGATCCAGGCGGTGCTGGTCGTGCCGATGTTGGCACCGAAGATCACGCCCAGGGCCTGGTGGAAGGTCATCAGCCCGGCGGAGACGAAGCCGATGGTGGCGACGGTGGTGGCGCTGCTGCTCTGAACCAGCGCCGTGATTCCCGCTCCGGCGACCATGCCTGAGAGCGGGCTGCCGACAAAGCGGGTGAGGATGGGGCGCAGCGCCGCTCCGGCGAGGGCCTTGAGACCATCGGTAAGCAGGGCCATGCCGAGAAGAAAGAGGCCGACACCACCGAGGAGGGAGAGGATCATGCCGGAAACCCGTACTCAGCCCACCTGCGGGTAACGCGATCGCGGATCTCATCGGGCATTTGCATGGGGGGCGGATAGGGACGATAGCCGGGCCGACTGCTGACTTTCGCGGTGGCGTCGAAAGCGATCGCGGCGTGCGCAGAACTCGTCACGGCGTCGCGCCCGGGATCGGTGTTGGCCGCGAAGTGGAAGAGGGCGTTGTGCAAATCGCCCAGGTCGGCTTCGACGGGCAGCAGGAGGATGAACTGCGGAGAGGCATGGTCGGGAAGCGAGACAAGGCGCTCCAACATCTCACGGTTGACCTCGGGGTCGGTCGAGGCGGTGGAGATCAACGCGCCGCGGCCGAGCATGGCCTCCGGGAAGACAATGTCTGCGAGGTCGGGGAAGGCGCGGCGGGCACTCTCGATGTACCGGGACTGTGCCGGGGTGTCGAGGAAGACCGGCGGCGGCAGGTCGGCCGGCCGGTCGCCCGGGAAGGGGCGCGTGGCGTCGAGGCCCATCTTGGTTCCCGCGCCGACGACGGGGGCGGCGTGATCGAGGATGTCCAGCGGGCCCCGGACGACCTCGAGCGACTCCGGGAATGCGGCCGTTGCGAAAAGGGCGCGAAGGACGGCGTCGAGGCGGTGGACCTCGACGTCATGATCCACGACGACGATGAGCTTGGTCCAGGCCATCTGCCCTGCTCCCCAGACGGCATGCATGACGCGGCGGGCCTGGAGGGGATAGGCCTTGTGAATGCGGAGGAAGGCGCAGTTGTGGAAGCAGCCGAAGAGCGGGAGGTGGTAGTCTTCGATGTCGTGGATGAGCGTCCGCAGCAAGGGGAGCATGATGCGCTCAGTGGCCTTGCCGAGGTAGTAGTCCTCCTGCGGCGGGTATCCCACGATCGTCGCGGGAATGACCGGTCTCGTGCGGTGTGTGATCGCCGTGACTTCCACAAGCGGGTAGCGATCCGGGAGGGAGTAGAAGCCGGTATGGTCGCCGAAGGGGCCTTCGAGCACGGCCCCGGGGCCGAGGACGCGGGTGTTCCCCTCGGCATCGGGGACGCGGGGGTCGAAACCGATAGGGCCGCACTGGGTGTTGACGAAGCCCTCGATGATCAGTTCCGCGTTTGCGGGCACATCCAGGGGCACGCTGTGGGCGCGCACAAGTGGGATGCCCCGTCCGTTGAGGAATCCGGCCATGAGCAGTTCCGAAATCCCCGGAGGAAGCGGACAGGTGGCGGCGTAGGGAAGGACGGATTCGCCTCCGAAGACGATCGCGACGGGCATGGGTCGGCCGAGGGCCTTCCAGGAGCGCCAGTGGGCGGCGCCGTCGTGGTGGATGTGCCAGTGCATCGCCAGCGTGGTGCGGTTGATGACCTGCAGGCGGTACATGCCGATGTTTCGCGAGGTGGGCCGGGGCCGGTCGCGGTCGTCGGCATGGATGGTGTAGATGCCGGCGAAGGTGATGAAGCGGCCCTGGCCGGGGGAGGTGTCGATCTGGTCCGGGGGGAGGGGGAAGCCGACGGAGGCGGGGTCGCCATCGAGGGGCCAGCACTTAAGGAAGGGCCATTCGAGGAGGTTGATCTCGGTGCCGGTGCGCACAACCTCCTGGCAGAGTCCGCGACGGACCTTGCGGGGCGGCGTGCGAAGGAGCGGCAGGAACTCGCGGGCCTTGCTGATGACCTCGGCGAAGGAGGCCGGCGGCGCGGGCTTGGTGAGGGAGGCGATTCGATCGGCGATGTGCGCAAATCCTGTCCCGTCGGGGCAGCCCAGGGCCAGCTCCATTCGCCGGTAGGAGCCGAAAACGTTGATTGCGAGCGGGAAAGGGGAGCCCTCGACGTTCTCAAAGAGGAGGGCCGGTCCGCCCAGGCCGGCAAACTCAGGGTCGGTGGCGGGTCCGGTGGCTCCGATGGAAGGGGCCGGGGATTTTGCCATCCGATCGGCGATCTCGGAGATTTCAAGGATGGGTGAGACGGGGGCGGCGATGCGGCGGAGTTCGCCGCGGGCTTCGAGGTGGGCCAGGAAGTGCTGGAGGGTGGGAAACATGGATTGCGAGAGGGTATGCCGGGGCGGAGGGGAGAATTGACCGGATGGGTGCGTGCCCTACAGTTTGCGGCTCTCCAAACGAGGAGCCGATCGGTGACGTGGCAGCATGCACGGCGCCGACAGGGGGCGAGGCCAGGCGGCTTTGCTTCGTTCCCGCTTCCGGAGGGCGAAAAGCCGCGGTTCTGACCCGTCGGGACGCCTTCCGGCGATCTCCCGGTCGGACCGCGACACGAGTGTTCGTGACCTTTGCGGTCTGATCAGGATGGATCGTTTCACAGTAACGGAGGAGGCCACGCGTCCCACAACAGTGCATCGGAAGAGCAGACGGTCCGCACGCGGCGGACCCGCCCGGGTCACTCGAAGTTTCAATGCGGCTACGATCGAGCCGCCGCACAGGCCCGTGGTGTAATTGGCAACACACTTGGTTTTGGTCCAAGCATTCCTGGTTCGAGTCCAGGCGGGCCTGCTTCTTCCGTATCGCATCGTGGCGACGCCGCAGCCGGCGGGCAATGACGGATTCCGCAGCACAGACCTCTGCCTCCTCGACGCCTCAGGCGGGCCGTCCGCTCTGCGCGGTCATCCTTGCCGCCGGCAAGGGGACGCGGATGAACTCCGACCTTGCCAAGGTGCTGCATCGGGTCTGCGAGCGTCCGATGGTGGCGTGGGTGATCGACGCCTGCCGCGAGGCGGGCTGCGAACGAATCTACGTCGTCATCGGCCACCAGGGCGAGAAGGTGCAGGAGGCCTTGGCGGACCAGAGCGATCTTGAGTTTGTCTGGCAGCGCGAGCAGAAGGGGACCGGACACGCCGTACTCCAGGCCGAGGCGGCGCTTCGCGGCTTTGCCGGCGATGTGCTGGTGCTGGCCGGCGACGGGCCGCTGATTCGCGGTTCGATGCTCTCAGCGCTGACGGAGGTCCATCGCCGGATGAATGCGGCGGCGACACTGGCGACGGCGGAGATCGATGACCCGACCGGCTACGGACGAATCGTACGGGACTCGGCGGGGAGATTTGAGCGGATCGTCGAGCACAAGGATGCGACGGAGGCACAGCGCGGCATCCGGGAGGTCAACCCCTCCTACTACTGCTTCCGGGCCGAAGCGCTCTTCCCGGCGCTGCACCAGGTGGGGACGGACAACGCCAAGGGCGAGGTGTATCTGACCGACGTGCTGGAGATTCTCCGCACGGCCGGGCAGCGCGTGCACGTAGAGCCGCTGGCGGCGGCGGCGGATGTGCTCTCGATCAACACGCCGGAGCAACTGGCGGAGGTGGAAGAGGCGCTTTCCCGACGACTGGCTGACGGAGCCGCACGATGAGCCATTCCGATCCCAACCTGCTGAAGGTGTTTGCGGGGCAGACCAGCCGGGACTTCGGCATGGGCGTCTGTTCGCACCTGGGGATTCCGCTGGGGCAGAGCACGACGCTGCGCTTCCCGGACGGGGAGACGATCGTGAAGATCGAGGAGGATGTGCGCGGTCGGGACTGCTACGTCATCCAGTCCACCTGTCAGCCCGTCAACGACTCGCTCATGGAGTTGCTGATCTATCTGGACTGCCTCCGCCGCGCCTCGGCGAAGCGCATCACCGCCGTGATCCCCTACTTCGGATACGCCCGGCAGGATCGCAAGGATGAGGGCCGCACGCCGATTACGGCGAAACTTGTGGCGAACCTGATCACGCAGGCGGGGGCAAGCCGGGTCCTGGCGGTGGACCTGCACGCGGCGCAGATCCAGGGATTCTTCGATATTCCGGTGGATCACCTGACGGCGGCGCCGATCTTCTCGCAGCACCTGTCAGAGCGGCGGGAGGAGCTGGGCGACCTGGTCGTGGTCTCGCCGGACATCGGCAACGTGAAGATGGCCAACCAGTACGCAACACTGCTGCGCGGCGACATCGCCATCATCGACAAGCGGCGTCACTCCGGCGATGACGTCGAAGTCGTCAACATCGTCGGGACCGTCAAGAACCGTACGGTGCTGATGATTGACGACATGATCAGCACGGCCGGCACGGTCTGCGAGGCGGCCCGGCTGCTGAAGGAGCGGGAGGCGAAGCGGATCTTCGCGGCAGCGACGCACGGGGTGCTCGTGGGGATGGCGATGGAGCGGCTGGCGTCGGCCCCGATCGACGAGGTGATGCTCACCGACACGATTCCGCTGGGCGACCGCTGCAAGCCGATTGCGGACAAGCTGCGTGTGCTGACGGCAACAGGGCTGGTGGGGGATGCGATTCACCGGATTCACAACGACATGTCGGTCTCGGCGCTTTTCAAGGACAGTTTCGGAACCAAGCGCTAGACCGGGTTTTACAGAGGACAGTTTCACACCTGGTACGGTAGAAATGAGGCAGTGAGAAGATCATGACCACGACAACCCCGACACTTGAAGCCGTTCGCCGCGAGCGGCTTGGCACCCGGTACGCCCGGCGGTACCGCGCCGCCGGACAACTTCCCGCGGTGATTTACGGCCACAAGCAGGACCCCGTCAGCGTGCTGCTGGACAGCAAGGCCGTGCTGCATTCGCTGGAGCACGGGTCGCGCCTGTTCAACGTCGCCCTCGACGGCCGGAAGGAAACCTGCCTGGTCAAGGACCTGCAGTTTGACTATCTCGGCGACACCATCATTCACGTGGACCTGACCCGCGTGGACCTCTCCGAAGAGATCGAAGTCCGCGTCGATCTTCACTTTGTGGGCGATGCCGTCGGCCTGAAGGTGGCCGGGGCCGTGCTCAACACGCCGATGGTGACCATCGAAATCGCCTGTCGTGCCGACAGCGTGCCGACGGAGGGCATCACCGTCGATCTCTCCAATCTTGAGGCCGGCGCATCGATTCATGCCGCCGATCTGACGCTCCCCGAGGGGATCCGAATCGCCGAGGACCCGGAGGCGGTGATCGCCTACATCGAGGTCCGAGGTGAGATGGAAGAGGTGGCAGCGCCGGCCGAGGATGTCGAGCCGGAGGTCATCACCGAGCGGAAGAAGGACGAGGAAGAGTCCTCCGAGGAGTAAGGATCGTGCTGAGACTGGTCGTCGGACTGGGCAACCCGGGCGCCGAGTACGCCATGACGCGACACAACGTCGGCTTCATGGCCATCGATCGGCTGCGCGCCCGGTACGCTCCCGGCGAGCCGGTCCGCCAGCAGTTCCGGGCGATGACGCAGGAGATCCGCATCGACGGCTCCCGCGTGCTCCTGATGATGCCGCTGACCTATATGAACCTGTCCGGCGGGTCGGTGCTGGAGGCGATGCAGTTCTACAAGCTGCCGCCGTCAGACCTGCTCGTGCTCGTTGACGACGTCTCCCTTCCTCTGGGAGCGATGCGCCTCCGCCCCTCGGGCTCTGACGGCGGACACAACGGCCTTGCCGACATCGCACGGCGGCTGGGCACGGAGGAGTACGCCCGCCTGCGGATCGGCGTCGGCAGTCCCGGATTGGCGCGGCGGCGGGACTACGTTCTCGGCCGATTCGGTAAGGACGAACTGGAGACGCTGGAGCCGTCGCTGAACGAGGTATGCGATGCGGTTGCGGTGTGGGTCCGCGAGGGATGCAACGCTGCGATGAACCGCTTCAACCGCAAAGGGGTGGGGCGAGAGGACGACGACGCGGCGGGTGAGAGCGGCGGGACGGCGCTTCGGGCGCTTCGACGGATACTGGCAGAGCGGGTGTGGAGGAGGCCGGCGGCGTGTTGACCCCGGCGATAGACAATTGATACGACACCATGAGGCCGGACGAATCGGCCGCAGATTACAGGAAGAGTGAAGACCATGGATGAAGCCGTAAAGATGAACCCCTATGAGGCGTTGATTCTGTTTCCGCAGAGCCAGACGAGCGATCTGTCGTCGGCGGTGAAGTTCATTGAGGAGTCAGTCAGCCGTGCCGGCGCAGAGATGGTGGCGCTTTCGAAATGGGCGGAGCGGACGCTTGCCTACTCGATCAAGAAGCAGAAGCGCGGCGTGTACCTGCTGGCGTACTTCAACGCTCCGGGCCCGGCATTGGCCCGCATCGAGCGCGACTGCAACCTCTCGGACATGGTGCTGCGATTCATGATCACCCGTGCCGATCACCTCTCGGTTGAGCAGATGCAGGCGATGGACGACCGCAGGAACCTCGGCCTGGAGTCGTCGCTGCGGGCTGAGAAGCCCGAGGAGCAGGCGGTTGCAGCCGTTGAATCAGCCGTTGAGAGTGAGTAAGACACCTGACCGATCCGTCCGGGGGGTATGGTGCACTGTGAAAGGATGAGTTCATGGGCTACTTCAACAAAGTGATGCTGATGGGCAACCTGACGCGCGACCCGGAACTGCGATACACGACCAACAACCAGGCGGTGGTCAACATCGGCCTGGCGATCAACCGGCGTTATACCTCCGGCTCGGGTGAGGCGAGGGAGGAGGTCACCTTCGTCGACTGCGAGGCGTGGGGCCGCACGGCTGAGATCATGAACCAGTACCTCTCGAAGGGCCGGCCGGTTTTCATCGAGGGTCGTCTGCGTCTGGACACCTGGCAGGATCAGCAGGGCCAGAACCGCTCGAAGATGAAGGTGGTGATCGAGAGTTTTCAGTTCGTCGATTCGCGGGGCGGGGGCGGAGATGACGGCGGCGGAGGTGGGGGCGGAGGCGCTCAGCGCGGCAGCAAGCCGGCGCAGCGCGGCGGAGACTCCGGCGGCGGAGAGTCGGGCGGGCACGTGCCCATCGAGGATGATGACATTCCGTTCTAAGTGGAACGGCAACGGCTGCGGCTCTGCGTATCGGGGCTGCTCACTTCGGCGGCGGATCCCGTCGCCCCAGAGACTGGAAGGACAACTGCAATGAGTCGAAACATGCAACTGCTGCTGGTCGAGAACGTCGACAATCTCGGAATCGTCGGCGACGTCGTCAACGTGCGGCTCGGCTACGCCCGCAACTACCTGCTGCCCCGAGGACTGGCGACCACACCGACCAAGGGCGCCATCGAGAAACTGGCGGAGCGCCGCCGGCAGGTGCAGGAGGAGCTGGCCCGTCTGCGCAGCGAGCTCGAGGCGATGGTGGAGAAGATGGAGGGCTTCGAAGTCACCCTCATTCGCTCCTGCAACGACAACGGCTGGCTCTACGGCTCGGTGACGCAGAGCGACATCCGCGAGGCGCTGGCCGAGGCGGGCTTTGACCGCATCCTCGATCGTCACATCCGAATCGGAGCGGCAATCAAGAAGGTGGACACGTACGACATTCCGATCCAGATCGACGCCGAGCTCCGCACGGAGATCAAGCTGGCCGTCAAGCCGGACCGCGAACTCGACTTCGGTCGCGAGGAAGAGGAAGAGACGCCCGCAGAGGGAGCCGAGGGCGAGGGCGCTGCGGCGGAGGCGGCCGCTCCGGAGGCGTAAACGACCGATACTGCTGCGACTTCCCGACCCCCGGCCCATGCGCCGGGGGTCGTGCGTTTTGCGGGGAATCCCGGGCCGGGAGGCGGTCCTGAGGCCGATGGCGCACTATGATTGCAGTCACGGTCGATGGTCCGGCGGGAGTCGGGGACAGAGGGGACTTCATGAGCGCCAAGTGGAGACGCGTCAAGGCCTGGGATGACGCCCATCTGACGGGCGGCCTGACTCCGATCCGGTGGGTGCTTCGGGCGTTTTCGTCAATCACGCTGGCGGTGATTCTGCTGATTGCCGTTGCGATCTACGGAACGCTGGCGAGCGTCCCTCTGGGGCTGATGGCGCTGGCGCCGACCTGGCTGTTCTATGTCGCGACATTGCTTGCCGTGATTGCCGCAGTCGTCGTGCCACCGGTCTGGGTGATCAATCGAGTCACACGCAGCCGGCTTTCGCCGGGCGCGCGGTTTGCGATGCTGCTGCCCCTGTCGGCGGCGCTGCTTGCAGCCGGGGCGTGGGGGTGGAGCGTGACGGTCTGGCCGGCGATCCGCTACATTCCGGGCGAGGGCGGGGTGCAGTTTTTCTCGGCCTACGTTGAGCAGTACAAGTCTGTTCCGATGCGGCAACTGCCCTCGTGGGAGATGTCGGAGCTGGAGTTTTACGCGTGGTGGCCGCTGAAGGTCATCCTGCTGACCTTCGTCGTGAACATGATCGTCGCAACGATCCGGCGCATCGAGCTTCGATGGCTCAACATCGGCGTGCTGACGGTGCACACGGGAATCGTCACCCTGGCCCTCGGCAGCGTTCTCTACAGCATGGCAAAAGTCGAGGGCGACATCATCCTCAGCCGCGCCGCGGAGCCCGGCCAGTTCGGCGAGCCGGCCACGGGCTTCTACGACAACCTTGAGACGGCAATCTACGCGGCGCGCGGCCGGGGCGGTGATTCAGGGCGCTGGGTGATGGTTGAACTTCCGCACCTGGCGCGGTACAACCCGGCGCCGGCCGGGACGCCCTATGCCCCTGATTACCCGCTGCATCAGCACGAGGTCTTCCAGCAGGAGTTCACGGCCGATCTTGAAGCGCGTGTCGTGGGCATGATTCCCTATGCGCGCGAAGTCTCAGAACTGCGCGATGGCGGTAATGTACCCGCGCCATCGCTGCACGCTGAGATGACCGTCGACGACCCCTCCGGGGGCGAAGCGCGGACCATCTGGCGGTCCGACCGGCTGGTGGGACAATCGGCCCCACGCGGCACCGCGCACATGGGAGACTTCACGGTCCAGCACCTGGTCATCCCGACTCAGCGGCGCATGAACGATCTCACCGCCGAGTTTCCCGAGCCGGCCGACCACCTGCTGATCGTGCGCGTTCCGGGCGGCGAGGAGCCGTTTGAGGTGCGGTACGCCGTCGCGCCGGGCGACCGCATTCCCGTCGGCGAGACGGGCTGGACGATCGCGGTGGAGCGGTACCAGGCCAGCGATGAGGGACTGTCGCTGGTGAGCGAGGGGTATCGCGGGGCCGCCAGTTCACGGATCATCCTGAACGTCACGGGGCCTGAGGGTGAGGCGTTCCAGCGGCACGTGCTCCACCGGTACCCGGAACTGACGCAGGACTTCACGCCGGGAGCGCAGGGGCAACCGCCCAATCGCACCGCGCCCGACCGGGCCATCGACATCGCCTACATCGACGCCACCCGCGCCCACTTCTTCATCGTGCAGCCCGACCTGGCCGAGCCGCTCTTCGACATCGTTCGACGCGAGCCGGGCGGCGGCGTGCATCTTGATCGCGGAATCAGGCCCGGCCAGAGCGTCAGCGGCGGAGCGTTTGACCGGCATCCCGTGGCGCTGCGCGTGACCGATTACTGGGCGCGAACTTTCGCCGCCTCGTCGTTTGTCGCCGTCCCCCGCGAGGAGCAGGATCGCCGGCTGCGCGGCGATTACTCCATGGCTGCACTCGACCTGGAGGTCAGCGCCCGTCTGGGCGACGGCTCGATGTGGTCGCGGCGGCTGTGGCTGCCCTTCAACAAGTATCTTGAGGGCCCCATCGACGCCGACGCCCGTGAAGTCGATATTCCCGGCTACGGGCCGGTGACCTTTGCCTTCTCGCGGCTTCGCCGGCAGTTCCCGGGTTTCGCGCTGGCGCTGGCGGATTTCGAGATGATTCCCTATCCGGGCACGGATATTCCGCGTGACTACGTCTCTTCCCTTGTTGTCCTGAGTGCTGAGAATCCAGAGGGTGAAGTGCACGAGACGCGCCTCAACCGCCCCTACATCCATGTCGTTGAATCCTCGCGGCAGGAGGGACTGGCGGGCTCGGCCATCGGGGCGATCCGGCAGATGCTGCTGCCCAACCAGTTCAAGTTCAGTCAGGCCGGCTGGGACCCGCAGAATCAGGCCTTCACGATCCTCGGCGTCGGGAACAACCCGGGCATCCGCTTCATCGCCATCGGCGGCATCCTCATGGGCATCGGCATTCCGATCGCGTTTTACGTCAAGCCCGCGATCCTTCGCGCTCAGAAGCGACGTATTCAACAGCAGATGATCGAGCAGCCGACCGGCGACGACGGCTCCGTTGCCCGGCCTGCTCAATCGGGGCCGCCGACGCGCCCGACGACTCAGAAGCAACCCACGACGCCCTCAGGGAGCGCCGCACGATGACCAGACGACTCACTGCACTCACAACCGCCCTGCTGCTGATGCTGGCGACAGGACTCGCCGCGCAGACGCCACCGGCCGGGAACGCTCATCCTGATGCGGATGTGGAGGCCGCTGCAGACATCGTCAACCCGCTCATGCCCGCCGAGGGGTGGAGCGGCTCGACGGCAACGCGTGAGCAGAAGCGAGATTTCGCGGCCCAGGTTGATCTCGAAGCCTTCCGCGCCCTGGCAATCCTCACCAACGGCCGCGTCGGCATCGTGGACACGGCGGCACGGGACACGATCCGTAAGATCACCGGCCGTCGCGCCTATCGCGACTTCATCATCACGCCGAACCCCGACGGAGGCGACCGGGATGCGGTGGAGGAGGTCAACTACGACCCGGTCTTCACCTGGCTGGACATGATGGCCGACCGCGATTACTACCTCGACAAGCCGCTGATCCACGTTGATTTCCTGCCGCTGCGCGAGGCGATCCTCGACATGGTCTTCACAGGCCCCGATGCCTCTGCGGAGGTCGAGCGCTGGAAGAAGGTCGGCCGCCTCTCGCCGCTGATGTATGTCGCGCATGAGGAGGCGATCCGGATGGAGATCGCCGCCGACTCGCTGTATTCCGAGCATGTGACCTCGTTGCAGCGGGAGATCAACCGCTTTGCCGGCACGTTTGCGCAACTGCACATCGTCGCACCGGCCGACCCGGAGGGCGACTGGGTGCACGCCTCGCGCGATCCGCAGGTGGCTCCGCTCTTTGCTCGCCTCGGAGAGGCGTGGCGGGCGCTGGACGCCCCGCGCGTCAACACGCTTCTGGCTGAGATCGCCGAGCGGACCCCGACAATCAACGCCTCACACTACCCCGCCGAGGGCAGACGCTCGCTGGAGCGGTTCTACAACGGCGCCTCGAAGTTCATCGTCGGCTACACGCTCTACTTTGCCGCACTGATCACGCTGCTGATCGCCTTCGGCACCGGACGCGTCTGGGTCAATCGCCTCGGCATCCTCATGCTGCTGGCAGGACTGGCCATTCACGCCGCGGGCTTTGCCGTGCGCTGGATTCTCGCCGAGCGCATCCCGATCCAGAACCAGTTTGAATCCATGCTCGGCCTGTGTCTCGGGGCCGTCCTCTTCGGCTCGGTGATGATGTTCGCCCGGCGGCAAAGCATCTTCGGCGTCGCGGCCGCTGCCGTCGGCTTCATGACGCTGATGACCGCAACCATGACCGGCATTCCCGGACAGGAAATCGGGCGCGAGGCGGCGATCCTCAACACCAGCTACATCCTCTTCTACCACGTCAACATCGTGCTCTTTTCCTACGGCCTGATCGCGCTGGGCATGGTCGTCAGCCTCGTCTATCTCGTCACGCACTACCTCGGCGGCGACCACACCGCCGCGCTGGTTGCCGCAGGAATCATCGGCCCTGTTGACGAGACCGAGCAGAGGCCGGTCAACGTCGGACGGGAGCGCCTCCTGCACGACCTTGATCACGCCCAGATGGTCATCCTCCAGGCGGCGTTCTGGATTCTCGGCGTCGGCATCCTGCTCGGGGCCTGGTGGGCGGACCACTCCTGGGGCCGCTGGTGGGCCTTTGACCCGAAGGAGACCTGGGCGCTGATCACGTGGATTGTCTACCTGATCGTGATTCACGTGCGCTTCGGCGTCCGCAACCGAGGCCTCGTCACCGCGTGGCTCTCGATCGTCGGCTTCATCGTCATGTTGTGGACGTATTTCGGCGTCAACCTGCTGCTGCCGGGGCTGCACGCCTACGCCTGATCGCTACTTGCCGCTGAACCAGTCGGCGCTGATGGCTGAATCTACCTTGAGCGGAACCTTCAGGTCAAAGGCGCTTTCCATCTCCGAGACGACGAAATCACGCACGGCCTCGGCCTGACCTTCAGGCGCTTCGAAGACGAGCTCGTCGTGAATCTGCAGCAGAATTCGCGCCTCAGGGCTGACGGCCGGCAGGCGGCGGTGCAGGTTCACCATCGCGACCTTGATCAGATCGGCCGCGGAGCCCTGCACAACGGAGTTGATGGCAATACGCTCGCCGAGGTTTCGTTCGTTGGGGTTGCGCGAGTGAACCTGCGGAACGGGGCGACGGCGCTTGAGCATCGTCTCGACGTAGCCCTTCGATCTCGCCTGCTCGACGCATTGCTGCAGGAAGGCGTCGATTCCTGAGAATCGGGCCTTGTAGTCCGCGATGATCTGCGCCGCCTGCTCATTGCTGACGCCTGCGCCAAGACGCCGCGCCAGTCCGAAGGCGGTGATACCGTAAATGATGCCGAAGTTGACCATCTTCGCGCTGTTGCGCTGTTCGCGCGTGACGTCCTTCAGAGCCACACCGTAGACCTCCGCGGCGACGGCTGTATGGATGTCCTGATCCTCGCGGAAGGCCCGGATGAGCGCTTCGTCGCCGCAGAGATGCGCGAGAATGCGCAGCTCGATCTGCGAATAGTCCGCCGAGATCAGCAGGTTGCCCGCATCAGCCAGGAAGGCGCGGCGGATGTTCCGGCCGACTTCAGTTCGGATCGGAATGTTCTGCAGGTTCGGGTCGCTGGAGGAGAGGCGTCCGGTTGCGGCGACGGTCTGATGGAAGGAGGCGTGGACGCGGCCGGTCTTCGTGTTGATGCTGTCGCGCAGGGCACCGAGGTAGGTGTTGACGAGTTTGGTCAGCTGGCGGTACTCGACGATCAGCTGGGGCACGCGGCTGGTGACTTCGGGGTCGGCGGCCAGCTTCTCCAGCACTTCGATGTCGGTGGAGGGCCCGGTCTTGCCCCGCCTGATGACTTTGAGCCCGATCCCCGGCGGATCATCATCGGGGGCGTTGAAGAGGGCGGCGGCGAGTTGCCTGGGTGAGTCGGGGTTGAAGGAATGCGGAGATTCATCGATGATCTCGCGCCGGAGTTCGGCGATGCGCTCACTGAGCGCTTCGCGCTGGCTGTCGAGAATCGTCGGGTCGACGCGGATGCCGTTGTACTCCATCTCCGCAAGCACCTCGACCAGCGGCACCTCGACATCGCGGTAGAGCGCCTCCAGTCCCAGTGCCCTGATTTCCGGATAGAGATGCTCATGCAGGCGAAGCGAGACGTCGGCATCCTCGGCCGCATACTCGCCGGCGCGATCGAGAGCGACCTGGTCGAAACGCAGCTGCTCGACGCGGCGACCTTTGACGGTGCGCTCTCCGATGAGACTGGTAATCGGAATGCAGCGGTAGTGCAGCAGTGCAGCCGCGAGCGCATCCATGCCGTGGCTGGGTCGCGAGGAATCGACGAGATAACTGGCGACCATCGTGTCGGAGACGATGCCGCGAAGACGGATGCCGTGGCGTCTGAGAATAATGAGGTCATACTTGAGGTTGTGGCCGGTTTTGGGGCGCGACGCATCCTCAAGAATCGGGCGAAGGGCGTCGATGACCTCCTGCTCGGTGAGGTGCATCGAGATGTCCGGCGAGCGGACCGGCACGTACGCGCCGGTCCCCGACTTCGTGCTGAGACTGATCCCACAGAGAGCCGCCTCCATCGGCGAGAGGCCCGTCGTCTCCGTGTCCACGGCGATCACTTCAGCGCTTCGGAGTTCTGCCACCAGGGCCTTCAGATCCGAAGCCGTCGTGATGACGCGATAGACTCCGCGTGTCGGCTCGGCGATCTCCGCCTGCGTCGATTCGCCCGGCGCCTCGGCAAAAAGCAGTCCCTCGGTGTTGCCTGCCGAATCTGCCGGGCTTGACGCCTTCTCTGCGGGCGCCTTCCGACCCGTCAGTTCGAGCAGTTCATCACGGAAGCGCCCGAAGCCCAGGTCCTTGAACAGCTGGACGACCTCATCGACCTGAATCCGCGATGGGTCAACGCGCGCCTGCTCCAGATCAAAGTCGAGGTCCACATCGTGACAGAGCGTGACCAGCTGTCGCGACAGGCCGATGGTGTCGCGCGCCTTCTCAAGGTTCTCGCGGCGTTTGCCCTTGATCTCATCGAGATGTTCGTAGATGCCCTCGATCGAGCCGTACTTTGCGATCAGGTCGGCGGCGGTCTTGGGACCGATGCCCTCGACGCCGGGCACGTTGTCGACCTTGTCGCCCATGAGGGCGAGCATGTCGATGACGTTCTCAGGACCGATGCGCTTCTCCTCACGCAGCGATTCAACGGTGACGCGCTCATCCTTGTGAACGTCGTACAGCTCGACGCGATCCGAGAGCAGCTGCTGCAGATCCTTATCCTTGCTGATGATGCGGATCTGCAGATCAGGGTGCTCTGCCGCAAGCCGCGTCACAAGCGTGGCGATCACATCGTCGGCCTCGTAGCGCTCCACGCCGAGAACCGGAATGCCCAGGCGTCGGGCGATGTCAATCGAGCGTTCGGCCTGCGGCCCGAAATCCAGCGGCGGCGGATCGCGGTGGGCCTTGTACTCAGGATACAGCTCGCTGCGGAAGGTCTCGGTGTCGCCGGAGACATCGATGACGACAGCGAGGTACTCCGGCTTGTGCTTGGCCAGCACATCCAGCAGCATCCGCGTCCAGCCGAAGGTGGCGTTGGTGGGCTCCTTGGTCACCGGCGAGGAGAGTTGCGACCGGATCGCAAAGTAGGCGCGGAAGATCTGCGCATACCCGTCGATGAGGTAGAGCGTCGGCGCATCGCCCTTCGATCCCGCTTCGCTCATCGCCCAGCCGCCTTCAGATACAGCCGCCGAAGAGCCGCTTCCATCGCTTCGGAGAGGACGACACGCCGCCGGCTCATGACCACCCGTGCAACCTCCAGAAACTTGTCGATGCGATAGGTCGCCCCGGGCTCGCCGTCATCGGTCAGCCACGCAAACGGACCGGTGCAGGGCGGCGGAGCGGCCGTCGTGGCGACCATCGTACCGACGCCGAGCGATGTCCCGGTCATGATCCGCGTGCAGATGGCGGTCTTCACATGATCGCCGGCAATCACGCCGAGGAACTGCCGGCCGGTGCGCTCGCGCGGCAACTCAGGGCGGACGCGCATGGAGATCTCCCCGTAGGTATTGAGCAGGTTGCTGTTGGTCGTTCCCGCGCCGAAGTTGACCCACTCCCCGACCCAGGAATCTCCGAGGTAGCCGTCGTGACCCTTGTTGGCATAGCCCTGGAAGATTGTTGCGCCGATTTCGCCGTTGACCTTGCACACCGGGCCGATGACGGTATTGGAGCGAAGCAGGGCGTGGTTGTAGACCACGGAACCCGCGCCGATGCTGCACGGTCCGTACAGCACCGCACCGGCATGCACAACCGCACCCTCGTCAATCACAATCGGGCCATCGCTGCCGTCGAGCACGACTCCCGGCTGCACCACGGCCGAGGGGTGAGCGAGCACCGGCCCGTCGCCGAGGACAACCGCGCCTGCCGGTTGCGTCTGCGGAAACTCACAGGCGAGCAGGTCGATCATCAGCGTCTGCGGCAGGGCGGTGAGAATGTCCCACGGGCGCGCAGCCAGCAGTTGCCCATGATGCTCAAGGCGTTCAATGGAAGCATCCAGAACTCCCGTCTCGAGAAAATGCCGCGCCGGTCCCGCTCCAAGTGCTGCCGCGACGACATGGCCCGTCCCCGCCTCCACCAGCGCCTGGCCGGCCCGGAGGTCGAACTTCACCGCCGGGTAGACGAATCGCCCGTTGACGCAGAGAAAGACGTCGCCCTCGGGAAGGACGTTGACGGGCGTGCGATGGCGCTCGGCGACGAGCGCTGCGAGCTCTTCAGGAACCCACAACGCCGCCGGCGGGTCGGGCCACTGCGCCGCCAGCCGCTCCAGCGTGGTCAGTCGGCCGGTGCGGATCTCGAAGACGGCGCGCAGGTCAGCCATCGGGCCGAAGTCGGCCCCGTCGCCGCGCCGGGTCGAACCGACGACAGCGCGATCATCAAAGACTACAAGGCTCGCCATGATGCGACGATCCTATCACGGCAGGGGCGCCTCCGCCCTTCACTGAGACCGCTGATAGGTGATCTCCATGACCTTGTAATCCTCGCCGGCGTGCAGGTCGTACATTTCCATCACCCACCGATCCTCATTGATCACGCGGTTGCGGATTCGCACCAGTCGGCCGACGACGTCGAGCGTGGGCTCATCCATCTCGCAGTAGTGCGTGAAGACGGCATGACGCGGGTCGGCGACTCCCTTGCCGACAATCAGCTGCGTCGTCATGTTGTCCGCCCAGGAGGAGACGTACATGTTGCGGAAGTTGTCGTAGCCGGTCAGCCCCATGCCGCGGAACTCCATCTCCATCATCCCCCCGTCGGGGCCGGGCATCGTAAAGGTGGAGGTCATGTCTTCCTGAACAAAGCGCCCATCGAGGATCCACTTGATCGAAGAGTGGCCGCTTGACTCTTCCGCCTCGGAACCGGGGCCGCCCCACCACATGCGCATCGTCGTGTCCCACTCCCCGACGAACTGGTTGAGGGCTTCGTGATGCGGACCCGGCGAACCGAGCCGCTCCATCTCCGCCATCATCTCTGCCATCTCCTCGGGCGACGGCATGCCCATGCCGCCCTCCTCAGGCTGCGAGATGTAGGCGCCGCCAGCCAGCGCGATCGTCGCTCCGAGGGCCATTCCGATACCGATTGACTTGAGATTCATGATTCATCCTTTCACGATGAGTGACCAGTGAAAACGCAATCGCCGGGACGTCGTCGCCGCGTCCCGGCGGTGTGCGAGGTCACCTCAATCTACCGCAACCTGCGGGCCGTGTCGAGGCCCGCGGCGGGCCGCCAATGAGGTTTACTGCGGCGCGAACGTAAACGGCACGAAATTGCTCACCGTGCAGGAGGCCGGCTCGACCGCCTGCAGGTACACCGTCCGCCCCGCTGCGAGCGCAGGTACGGTCGTGCTCAGCGAGGCCTCACCATTGGCGTCGGCAACTGCCGAACCGATCACGACCGGGTTACCAAGTTCCGTGCCCACGCCCGGGCAGCCCGGAATCGAGCCCAGCCCCTGCGAGAGACCGTAAGCGAAGTAGACGGAGTTGCCGGGCGTTGCGCCCTGGGCCGTCAGCGTGTTCTCCTGCCCGACCAGTCCCGGCGAGGGCAGGTCCAGCGCCAGCGGCGAAGCGCTTCCGCCGCTGATGACCAGATTGTCAATCGACCCGAGGATGCCGGCCAACGGCGGAATGTCGCCCCCTTTCGGATTCAGCCGAAGCGTGTCAAACTCCACACCCGAGATTGAAAGCGAGGCCGCCAGAATCTCGCGGCTGGTTTCAGTGATCACAAACGAGTCGGTCGCGACGGTCTGGCCGCCGCGAAGCGCCTCCAGCGCCACCTCGACATTGAGGAACTCATCGGCTGAGGGCAGGTAGAAGAGGTCCAGCGCGGCCGACGTCTCCACCTGCCCGGTTGTGAAGGAGAACTCGGCAAATCGCGTAATCAGATACGAACCGCCCGTGATGTAGCCGCTCAACTGGAAGACATTCGGCTCGGAGTAGTACGGCAGCAGGTCCGGCCGGGTGGCCATGTAGCCGCTGGCGTCCTCGGCGACAAAGAGCGTCGGCGGATCGAAGGAGAACTCCCGGGCGTTGAAGAAGGTGATCCCGCCGCTGCGGACGGTATGACCCTGAAAGCCCTCGACGAGTTCGTCGAAATCGGCCGAGCCGTCGGCGTCGGCAAGCGAAGCGGGCAGACAGAGTGACAGGGTGGCGATAACGCGAGTTCGCTTCATGGGTCCTCCAGAGGTGGCGGGCATCTTCTCTCTTTCAGGGCCGGCACGCCGCCGACCCCGACTGTGTTCAAAATACCGGAGTCTTTTGAACAGATCAAGCCTGAAAACGGGTTTATTCAAAGAATATGGACGCGTTCCAGGCCCGAACGACGCGGGAAACACATAGAGAAAATGAAAAAGGCGCCCACGGCCCTTTCGGACCGCGGACGCCTGCGTGAACGCCCCTGTATCGGGATCTACCCCCCGCGCGGCGCTCTTCCGAGGTGCGAGCTCGGTTCCACGCACCCATCTATCTTCAGACTCACGCCATCGCCGGAGTCATGTGCCAACGCTTCTGGATGGCACGGACCGAGGCGGCCTGATACACGGCCGCAAGACCGACGAGGGTGTAGACGATCTTGGCGAGAATCGCGGTGTTCCCGCCCATCAGCGTGGCGACCAGGTCGAACTCAAACAGTCCCCACAGTCCCCAGTTCAGTCCTCCGACCACAAGTAGCACTGCTGCAAGTACGTCAAGAGCCTTCATTGCACTGTCCCTTCTCGCCGCACGGGCGAATCTCAATCTCTTCAGAATCCCACCCGCGCTCCGATCACATGCTCGGAGGCAGAATCACCGAGTCGATCACGTGCACCACGCCGTTGCTGGCGTCGATGTTGGTCGCAGAGATCGTCGCGCCGTCCACGGTCAGGCGACCGTCACGGATGTCGAAGATCACCGATCCGCCCTGGGCCGTCTTCGCCGAGCCCGCGCTGATCGCGCCGCTGGCATACACCCGGCCCGGAATCACGTGATACTTCAGGATCGAGGCCAGCTGCGCCTTGTTTTCGGGCTTCAGCAGACTCTCAACCGTACCGGCCGGCAGCTTCGCAAACGCCGCATCCGTCGGAGCCAGCACCGTGAAGGGCCCCTCGCTCTGCAGCAGTTCGGCCAGACCCGCCGCCTTCGCCGCAGTCAGCAGGGTGTTGAAGGTCCCGGCGCTGGCGGCCGTGGCGACGATGTCGTCACCGGCGGGCATCATCACCGTGTCGATGACGTGAATGACGCCGTTGCTGCACTCGATATCGGTCGTGACGACGCCGGCCCCGTCAACTGAGACCGACGGCCCCTCGGTCGCGAAGGTCAGGCGCTGGCCATTGAGCGTGACGGCGCCGGAGCGGCGGACGACCTCGTTGGCCTCAACGGAATCGGCGACGACGTGGAAGGTCAGAATTGACTTCAGCGTCTCGCGGTTCTCCGGCTTCAGCAGGTTCTCAACCGTGCCGGCCGGAAGTTTCGCAAAAGCCGCATCCGTCGGAGCGAAAACCGTAAAGGGCCCCTTGCCCGAAAGCGCGTTGACCAGGCCGGCGGCCTCGATCGCGGCCACCAGGGTGTCAAAGTCGCCGGCGGCCTTGGCCGTCTCCAGGATGGAGGGGGCGGCCTCAACATTCGACGCCGAGGCCAGCATGACCGAGGCGTTGCCCTCGGCCATCGCCGGAGGGGTGCAGGTCTTGCCGCAGCCGTCATCAATAAGGGTGGTGAGGCCGACAGATCCAACCGCCAGTCCGGTCAGGGCCGTTGCCGATGCTGCAATCAGAGAGAAAGTCATGGGATGCTCCAGTCTGCCGCCGGGGGTTCTGCAGGGAGTTCCGGGCCGCTGGCGGCAGGTCTCGGCCGGAACGCTCAATTCACACTTGTCCTGCACTTGGAAAACGTTCAAATCGTCCAAACGATACCTGACGATTGAGCGGTCGTCAAGCGAAATGAATCAGAAATATTCGGGGAGAACGCGGAAGTCCGCTGCGGGGCACGACTTAGCAAAAACATTCAAATCGGCCATTGCATCTCCCGATCGGTGGTGTAAAATCGGTCAAAAAGGTCGGACGGAGCCGCCATGCACCAGAAACTGCTTTCCCCGCGAGACGTCGCCGAGGCCATCGGCGCCAGCGAATCCTCCCTGAAACGCTGGGTCGATGAGGGCCGCATCGAGGCCCACCGGACCGCCGGCGGCCACCGCCGCATCGCCCTCGGGGAGGCCGTGCGCTTCATCCGTGAGACCGGCGCGTCAGTCGTCCGGCCCGATCTGCTGGGAATGGCCGACCTCGGCTCCGCCCCCCTGCCGCCCTCGGGCGAGGATGATGCGACATCGCTCTTTGAATTCCTTCGGTACGGCAAGGCCGCAGAGGCCCGTGCGCTGCTGCTCTCGCTCTATCTTCGAGGCGATTCCGTCGCCGCCATCTGCGACGGCCCGCTGACCGGCGCGCTGACGCAGATCGGCGAGCTCTGGCGTCACAGCGAGACGGGAATCTTCCACGAGCATCGCGCCACCGACATCTGCATCCAGGCCCTGCACCAGCTCCGCCTGCTCATTGCCGACCCGCCCGATGCGCCGACGATCGTCGGCGGAGCGCCGGAATCCGACCCCTACCTCATCCCCTCGCTCATGGCCGCCGCCTCCCTTGCCGACGCCGGCTTTCGCGCCGTCAACCTCGGCGCGCGAACGCCCAACAACACGCTGGTCCAGGCCGCAGAGCACCACCACGCCCGCCTCGTCTGGCTGAGCGTCTCCTGGGTGACCGAGGAGCGGACGCTGCCGCGCGAAGTGACGGCCCTGGCCGAAGCACTTGAGAGCCACGGCGTCTCGCTGATTGTCGGCGGCCGCTGCGTCGATTCGCTTCGGGGGCTGCGCCGGCCCAACGTACACATCGGCGCCTCGATGGCGGA
>CAZPFK010000044.1:0-9272 GCA_964585855.1 uncultured Vicinamibacteraceae bacterium
TCGGGAGTGACCTCGGCGGGGATGGGATCGTGGTGGCCGTGGTCGTGGAGGTGTTCGGGTTCGACGAAGCCGATGGCCCATGCGGCGGCGAGTCCGCTGAGGAGGGCGACGGAGAGGGGGAGACGGTCGTGTTCGTGGAAGTGGAGTTCGGGGAGGAGGTCGCCCAGAGAGATGCAGAGGAAGGAGCCGGCGGAGAAGGCCAGGGCGCAGCCGACGAAGTAGATGGCTTCCTCGCCGAGGTTTCCGATGCCGAAGTAGAAGGCGAGTGCGGAGACCGGGACAACGAGTGCGAAGGCGAGGCTGACGAGGCGCATGGCGTTTCGTCCCCAGCCGCCGGCGGCCATGAGGGAGGTAATCGACATGGCGTCGAGGGGTTTGTGGACGGCGATGGCGGCGAGGACGGGCAGGGCGACGAGGCCGAGGCCCGTGCCGTGGACGTGTCGCGTTTCTGACATGACGCTTGCGGCGAGAGCAATGCCGTCGATGATGGTGTGAAGACCGAGGCCCAGGGCGATGACGATCCAGTGGAAGGGGTTGACGAGCCGGACGGTGGGGCCGTGGCTGTGAGTGTGATCGTGATCGTGTGCGTGGTCGTGTGCGTGATCTGTGGTTTCGAGCGCGACGACGGGGTCGGCGGTGTGCTGGTGTGCGTGGAAGAAGCGGATGAGCAGGAACATGGAGAGGAGGCCTGCGAGCATCCAGCCGGCGGTGACGTCGAGACTTTGAGTGTCAAGTGCGGAGTGGGGCATGAGGTGGAGGACGGCGACGCCGAGCATGAGTCCTCCGACGAAGCTCATGACCAGTTGCATGCGGCGGTGGGTGAGCTTGATGAGGGTGGGGAGGATTCCGCCCAGGAGGGCGACGGCGGCGACGATGAGGGTGTAGGTGACCAGGAGGATGAGCGGGGACATGGGGTTGATCCGGGCGGAGTGGTTGCCGGAAGGTTATTGAGAATTGATTCTCAGGTCAAACGGAGTGGATGCCCGCCTGCGCGGGCATGACGGAGGAGAGAGTGTCAGCCGTCGATTTCGGCGAGGGCTTCCTGGAGGCGGTCGAGGTTGCCGTTCATGACCGAGAGGTAGTCAGCGCCGGCGGCCTGTTGTGCGGCAGTGAGCATCTCGCAGGGCGAGAAGAGGACGTTGTGGATGGCGAACTCTGCTCGGAGGGTGAGGGCGGTTTCTTCCAGCGGCGCGGATTCCCAGAGGAGGAGGGTGGGCCGGCCGTCGGTGTGGGCCTGGATTTCGGCGAGGACGGCCTCGGTGAGGGGGGCGTCGGGGTCGAGATCGAGGTTGATGATGGGCCAACCGTACCGGCGTGCGGGATAGTTGTAGGCGGGGTGCGAGGCGAGGAGAGCAACACCTGAGGTCATGGCGGGGATGAGCGTCTGGAAGCGTGCGTCGAGGGCCTGGAGGTCGGCACGGAGGGCGTCGGCGTTGCGGGTGAAGTCGCCTTCGGCGTCGGGGCGGCGGGCGATGAGTGCGGATTCGATCTCGCGCACCTGCGCGATGGCGAGGGTGGGATCAATCCAGGTGTGGCCGTCGATGCCTTCGTGGGTGTGATCGCCGCCGGGGCCGTGGCTGTGGGTGACAGATTCGTAGGTGATGAACTGGTCGGTGAAGTTGCGGGCTGTGTCAACAATGCGGCCGGTGGGAAGACTTGCGTTCTGAACCCATTTCTCGAAGTCGGCGCCGTTGAGGATGATGAGGTCGGCCTGCTGATAGGCCATGATGGTGTTGCGATCGGGCTGCCAGAAGATGGGGTCGGCATCGTCAGGGAGCGGGCAGGTGACCTCGACGTGTGAGCCGCCGATGCGCTGGGTGAAGTATGTCGTCGGATAAAAGGTGGTGTAGACAGTCAGCGGCGCGGCGGCGGTCGAGCTGTCGGTGGAGGTCTGCTGCTGTTGAGCGTCCGACTCCTCCTGCGTGTCTGAAGACTTTGAGCAGCCGGGCGCCAGGGCGATCAGTGCTGCGGCGAGGAAGGGGAGGCGGATCGTGCGCGGGAGGTGTGTCACGGTGATGCTCCTTGGCAGCGAGCGGGGGAGACGGGTGAGTCTATTGCCGGCGACTCAGGTGAGGAATTGTACGAGGTCGGGACCGAGGATGAGGGTAAGGCCGACGCCGAGGGCGGCGATGCCGGCGGCGGCGGAGAGGATAAGGGCGAGTTCGAGGCCGTGGAGGGCGATTTCGACGCGTCGGCCTGCGCCGATGCGATGGAGGGTTTCCATTTCGCGGGCGCGGATTCGAGCGGAGAAGAGCATGACCAGCGCGCCGAGAGTGAGGGTGGTTGCGGCGAGGAGGAGCATGAGGGCATCGAAGAGGGTTTTGGCGCGGAAGACGAAGCTGAGGAGTTCGTCGATGACGTCGCGGGGGACGATCATCTGGTAGAGGGGCGAGAGGTTGGCGCGGGCCTTGATGATGGAGGCGGAGCGGTCGTTGCGGGGAAGGATGAGCGCGCCGGTGAGGGGCATGTCACCGGGGTCGCCGTGGATGTGGAAGGAGTCGAGGTTTTCGGGGGTGACTTCCTGGTACTCGATGAAGGCCTCGCTGAGGATGGGGCTTTCGGGCGTGCCGCCGATGCGGAGCGCGGGGTCGACAGACTGCGGGTCATCGTGGCCGTGGGCGGCTCCGTCGACGATCCAGGTGGTGCGGATGTCGGTGAAGACGACGTCGTCATCGGGCTGGCCTGAGGGGTTGAAGATGCCGCAGATGCGCATTTTGAGCGCGGGGGGGCGGGTGATGTCGTAGAGCTCCTCCTGATCGGAGAAGATGGAGTCGCCGACGGCGAGGCCGAGGCGTTGGGCGACGGCAGCGCCGAGGGCGACGTCGCCGATCTGGAGCGGGATGGAGCCGTCGCGGAGGGTGAGTTGCCGGAAGGTGTAGTAGGCGGGATCAACGCCGACGAGCGGGGCCTCCTGTGCGGAGTGTCGCACGCTGACGGGGATGACGTCGGCGTGAGCGGGGTCGCTGAGCGTGCGGAGTTCGGCCCAGAGGAGTGGCTTGAGATCTTCTCGCCGGAAGAAGAGGAGGGCCATAGTGAGGTCGTAGCGGTTGCCGCGAGCGCCGAGGATGAGGGGAGTTGATTCGCCCCGACGGCGCATGACGTCTTCGTGTCGGTCGATGAGAAGCGTCGCCGCGCAGGGGAGGTAGATGGTGACGGCGAGGACGGCGGTGAGGATGAGGGACCGGCCCCAGTGGTAGGCGGCATGACGCCAGACGAGAAGAAGGATGCCGCGATTCATGGGGCGGCCTCGGCGGTTTGGCGTGGCGCGGCGTAATCGAGAATGTTGATGGTTCGGTCGAAGCGGGAGAGGAGGGCGTGGTTGTGGGTGACCATCAGGACGGTGCAGTTACGCTGTTGCGCCTGTTCGAGGAGGAGGTCGAGGGCGGAGTCGGCGGTTGCGGGGTCCAAGTTTCCGGTGGGCTCATCGCAGAGGAGGAGATCGGGGCGGGTGACCATCGCGCGGGCGATGGCGACGCGCTGGCGCTCACCCTGGGAGAGGCCACGAGGCGTGCGGGCGGCGGCGTGTGCGATTCCCATGCGCTCGATGAGGGCATCAGCGCGGCGGAGGGCGTCGGCATCGGCGCGGAGCATGCGGGAGAGGAGGAAGGGGAGCAGGACGTTTTCCCGGGTGGTGAGGTACTCGAGGAGCTCGAATTCCTGAAAGACCATGCCGATGCGGGCCAGCCGGAGGGCACGGCGTTGTGCGTCGGGGAGGTCGGAGAGCGGTGCGGAATCGAAGGAGACGGTTCCGGTATTCGGGATGAGGATGCCGGCGATGAGGTTGACGAGGGTGGTCTTGCCGGCTCCGCTGGGGCCGATGCAGGCGACACGTTCGCCGCGCGCGAGTTGGAGGGTGTCAACGCGGAGGGCGAAGGCGCCGGGTCCGTAGGAAAAGGCGACGTCTGAGAGAGTGACGAGGGCGTCGGCGGTCAAAACTCCTCTCCGGGAACGATGCGGATGGGACCCTGGGCAGGATCAAGGGGCTCGGCATCCACGCGCCACTGCTCGCGGATGGCGTGGCCGGTGATGCGCCAGCCGTCGGGAGTTTCGGCGACGGTGTAGTCGGCTTCGTACTCGTTGGTGCGGGAGTGGGTGTGGCCCCAGTGGTAGACGATGCCGAGCACCTGCCAGCGGGCGCGGACGCTGAAGCCGGGGCGGGGCGGATCGCCGGAGCGACCGATGGTGAGGACGTCGGTGGTGACGGGGGTGACCTTCTGGACGCGGCTGACGGCTCCGCCTTCTTCCTGCATGATGAGACTGGTGAAGATCTGGGAGTAGAGGCGGTCGAGAAGTGGGCCGTCGACGCTGCGGGCCAGCGCGTCGTAGATGTCGGTTTCCTCGGTGTAGTCGAAGGCGCGGTAGATGTTCTGGTGGAGGCGTCGGAAGATCTCGAGGGCTTCGGATTCGTCGGGAAGGGCGGGACCGGAGTCGGCACTGATCTGGAAGACGAGTCGATCGCTCCAGTGGCGTGAGGGAGGCGCGATGAGAGCGAAGAGGGTGGAAATCAGGAGCGAGGCGACTGCGGGACGGGACCAGCGGCCGGCGGAGACGCGGAGGATGAATGCGAGAGCAAGGAGGACCAGGGCGAGGGGGGCGAGGATGGGGATGCGTGTGGCGGCGGGGGGCGGCGCGAGCTTGGGGATTTCAAGGAAGCGATCTTCCGGGCGGTCGCCGGACCAGTGCCAGACGTACTCGGGCTCATCGTGGGTGAACTGGATGATCTCCAGTGCGCCAAAGGCGGTGAGCTGGACGGCCATCGGGGCTGGGGGCGGGTCGGGGTCTTCGGGATAGGTGACGAAGTCGGGGGGATAGGCGGGCCAGACGAAGCGGACGCTGCGGGGCTGCTCGAGGGCGGGATAGCGGAGGCGGAGGTTGGCGCGGATGAGGCCGCGCATCCCGGCTCTCGGGAAGAGGCCCAGCTGGTCGGGATCGCCGCGGACGACGTGGAAATCGGTGAAGGTGGGAGCGACTTCGATGCCGTCGATGGCGACGAGACATTCTGAGCGGAAGAAGCGCTCGAGGGATTCGCGGAGAGCGGGCTCCTCGACGGGATGGAGGGCGTTAGGGTCTTCCCGGAAAGCGGGGGCTGCGAAGTCAGCGAAGGCGAGGTTGACCTGGACGCTCCACTCAACGGCCTGCTCGGTGATCTCGATGCGGATGTCGGCGTGGGGGCCGTCCTGGGGGTGGAGGGCGAAGGCGGGCCGGGGGGCGGCGGCGAGCAGGAGGAGGACGAGGATGGAGAGTGTTCGGATCATGCGGACGGTGAGGAACGATCGTATTCCGGGGGGACCGGAGGCATGGGGCGGGCAGAAAGTGATTTGCGGAGTGCGAAAGAGGGGGAATATTTGAATCCCGGCGGGGGTTTGCGGGTAGAGGCGAGTCTCGGACTCGGCCTGTCTGTATGAGTTCTCGGACCTGTTGTTGAATGGGTCTGCAGAGTTGAGGTCATGCCCGGCGGAGATCGGCAGCAGTGGGTTTCCGGTCAATTGCAGGGCGAGAACGGTTCACTATCAGGAGATCTGAAATGAGGAAGTCCCGATTCGCATTGGGTGCCCTGGCGGCATTCACACTTGGCTCACCCCTTCTTGCCAACCGTGATGTTGCGCCGCTGTACACCGAGATTCTCGGCGTCCGCGAGTTTACGGGGATGCTGATCGCCCGCCCGGTCCAGGCCGAGGCGTGGTCGCAGCGCGGGCTGAGCAGCGCTGAGGCGGAGGCGATGATCGCCGATGCCCGCGTGCTGATGGCGGAGTATTCGCAGAAGCGCTATGTGCCGCAGACGGATGAGTACGTCATCTACGTCCCGGCCGGCGAGACTGAGAACTCGATGGCGCAGCGGCTGATGGGAACGGGGCTCTTCCAGTATGTCGAGCCGAACTACATGGTGTTCCCGACGGCGTGCCCGAACGATGGCCAGTTCAACAGCCAGTATCACCACCAGGCGAACATCATGGATTCGTGCGCTGCGTGGGACATTCACACGGGCAATCCGACGGTCGGCATCGGCATCTGCGACACCGGTGTGCGGACGACGCACCAGGACCTGCTGCTCAACCGCCTCGAGGGCTACAACGCCGTTGACGAGCGATGGGAGAGCGAGGGCGGGCAGATCATCGACATCAACGGCCACGGCACGGCAACAACGGGCTGCGCTGCCGCCAACGGCAACAACGGCGTGGGCGTGTCGGGCGTGGGCTGGAACCTCTCGCACCGGATGATCCGGGTGAGCAACTCCAGTGGCGGCGGCTCGTCGTACGACGACCTGCAGCACGGCGCCCGGACGTCGATCGAGGCTGGCGACAAGGTTGCGAGTCTCTCCTACTCCGGCGTTGACTCAAACAGCAACCTGACGACGGCGACGTACATCAAGAGCATCGGCGGCCTGATGGTGTATGCGGCCGGCAACGAGGCGCGGAACCTGAGTCTGTCAAATCGCGATGCGGATGACATCATCGTTCCCGGGGCAACCGACATCAACGATGCGCTGGCGTGGTTCTCGAATTACGGCCAGATGGTTGACGTCGTGGCACCGGGCGTTGATGTGTTCACGACCAGCAACGGGAGCAACTCGGCGTACGGCCCGGCAAGCGGGACGAGCTTCTCCTGCCCGCTGACGGCGGGGCTGATCGGCCTGATCTGGTCGGCTGACCCCTCGCTGACGCCTGATGAGGTCGAGGATATCCTGAAGTCCGGCGTGCAGGACCTGGGCGCCAGCGGCGTGGACAACACCTTCGGATACGGCCGCATCGACAGTCTGGGCTCGCTGAACCTGCTGGGCGGCGGCGATCCGTTTGTGCTCTCAGTCCCGACGCTCACGGGCGGTCAGCAGGCGACGCTGTCCGTCACCGGCGCAACGGCGAACGATAATGTGTACTTCATCTACTCGCTGACGGGCTTCGGCTCGACGTTTGTTCCGGGTCTGGGCATCAGCCTTGATCTGAACAACCCGCAGCTGGGCGGCACGGATACGGCCGACGGCTCGGGCAACGCGTCGCTGACGACGACGATTCCGAACGGCGCGTCAGGACGGACCCTGTACCTGCAGGCGGCGGAGGTCGGTGCGAAGACCAACGCCGAGAGCGCGGTTGTGAACTGATCGACTTGTGACCTCAACTCTGCCTTGACGGGCCTCTCGTCAGACGACGAGAGGCCCTTTGCATTTTTCGGGAGGTGAGAGGCGGACTAGGGTGCTGCTCCGTTGAGAAGTGGGTTGTAGGGAATCTCGAAGTAGCCGGAGGCGATCTTTGCGCCCTCCTTCATCTCCAGGGCGGGGGCGCGGAGGTCGCCCTTCCACTCCGACTTCGGGCCCAGCGCGACGCGGCCGGCGCTGACGGCCGAGGGGCAGGTGACCTTGCCCTCGACCTCCATGCCTCCGTGGGCGACGATGCGGCGGGCGGCAACACAGACGCCGCGCTTGCCGACGATGAGTTTGCCGCAGGTTTCGATGGTGGTGACGGCCTTGTAACTGCGCACAACAACGTCCTCAACGATCACGGGCTTGTGGCAGCCGGGGCACGAAGTGGACATCGTGCTCTGGCCGACCTCAAGCGCGCGGCCGCAGTGATAGCACTCGACGCGGCGGAGGTTGTTGCCGGCTTTCTTTGCCATGACGGCGCAACGACACAGACCCCGGCGCGGAATCTCCGCGCGTGCCTCTGCGGTCGGTCAGCGACCGAACCAACGCCGCCTGTGCGGGCGACGTCTGCGTGCGAGGCGAACGGGGCCGGGGGGCGTTACTTCTTCTGGCTGCCGGAGCCTTCGCTGCTCTTGGAGGAGTCAAGGGTGGTCTTGACGACTGGAGTCGCCTGGCCACGGTTCTTGACGGCGTCGGGACCGACGGTGAAGTGGCCCTTCAGCGAGGCCCCTTCGGCGACGACGAGTTTGGCGGCAACGAGGTCGCCGGTGAGTTTCGCGGTGGCGTTGAGCTGAACCTTGTCGGAGGCAGTGATGTTGCCCTCCATGCCGCCGTCGATCTGGATCACGCCCGCATCGACGTCAGCGACGCAGGTGGCCTTGTCGGCGACTTCGACGGAGCCCTTGGCCTTGATGGTTCCCTCGAAGCGGCCGAGAATCCTGGCGCGGTTCTCGACGTGCATTTCGCCTTTGATGATGGTGTCTGCACCGATGACGGTTCCGTTGCTCTGTACGTCGGCCACTTTCAGTCTCCTTGCAAAGTGTCCCTCCGGGGGGCCGGAGGGTGTGTGTGAAACGGATCGAAACCTCGGAATCGCGGGACTTCCGAATTGAAGACGTTCGATGAGGGGGCACCCGTCGGCTGGCCGGTTCGACGAGGCCCCGGAGGGCCTGGGCGTCTGGCGTGTGGGGCCGATCGGCTCTAGGATAGCCGCCCGCGGTGTGCGGTGGGACTTCCGGGACTTCAAACGGGTGGAAAGGGAATCAGAGCATGGCAAGCGAGGTGAAGAGCCTGGCGGTGATCGGTGCCGGGACGATGGGATCGGGGATCGCGCTGGTGGGGGCGATGCGGGGGCTGCGGGTGTGGCAGGTGGATGTCAGCGCGGAGCAACTTCAGCGGGCGAAGGGCTCTCATGCCAAGATTCTCGCACGCAATGTCGAAAAGGGGCGGATGACGCAGGCCGACGCCGAGGCAGCGCAGGGACGGATCGCCTACGTCGGGTCCCTGGGGGAGGCGAAGGCGGCCGAGTGGGCGGTGGAGGCGATCGTTGAGAAGGCGGAGGTGAAGAAGAAGGTCTTCCAGGAGATGCGGGAGACCTTCGGGGCGCAGACGGTCCTTGCGTCGAACACCTCATCGATTTCGATCACGGAGATCGCGGCGGCTGTTGGCGAGGATGCGGATCGCGTGATCGGAATGCACTTTTTCAACCCGGTGCCGGTGATGGCGCTGGTGGAGGTGATCCGGGGGATTGCTACCAGTGATGAGACGGTGGCGCGGACGATCGCGCTGGCTGAGCAACTGGGCAAGACGGCGGTTCCCGCAAACGATCGGGCGGGGTTTGTCTCCAACCGGGTACTGATGCCGCTGATCAACGAGGCGTTTTACGCCTGGATGGAGGGAGTGGCGGAGCCGGCCGACATTGATTCGATCATGAAGCTGGGGTGCAACTTTCCGATGGGGCCGTTGCGTCTGGCGGACTTCATCGGGCTGGACATCTGCCACGACATCATGATGGTGCTGTATCGGGAACTGGGGGATCAGAAGTTTTTCCCGTGTCCGCTGCTTCGACAGCTGGTGGCGGCAGGTCGGCTGGGGGACAAGAGCGGGCGTGGGGTGTTTGAGTATGGGGGGAGGTGAG
>CAZPFK010000044.1:9372-21888 GCA_964585855.1 uncultured Vicinamibacteraceae bacterium
TCCGCACGGCGGACCCTACGGCGCGGGCATAACGGATTGCCGGCTCAGAGTGAGGGGATGAGTCGCTCATCCATCCAGCGGGTGATGAGGACCTGGGCCTCGTGGGCGTTTGAGGGGTCGGCGGGGAAGCGCATGAAGTCGTGGGCCTCGCCCTGCCAGATGTTGATCTCGCAGCGGCCGCCGAGTTGATCCATCGCCTCCTTGAAGGCGACGAGTGCTGTCTGGGGGATGACGGGGTCAGCGGCACCGAAGATGCCGAGCACGGGCTCTTCCACGTCGTAGAGCGCTTCGGGGCGGGTGAGGAGCTGGCCGTAGCAGATGACGGCGGTGGTGAGGTCCATGGTGCGGACGGCGGTGAGGGCGTGTGTTCCGCCCAGTCCCCAGCCGAGGACGCCGACGCGCGGTTCGGCGGCGTAGCGGACGGAGTCGCGGCCGCGCTGGAGTGCGGCTTCGAGGTGGTTGCGGACATCGGCATCGCGGGCGTCGGAGCCGAGGGAGCGCATGTCGGGGCAGACGACGACGTAGCCCATCTGCGCGTACTGTCGGCCGCGCTGTGCGATCCACTCATCGATGCCGCGTTCATCGGCGAGGAGAAGGATCATGGGAGCGCGTTCGAGGTTGGTGAGGTAGAAGAGCTGGCCTCGGCACTGGGTTTCGCCGACGGTGTATTCGAGGGGGATGTCGACGAGGGCGCGGACGGGCTCGGGGACCGGCTCGTCGGCGCGGGGCTGCGATTTGCATCCGCCGATGAGGGTGAGGAGAGTGAGCGAGATGACAACGAGGTAGTTCATCGGGCCTCCCGCGCCCAGGTGGTTCCGGTCGGTGAGTCGGTGAGGATGACGCCCTGTTCGGCGAGTGCGTTTCGGATCTCGTCAGCGCGGGCGAAGTTGCGCGATTTGCGGGCGGCGTTGCGCTCGGCGATGAGGGATTCGATGCGTTCAGCATCGTCGTCGGCCTCGTCGGTTGCGGGCTGCGCAGGAAGACTGAGGACGCCGAGCACGGTGTCGAATCGCTGCATGAGTTCGGCATCGGCGGCGTTCGCAGACTCGACGGAGCCGATCCAGGCATTGAGGACGCCCAGGGCGCGGGCGACGTTGAGGTCGTCATCCATCGCGGTGGTGAAATCGGCGAGAGCCGCAGCGCGGGCGGCGTCTCCCCCGCTGCCGCCGGATGCGGCGAGTCCCTGCTCGACGAAGGCACGCCAGCGTCTGACCATGCGCTGTGAATCCTTGAGGCCCTGTGTGGTGAAGTTGGCGTTGGAGCGGTAGTGGGTCTTGATGAGTTCGAGGCGGAGGGCGGCGGGTTCGAAGCCGCGCGCGAGGACATCGCGGACGGTGTAGAAGTTGCCCTTGCTCTTGCTCATCTTCTCACCCTCGACGAAGAGGTGCCGGGGGTGGAACCAGTGGCGGGCGAAGCGCGGGGCGTCGTTGGCGCAGCGGCTCTGGGCAATCTCGCATTCGTGGTGGGGGAAGATGTTGTCCTCGCCGCCGGAGTGGAGGTCGATCTCGCCGCCGGTCTCACCTGCGAGAAGCTCCATGGCCATGGCGGAGCACTCGAGATGCCAGCCGGGGTATCCCTCGCCCCAGGGGCTGGGCCAGCGCATGAGGTGGGTGGGGTCGGGCTTCCAGAGCATGAAGTCGGCGGGGTGCTTCTTTTTCGCCTGGTCGGCTTCATCGACGCGCCCGCCGGCGCCGGCCTGCAACTGGTCGAGGGTGTTGCCGGAGAGGCGGCCGTAGTCGGGGAAGGACTGGACGTCGAAGTAGACGACGCCGTCGTCTGCGATGTAGGCGTGGTTGCGGCGGATGAGTTCTTCCACGAGGCGAACCATCTGTGGCACGTAGCGGGTGGGGCGGGGGAGAAGCGAGGGCTCGGCGTCGGCATCGGCGATGACCTTCATGCCGAGGGTGCGGGCATCGTCGATGAAGGCGTTGGCGTAGAAGTCGGCGACGGCGTAAGGATCGTCGGGGTTGAGGGCCGCGCCTTCGGGAAGGGCGCCGGCCTTCTTGGCCTCCTTGAGGCGGCGCTGAGCGGCGGCCATCTTGTCCTCACCGCCGCCGTCGGCGCTGGAGTCATCGACCATGTGTCCGACGTCGGTGATGTTCATGACGTGGCGGACAGAGTAGCCGGAGAACTCGAGAAAGCGGCGGAGGAGATCGGCGGCAAGGAAGGAGCGGAAGTTTCCGATGTGGGCGTAGTCGTAGACGGTGGGGCCGCAGGAGTAGAAGGTGACGTGCGGGGGCCGGGCGGGGTGGAAGGGCTCCTGCCGGCGGGTGAGGGTGTTGTAGAGGTGGAGGGCCATGTGGAGCCAACGGTACACGGGGCGAGGGGGAGACTCAAATGATGCGGGGCCGGATGGAGTCCGGTGTGTGTGCTATCGGTTGTCGAGGGCGTTGCGGAGTTCGTTGAGATGGGGGTGCTCGGGGCTGAGGCGTGCGGCGATGTCAAGGCAGGTGCGGGCGTAGTCGAGGCGGGACTGGGCGGTTCCGAGGCGGATCCAGAGTTCGGCCTGAGCGATAAAGGAGTCTGCGAGGTCGGGGTGGCGGGTTCGGTAGAAGGCCCAGAGCGATTCAAACGCGGTGTCCTCGCCCCGAATGTGCAGTTCGTGCAGGAGCGAGACGGCGAAGATGCGATGGCCGACGGGATGGTCGTCGGTGATTCGAAGGGTGCGCTCAAGCATGCGTACGGCGGCATCGGGGCCGTGGGTGCGGAGGATGGGGCGGATGTCTCGTGGGAGGGGGTCGTCTCCGCTCTCTGGGTCGAAGGCAGAGGCGGGAGGCGGGCCGGGCGGCATGACTTCTGCGTGAAGCCAGCTGTTGAGGAGGAAGGGTTCGTGGAGCAGGGTCATCAACGCTGCAGACTCTTCGTTGACATTGAGGCGGGCGTCGAGGTATCGCCAGATTCCGGTGCAGAGGCGTCGGTAGGAGTCGATGACGTCCTGTGTTGTCGGCGGGTCTCCGTCGTCGGGAGGGTTGATGATGGCGGCGTAGACACCTTGCGCGATGAAGGAGTTGTGGTCGAGGTGCGGCACCGTCATGCAGGTCCGGTCGGCGAACTCGAGCTGCTCGGCAAGGGTGAAGATCGCGTAGGGCTCAGCCGCGAAGAGGATGTCGGCGGTGAGTGATTCCCTGCGGGCAAGCAGGTCATCCACCAGCGATCTCCAGAGTGGATGTTCGAGGCAGTAGTAATCCTGTGTCGTATCGAGGCTGACGATCACATCAAGTGCGGAGTTGGGCTCAGCGGCGCAGCGCAGGGCGGCGTGGGCTCCCCCGCTGTGGCCGATCATGGCGATGCGCGTGGGATCGACTTCGGGGAGGCGAGTCAGGTGCCGGATGATCGCTTCGACATCGCGCGCGGAAGCGTGGCGGGCATCGACGTTGAAGGATTCTCCATCGCCCTGAAGGAAGGCGCTGCCGGCGACGACGAAGCCGTTGCTTGCGAGGTACTCGCACATGGCGGCGTTGTCCTCAAAGGAGGAGCCGAAGCCGGCGTGGTAGATGAGCAAGGGGAATTGTCCGCCCGCGGCTGCGGCATCCCGCCGGGCGGGGACGGGTGAGTCAAGCAGGTCGTCGAGGAGGGAGCGGCGTTCGTTGTCGAGGTCGTTATAGGCAGCGCCGGCGACCTGTTCGGTGATGATGGTTTCGGCGTATTCGCTCAGTGCTTCGGCAAGTGGAGCGATCGCGGGGATGGTCGACTGGATGTCGAGATAGTCACGGCGGGTCATCGGCTCGCCGAAGGATGGATGGGCGGCTGGATACCAGGTGTTGATGAGGACTGGGCGAGAGGCGGGGCCGTAGATGATCGTGCCGTCGGCAGCTGCGGTTGTGTAGGTGCGGGCGTGATCGAGAATCCAGCCGGAGCGAAATCCGACGGGGTGGGGCCCGTGGTCGGGAGTGATGGACCATTCGGGCTCAGCACGACCGGCCGTTGCAGTAATGCAGGCAGCGAGAAAGGCGGTGTAAAGAGTCTGAAGTGCATGCATGAACGATGCTATGACCGTCCGGTGGCGGGCGGGTGCGTGGGTCGGTATGCTCCCGGGGCGTTTGCGGGGGCGTTCGGAATCCTGGGAAAGGAGGCGTGATGGCTGATGCGGAGAACGGCGTGATTCTCTGGCACGACCTGACGGTGGAGGATGCCGACGGCGTCCGCGACTTCTACGCCTCAGTGGTCGGGTGGAAGCCCAACCCGGTGGCGATGGGCGATTACGACGATTACTCGATGCACACGGCTAATACGGATACGTGCGTGTCTGGCGTGTGTCATGCGAAGGGGCCGAACACCGATCTGCCGGCGCAGTGGCTGATGTATGTGCGGGTGGCGGATGTTGAGGATGCGGCGAAGAAGGTGACCGCGCTTGGCGGGGAGGTGGTGGCGGGGCCACGGCCGCTGAGCAGCGGTCGAGTGCTCGTGATCCGCGACCCGGCGGGGGCGGTGCTGGCGCTGGTGGACGGAATGTAGTTGGAAGCAGGAGGAAGCGCGATGCCGCTTGTTGATCTCCGTTTGCAGGCAACTCAGCGCACGTCGGAAGAGATGCTGGCGCATCTGCAGAGTTTTTCGCTGGAGCCAAAGTTCTCGGCGGGCATCTGGTTCTTCTCACCGGCAGGGAGCCGGTTTCACGATCAGTACGGCGAAGTGCTTTCGATCGAGGCGCGGCTGGAGATCGCGGCGGGGCTGAAGGCACACGGGCTGAGCGCGCTGGAGGCGCATTACCCCAACGAGATCAACGAGGAGAATGCTGACCTGTGGCGAACGTTTGCCCGACAGACAGGCATCCGGCTGCTGACGGTGATTCCGCTGCTCTTCTGGGACCGGCAGTTTGAGTGGGGCTCGCTCTCGAATCCGCTGGAGGGGCCGAGGCGTACGGCGATTGAGCGGACGATCGCGGCGTTTCGGATGAACCTTGAACTGGAGACGGATTTCGCGGTGGTGTGGCCGGGGATCGACGGGTACGAGAATCCCTTCGGGATTGATTTCGCGGCGATGCGGCAGCGGTTTGCGGACGGGCTGGCCGAGGCGATGGATGCGGCGCCGGGGGTGCGGGTGGCGTTTGAGCCGAAGCCGTATGAGCCGCGCGGGCGGATTCTCTTCGGGACGACGCCCGAGGGTCTGCTGCTTGGACGGATGGTGGAGACGCAGTTGCGTGCAGAGGAGAACCGGGCGCTGCTCGCCGAGGGGCATGCGCTGTGCTGCATGAATCCGGAGATCGGGCATGTGCTGATGGGGTATGAGGATCTGCCGTATGCGATGAGTTGGCCGCTCTCGGAGGGGCGGCTGGCGCATGTGCACTGCAACAGTCAGCCGCTTGGCAACTACGACCAGGATCTGAATGTGGGGGTGGTTGCGCCTGAGCAGCTGGAGGCGATGCTGTACACGCTGAAGATGCACGGCTATCGCGGGTACTTCGGGATTGATGTGAACCCGGAGCGGATGCCCGTCGAGACGGCGCTTCGGCTGTCGTTTGATGCGATCCGTGCAGCCAACGACCGGATCGATTCGGTGGATCACGAGGCGATTCTGTTCTCGCATTCGCATCCCGATCGCGCGCGGGGATGGCTGGAGGGGCATCTGCTGCGAGCGAGAGCGACAAAGCCGGAGCGGCTTGGAGAGTGGCCTCGGCCGATGTGAGCGATGATGGCCCCCCTGCTGCTTGGCATCGATGTCGGAACGAGCGCTGTGAAGGCGGTCGTGATTGATTCGGGCGGTGCGGTGCGCGCGGTACACACGGAGGCACATGATCTGCACACGCCCAAGCCGTTGTGGGCCGAGCAGGAGCCGCACGACTGGGAACGGGGCGCGATTGCGGCGATCCGAGCGGTGCTTGCTGTCGAGGGAGTCTCGGCGGAGGCGATTGCAGCGATCGGGCTGACCGGACAGATGCACGGGCTGGTGATGCTGGATGGTGATGGAGCGGTCATCCGCCCGGCGATCCTCTGGAACGATCAGCGGACGGGGCGGCAGTGCGAGTCGATCCACGAGCGGCTGGGGCGGGAACGGGTGATCGCGGTGACCGGCAAGCCGGTCTTGACGGGCTTCACCGCGCCGAAGATTCTGTGGGTTGCGGAACATGAGCCGGAGCAATATGCGCGGCTGCGGCAGGTGCTGCTGCCGAAGGACTTCGTGCGTTACCGGCTGAGCGGGACGTATGCGATCGATGTTGCAGATGCGTCCGGCACATCGCTGCTCGATCTGCACTCTCGGCAGTGGTCGGAGGAAATGATTGCGGGGCTGGGTCTGGAGCGGTCATGGTTTCCGCAGGTGTTCGAGTCGCCCCAGGTATGTGCGTCGGTGTCGCGAGCGGCGGCGGAGGCGACGGGGCTGGTTGAGGGCACGCCGATTGTCGCCGGCGCGGGTGACCAGGCGGCTGAGGCGGTGGGGTGCGGGGCGTTGAGCGATGAGGTGTTTTCGGTGGCGGTCGGCACCTCGGGGGTCGTCTTTGCGACGACGCGAGAGCCGCGGATCGATCCGCAGGGACGGCTGCACGCCTACTGCCATGCGGGGCCGGGGCTGTGGCATGTGATGGGGGTGATGCTCTCTGCGGGCGGGAGTCTGCAGTGGCATCGTGACACGCTCTGCGCCGACCTGAAGACGAGAGCGGCGTCTGAGGGCCGGGAGGTGTATGACCTGATGATGGTGGAGGCGGCGACGGTCGGGCCGGGTTGCGACGGGCTTGTCTTTCTTCCCTACCTGACGGGAGAGCGGACGCCGCATGCCGATCCGTATGCGCGCGGGGCCTTTGTCGGGCTGACGCGGCGGCACAGCCGGGCGCACCTGACGCGGGCGGTGATCGAGGGGGTCTCGTTCGGGCTGCGCGATCTGCTGGAACTGTCGAGAGAGATTGGGATGCGGCCGGCGCGGGTGCGCCTCTCGGGAGGCGGAGCGCGGAGCGGCTTGTGGCGGCAGATGCTTGCGGATGTCCTGCGGACGCCGGCGGCGACGGTGAACGTCTCGCAGGGGGCGGCCTACGGGGCAGCGCTGCTGGCGGGAGTCGGCGCGGGTGTTTATCCGGATGTCGAGGCGGCGGCTGCGGCGACAGTCCGGGAGACGTCGGTGACGGAGCCGGGGCCGGAGGCGGAGCGCTACGAAGGGCCGTATGCGGAGTATCGCGCGCTGTACCCGGCGCTTCGTGAGTCGTTCCGGCGGCTGGGCGGGGCGGAGTGACGGGCGTCAGCGATCGAGCATGGCCGCGCGGAAGATGAGCGGAAAGGTGCTCTGCGACCAGCCGCGATACTGCGGCCGGAAACCGAAGAGGTGGACACGTCCCTGGCCGTACTCGATGCGCATCCAGGCGCTGTGGCCTTCGATGACGGAGGGCTGATTGATCCAGCCGGAGAGGAGCACGCGCGTCGGGGCGTAGCGCATGAGCGTCTCGGCGTTTGCCGCCGAGGCGATGCCGGCATCGCTGCGTTCCTTGTCGGTCATGGAGCGGTAGGCGGCGGAGCGTGAGAAGAAGAGGGGAATGGAGTCGGGCAGGCCGGCTGTCAGCGCGTGGTCGGCGGCGATTCCGCGCAGGACGCTTCCGGGGCAGGAGAAGTCGCGGCCTTCGGGTGCATCGGTGACGTTCAGGACGGGGAGGTCCAGCAGTTCGATCGCCCATTCGCTTGAGCCGTCAAACGTGATCAGCGTGCCGCCGGTACGGACAAACTCCTCGACGGCGACGGCGCCTTCGGGAGCCAGGCCGCGGGTGAACTCCTCGGGCAGGGTGCCGGGAGAGCGGCCTTCATCGATGTATCGACCGCCGATGTCTGCGATGATGAGGACGTCGAGGAAGTCGTGGAGTTTTCCAGCGCGGATCATCTCGTTGCGAACCGAGACGTAGGGAATCTCCCAGGCATCGAGGACGTAGCGCATCCATCCCTCATCCATGCTGCCGGACCAGGGTGCGTAGAGGCCGATGCGGGGCATGGCGTCGATCGTGACGGGGCCTTCCTCGTCGTCGATCGTACCGCCGTCGGAAATGAAGAGCCCGGCTCGATCCCCTTCGGTCAGAAAGTGCCAGCGGTCGCCGTCGGAGAGCGAGGCCGCCAGTTTCGTCCAGCTGCTGCTGTGCCGGGAGGAGAGCGCATCGTTGCCTTCAGATATGCGAGCGTCGCCGACGAAGTCGTCGGCCACCGCTTCGTGGGCGCTGTGAACGCGGCGCAGTGGCGCGTCGATGGCCTGCATGACCTCCACCCGATGCACACCGAGGAGGTACGGGAGCGTCCAGCCGGCGACGTCATAGGGCGGCTCACCCTGGGGGTAGCGCTGCACTTCCATCAGATCCTTGACGTGCGTGCCGTAGGGCTGCTCGCGCAGAATCACGATGGAGCCGGCCGGCCAGGCGCGTCCGTCGGCCTCGATCTCGTTGTCGGTGACGTGGATCTCGACGCCGGTGGCGATGAGGACGTCGATGAAGCGCGCCACGGCATCGGGGTCGCGATTGTCGCTGGGAATGATCCAGGCACGCGGAGCGCCCTCCTCGGGCGCGGCGATCGTGCGCTGCGCTGCCTCCACGGCGTTGCGCAGCCAGAACTCCGGCTCGCGCGTCAATGTGCCCAGCAGCGAACGGCCGAAGGCCATCTCGTAATCGATGATGTCGCGCACGCGCCACCACCCGCCGGGCCAGGGGTTTGGGAAACGGTTCGATGGGCCGTACTCGGCCGCGCCGGTGGGGCTGGCGAGGCGGTTGAGCGGCAGGAAGATCGGAGAGGCGAGGTTGGCGGAGGCCGCTTCGGTGAGGATGCCGATGATGTTGTGACGGACGGGGACGTTGCGGTTGCCGCCGTTCCACCACATGTCGTACGAGACGCCGGAGGAGACACCGGTGAAGCCCTCGCGGGTGAGGTCGAGCAGGGCGCGGCTGCCGATGGCATCGATGCCGGTGATGATGTTGGGATCGAGATTGGGATTGAGCGGATCGCGGTAGGGCGGAACGAAGAGGCGCTCGCGGTTTGACCCCTGCTGGTGAACATCCCAGTAGATCTGCGGGAACCATTCGGTGTAGAGCAGCTGCGAGACGATGCGCGTCTCCTTCTGCGTGAGCATGAACCAGTCCCGGTTGTTGTCGTGGCCCGAGTAGTACTGGTACAGCTTCAGCAGGTCAGCGCCCTCGTGCGGCGTGCCGACGGTCTGCCGGTACCACTCGGTCACGTGATCGATGCCGTCGGGGTTGGTCATGTAGAGGACCGTCACCATCCGGTCCCGCGCGCCAGCCCAGGGCTCGTCCTGTGAGGTCGCCAGCGTGTGGGCGAACTCGAGGCCGAACTGCACGCCGGCGCACTCGGTTGAGTGCATCGCGCAGGAGACAAAGAGGATGACGCGCCCGTCTTCGACTGCGCGATCAATCTCGGCCTGCGTCGCGCCGCGCGGATCGGCCAGCAGGCGGGCATTTGCCTTGATCGATTCGAGGTCGGCGAGGTTCTCTTCGCTGGAGATAATCGAGATCAGGAAGTCGCGCCCCTCGGTCGTCGTGCCCACCTGGGTGGTAATGACATTGGGGCTCTGCTCCCCGAGGCCGACGAGATAGGTCCGTGTTTCCTCCCAGTCGGCGAGGGTGAAGTCGGCGCCGACGGGTCGGCCGAGGTGTTCTTCCGGTGTTGTGATCTGGGCGGGGAGTGCGGCGGCGAGGGAGAGCGAGAGGGCGGCGATTGCAAAAGCGAAACGGATCACGCGGAGACTCCTTGGTGGGTCGGGAATCGGACGACCGGCGACGGGCGCGCGGGGGGTGAATTGAAGAGGCACTATAGCGGAGCGGGGCGATACGAGGGGGCGTATCGCGCGCTACCCCGCCCTTCGTGAGTCGGTTCGGCGACGAGCCTCGACGTAGGGAGGGTGCAAGCACCGACCCGATTCTGTTCCCGTCCAAGCATGAAACCCCTGCTTGAGTGGTTGACAGGTGTGCAAAGGATCGTCATTCGTCACAATCGTGCAGGTGCCATTCACCCGTAGCGACCTTTCCATCCAGCCATGATTCATACGGTCGCCACACACTATCGACGTCCTTCTTGAGGTATATCCGCTGCTTACACGAACTACAGAACTTCAGGTATCCGTTAACGCGGGATACACAAGGCTTTGCCAATGAATGGCCCCATTGCAGCCAAGCCCTGCGCTTCAGGTCACGATTTCGCATGAGACGTTCTCCTCATTAGTTGGTTGACATGGTCGCCTCGTTCAGGACTCATTGATCCAGTTCTGGTGGGTATGCACCCAGACTCCAGTGCCATTGCACAGCCGTACCGAGAGAAGCCCGAAGTAGCGATCGCGGTCGGCGCGGACTTCAACCTCACCGCGCGACTGGGCCAGGCAGGCACGGATGTTCTGGTGTTTGTATCGATAGAGCTTTCGGCGTAGCGGAACGTCGCTCACAATCTTGGCGAGGCGACTGCATATCGCTGCGCGGAGCAGGCACTGGCGTACGGAATCGCCGCTGTAGGGGACGAAGCAATCCAACACGGATGAATGAGACTGATCAGAGCGCATGGGTCATCCTCCAAAAACAAAAAAATGGACAATGCCCGGACGCGCCACCACTGGATGGCATGTCAGGGCTCCGATTCAAAACAACTACGAATGCGGGGAGTGAAAGACGTTAGCGACGTGCACTGCACCGTCTGTGGGTACAGAATGCATTCGCATCAACAGCCATTTACAGCCTTCCGGTTACTCCTCGCTGTTGTGGAGCACGAGCAAGAGACGTTTCGATCTTCACCGGATTTCTGGTGCACACCTGGCAACACAGGCCTGAGCAGGTGCGACTTGCCGCCCCCAGTACTACAAGGAAGCCCTGGAGCGAAGAATCGAACCAGCACGGTTACCATGGGCGAGCATGTCGCACTTCCAGCCCTTGCACACATCATGTGCTACGAACTGCCCAGCATGGACAGAGAGCCCACGCGAGTGCCGATGGCATAGTTGCATTGTCTCGCTACCAAAGGCACCGGCGTCCACTACTAGGGCCCTTAGCCCATGCCGGGCCACTGGCGGCACACTGACGTAAATTCCTTATTTACAGAGAATTGCAGATTCGCCACAGATCATGAAACAGCACGGAGCTTGTTCACATAATTCTCGGACCCATCATTCGGGCCTTCGCCGCCTCAACTTCTTGAGCCCGTGCTTTGACGTAAACCTTCCACGCCTCTGTCTTTCCCACTGCACTGGGCGAACAACCCACAATTTCCGCCAGTCTCCTCACGGTGAGTGAGAAATCGTTCTCGTTGGAGTAGACTCGAATGATCTGGTATACCCGGCCTTCGACGCTTTCATCATGGTGATGGCGGGAAACACGCGCTCTTTGTTGCGAGTGCTCAGGAAGACTGCACTTCCTGAGCTTGTACTCTTTCCAGAGTCTGTTCTTCCCGACAGCGGCCAACGAGCAGCCCGCCTGGGTAGCGACATCTCGGGCCGTGCGGGTGAAATCGCCTTGGCGTATCAGAATCGAGATAACCCGCCAGATTCGCCCCTCATCGGTCTCACGCCGAAACTGTTCACTGGGTCGCCCACGCCTAGCCATGGGTCGATCCTCCATGGACGAGCAGGACGAATCTCCAAGAACCCATCGTCGCTCGACTAGCCTGCATACGCCTCTTCGCTCAAAGTGGGCAAAGGGACTTGAGCCCTTGATATTCAGCTTCGGAAGCTGACGCTTGACCAATTGAGCCAAGCCCGCAGTCGGTGTTGTCATTGTATCCTCGGCTAGTCGATGTGCTCTGAGCGGCGACGGCCGACGGCATATCCACGACGGGCAGAACCAGGTCCGCCAACCCGGTGCTGATGGCATTGCGGGGCATGCCGTCGAACTCCGCCGTTTCAGGGTCCTGCACGATCACCATGCCGCCTGCGGTCTTGATCGCGGAGATACCGCGCGACCCGTCAGCCGCCGTGCCGGAGAGAATGATCGCAATCGCGCAGTCGCCGTACTCTGACGCCATCGAGTCATAGAGCCGATCAATCGGGCGGCGCTGGCTGCGTTCGGCCTCAGTGTCGAGCAGTCGAAGGTGGCCGTCCTTGACGACCAGGTCGCGATTGGGAATGCAGACGTAGATGTGGTCGGGCTTGATGGCCAACGCATCCTTGGCGGGTTGCACCTTCAGCGAGGTATGTCGCGAGAGCAGATCGACCAGATGGCTCTCGCCCTTCGGATCGAGGTGCTGAACGACAATGAAGGCCATGCCCGCAAGCGACGGCCCGGCATCGAAGAGCGCAATCATCGCATCCAGCCCGCCGGCCGACGCGCCAATCCCCACGATTGGACAGGACCTCTGTGTGATACGCCACCTCGATCTCGCGGGCTGGGGCAGCCCGGGGTTTCGGACAGTCGCAGACCAGACGAAAGACGGTGATGCGGCGGAGGCGCCTCAGGGCGTTGCCCAGGGATGGAGCGCGGGAGAGACGAGCTGTGGCGAGCGCTCGTCAATCATTGATGAGGGGGCTCCTGACGCGAAAGCCGTCAGGTGGCTCAAAGCGGGCAAAGGGACTCGAACCCTCGACATTCAGCTTGGGAAGCTGACGCTCTACCAACTGAGCTATGCCCGCAGTCGG
>CAZPFK010000045.1:0-7767 GCA_964585855.1 uncultured Vicinamibacteraceae bacterium
TCGATCACCGACGGCCTCGAGCGCCAGGGGATTCCCGTCACCTTCGACCAGGATGCCGCGGAGATTCCCGCCGATTGCGACCTTGTCATCACCTCGGCCGCGATCCCTCCGGATCATCCGGAGCGGCTCAACGCCTCGACACGGGGCGTCGAGATCATCTCGTATGCGCAATCGCTGGGCCGGCTGATGCTGGGGCGGACGGGCGTCTCGGTGGCAGGCACGCACGGCAAGAGCACGACAACGGCGATGCTCGCCCATGTCCTGACGGCGTCGGGGCTTGATCCCTCCTTCATTGTCGGGGCGACCTGCCCGCAGATCGGCGGCGGCAGCCGAACCGGGGCGGCGGTCAACCCGCGCAGCGGCGAGCCCGGCATTGTGCTGGCCGAAGCGTGCGAGTTCAACCGCTCGTTTCACAACCACCGCCCGACGATTGCCGCCATCCTGAACATCGAGGAGGACCACCTCGACATCTACGGCTCAATCGACGAGATCATCCGCGCCTTCCACGAGTTCGCCCTGCTGCTGCCGGATCGGGAGCACGGCGGCCGACTGCTCATTCACCACGAGCTGGCGCATCGCACACAAGTGGCGGCGGGGCTGCCCTGCGAGGTGGAGACGATCGGCCTCTCCACGCAGGCCGACTGGCGTTACGAGTTCGATCCGCAGCGCAACGTGGTGACGCTGGAACGGGACGGCGAACGCCAGGCGGAGTGGACGCTTCACATGCCCGGGGAGCACAACGCCGCCAACTCCGCCTTCGCGGCGGTCCTTGCGCACACGCTCGGATGCACGTGGAAGGAAGTCGCTTCAGCGCTGACCTCCTTCCGGGGGCTTGACCGGCGGATGCAGCGGCTGGGCGAGCGCACCGTCAACGGCGGTCGCGTCGTGGTCTATGACGATTACGGGCATCATCCCACGGAGATCGACTCGACGCTGCGCGCCCTGCGGGCGGCCGAGAACCCGAGGCGGCTGATCTGCGTCTTCCAGCCCCACCAGCACAGCCGGACGCGCTTCCTGCTGGAGCAGTTTGCGGCTTCGTTTGAGTCGGCCGATGTGGTCATTGTGCCGCACATCTACTTTGTGCGCGATTCGGAGACGGAGAAGCACCGCATTTCCGCAGCCGACCTGGTGGACCGGCTCCGGGGCCGGGGCGTGCTGGCGATGCACCTGTATCCCTTCGATGCGATCGTGGAGCAGCTGGAGATCATCTGCCGGGAGGGCGATCTGCTGGTGGTGATGGGGGCCGGCCCGGTGTGGCAGGTTGCCCACCGATTCCTGGCGAAAGGGGATGTGGCGGCCTCCGTATAATCAGCGATGATCGCGCTCTCGGATGTCCACAAGTCCTATCCCCTCGGCCCCCGAAGGGTTCCCGCCCTGCGCGGTCTCTCCTTCAGCATCGACCAGGCCGGCTTCTACGCCGTCATGGGGCCATCCGGCTCGGGAAAGTCCACGCTGCTGCACCTGCTGGCGGGGCTGGACCGGCCCGACTCGGGCTCGGTCGAGATAGCCGGGACCGATCTTGCCGCGATGAGCGAGAAAGCCCTGACGGTTTTCCGCCGGCGGACCATCGGCATCGTCTTTCAGCAGTTCAATCTCATCCCGACGATGACCGCCGTGGACAACGTGGCTCTTCCTGCCGTGCTCGACGGCCGCCCGGAGCGTGAGGCGCGCGCCCGTGCGGAGGAGCTGCTGACCTCGCTGGGGCTCGGCGATCGCCTGGAGCACCGGCCCGACGCCCTCTCCGGCGGTGAGCAGCAGCGGATCGCCATGGCGCGCGCACTTTTTTTCGACCCGCCGATTCTGCTGGCCGATGAGCCGACGGGCAACCTTGACTCGACGACCAGCCGGACCATCTGGTCGATGCTTGCCGAGCTTCCGGCGCAGCGGAAGATCACGGTGCTCATGGTCACACACGAACCTGACGCCGCATCCTACTGCCGGCACGTCTTTGTCCTTCGCGACGGGAGACTGGCCGGAGATTTCGAGGTGACCGATCGTGATCCGGGCTGGCTGGCGAATCGCTGCCAACTCATTGGTGACGCGGCCGGGGCTTAACGCCCTGCTGGCCCTTGCGGTGGCGCTTGCGGTCTCCTTCGTGATCGCGGTGTCCTCCACGCTGCACAGCGTGGACACCTCCATCCGCGCCATCATGCGCGATACCCTCGGCGTCGCCCAGCTGCGCCTGCGGCACCAGACGGGGGGACGCCTGGATGCCGAAGTCCTCGACACGCTCCGCGCCTGGCCCGAGGTGGAGCGGATCGCGCCGCGGCTGACGACGACGGTGCTGCTGCGAAATCCACGCACCGATCGGGAACTCGTCTTCACCGCCCACGGCGTCGACCTCGAGACCGAGTTTCTCGTTCACCCGGTCAACGTGACGCAGGGCGCGATCCCCGCCGCCCCGGACGAGGCGATCATCGACCCGCGTGTCGCCGAAGAACTGAACCTCGCCGTCGGCGATGAGGTGATCGCCGGCTCCTGGGGCCGGGAGGCGACGCTGCGCATCGCGGGGGTTCACCAGCGTCTGAACCTGCCGATCCTGCAGAAGCCCGAGATCCGCATGCCGCGCGAGACGCTGGGCCGGATTGCCGGGCCGGGGTACGCCGGCCGGGTGACGATGGCCGATGTGGTGATCGCCGAGGGATTCGATCCGCGCGCGGTTCTGGCGGAGCGGAGGGATGAGCTGGAGTTGCCGGCTGAACTGGTGGAGTCGGACCTGTTGCGTGCGGGGGTGGATCGGAACCTGCGCGGGATCAAGCTGACCTTCTGGGTCAGTTCGCTGCTGTGTTTCATGACGGCCTCGTTCATCATCCTCACCGGGATGACGACGGCGGTGCGACAGCGCATCCGGCAGCTGGGGATTCTCCGCGCCATCGGCGCCTCGCGCGCGCAGATTTTCTTCTCGCAGCTCCTCTCCGGCTCCGTCATCGCGATGCTCGGCGGTCTGGCCGGAATCCCCCTCGGAGCGCTGTTCACCGCAATCCTCGGTCGCGTCCTGGGCGACCTGATCCGCGAGGGCGTCTCGCTCTCGGCAGGCGGCGTGGTTGCAGCGCTTGGAGTCTCCGCTGCGGCCGGTGTGGCGGGATCGCTGCTGCCGGCCTGGCGGGCCTCTCGGGTCTCTCCCCTTACCGCGTTGTCGGTCTCAGCGCAGGCACCCTCAACCCGGGGTGTGCTGGCGGTGACGGCGATCGGTGTGGTGCTGATCGCAGCGCAGTATCTCGCGTTGCGACTGCCGGAGAATGAACAGGTCGGGTTCTGGTCCTACATCACCGTCGGGATTCCGGCGCTGGTCACGGGCTTCTTCCTGCTGGGCGTGCCGGCGATTCTCCTGCTGACGGCGCTGCTCTCGCCGATTGTCGCACGAGCGCTGGCCGTGCCGTCGGCGGCCCTGCGCGGGGCGCTGGAAGCCACGCCGTTCCGCCACGGCTTCACGGCGGGGGCGATGATGCTGGGGCTGGCTGTTGCGACGGCGCTGTGGATCAACGGCTACGGCGTGATCCGCGACTTCATCGAGCCCATTGAGTTTCCCGATGCTTTCGTGCAGTCGTGGACGGGGCTTGACGATTCAGCGCTGGCAGAGATTCGTGCGCTGCCCTTCGTGGAGAACGCCTGCGCGGTGGGGTTGCTGCGTCTTGAATCGCCCAATCGCCATCTCTTCGGTGTTCGCGGCATCGACTCGCAGTTTGTGAACTTCATCACCTTCGAGCCAGAGCCCTTCTTCTCGATGACGCACCTGGAGTGGATCGAGGGCTCGCAGGAGACGGCCCTGCCGCGATTGCTGGAGGGCGGCGCCATCCTTGTTGCCAAGGAGTTCCTCGCAGCGCGCGGCATCGGCGTCGGGCAGCGGCTCAATCTCGGACCTCCCGGGAACGTGCAGGAGTTTGAGATCGTCGGCGTCGTCTCCTCGCCCGGGCTGGACCTGGCGACGAACTTCTTCGGCATCGAGGGGGAGTTTCACGAGCAGGCCATCAGCAGTGTTTTTGCCACCCGGGCCGACTCGATTCGGCTCTTCCGCAATGATGAGATTCACCTCGTGCAGTTCGATCTTGCCGCCGAAGTCTCCGACGAAGAGGCCGAGCGGCAGATGACGGCATTGCTCGGGCCGGTGCGCTTCGGCTCGGGCCGGATGATCCATCGCTTCCTCAATGATGTGATGAACCGCTTTCTCTTCGCCTCGAGTTTCATCGCACTGGCGGCGCTGCTGGTGGCCGGGCTCGGAACGGCCAACGTGATCGCAGCCAACGTCGCCTCGCGGCAGTTCGAGTACGGCGTGATCCGGGCCGTGGGCTCAACTCCCGGGCTGACCTTCCGCCTCATCCTTGCCGAGGCGCTGGTGATCGGGCTGACGGCGTGTGTGGTCGGTACGTTGCTCGGTGTTGCCGGGGCATACAACGGTGTCTACCTGAATCGGGTTCTGGCGGGAGTGGTCTTCTCGCCGCGACCGGCGCCGGTTCCGCTGGCGATCGCCTGGGCGGTGACGATCGCGTTTACGATTCTCGCCGCCGTGCCGCCTGCCTTCTCGCTGCTGAGGCGATCGACGCGTGACCTGCTGGCCGACCGGTCCATCGCCTGACGCTCAGCCGCCGGATGAGGCCGCGTTGAGCCGCTCAATCAGCCGGCGTGTTCCTTCGATGAAGGAGAGACCGGCGACCGCCTCGCGCAGTCCTTCGAGGTTGATGACCATCGGCTCGCCGTCTTCGTCGCCGACCTCCAGATCGGAAAGTGCGTCGGCGAAGTAGACATCGTCAGCCCCGACAGCGCGGCCGGTGAGTGTCTCACGGGCGGGCTCGGCTTCGAGGTAGAGTTCTGTCAGCGCCATCTGCACGGCCATTTCCTGACGGCGGATGCGGTCGCCCTGGTCGGGATGGAGCAGGCGGAGCGCTTCGGCGACGCCGAAGATCGCCTCCCGCGCTTCGTCAAGACCGGGCCAGCTGGCTTCTCCGGACCCGAGGGTGATGGCGATGGCGTCAGTGTCGGCTGCAGCGCTTCGGGCCTCCTCGGCCCCCGGTGTCCCCGTTCGCAGAACGAGGACGGCAGCCGAGGCCGGGTCGGCCGTTGTGACCGGCTCAATGCCCTCACAGAGGGTTTCAATGAGATCGCCGAGCGGCTCGCAGGCCAGGTAGATGCCCGTTCCGGAGGGCCGCGCGGGGGGATTCCGCTCTCCGCAGGCGGCAATCAGCAGGGGAAGCAGGATGGCGATCAGAAGGGCGCGATGTGTCGTAGGAAGCATGCGGGGCATGGTATCCCCGAGGGGCATGGAGATTTCAGTGGTGAGAGTTTCCTTGCCGTGGAGTCGCTGCACGACTACAAGTATGGCCGCCGGCGACGCCGATCGGGCGGTGTGCCGGGTCTTGAGGGGCGGTAGCTCAATTGGGAGAGCGCCTCGGTCGCATCGAGGAGGTTGTGAGTTCGATCCTCATCCGCTCCACTGAATCGCCGTTCGCTGAGCGCGGGCGGCGTTTTCGTTTTTTCAACGGCCCACTCGTGTCCAGGCCATCCCCCGGAAGGCCGGCAACCGCGCGAAGGCCTCCCGGTCCCGCACCAGCGCCTCCGCTGCGGCGGTCGCCCGGCCGATGGCGGCTTCCAGGTCGACTCGATACCGCTCCACGGCCGCATCATCAGCGTCGGGCGGGACGAGGATCGGCTCATCGGCACAGACGACGACGCGGGCGAAGGGATGCGGAATCTGTAAGCGGTCCCATGATCCGGCAGCGAAGGCCCGGCTGAAGGCGGCGCCGACGGGAAGGATGGGGACGCCGGTCATCTTGGAGGCGAGGATGATGCCGGGCTTGGCCTGGTGGCGCGGGCCGCGCGGACCATCGACGGCGATGGCGGCATCGGAACCGTCGCGGACCTTTCGCACGAGTTCCGCAACCGAGGCGACGGCACCGCGGGAGGAGGAGCCGCGAACGGTTGTACACCCCTCGCCGTGGAGGATGCGGGCGAGGATCTCACCGTCGCGGCTGCGGCTGACGACGACGACGACATCGCTGTGGCGGCCGTAGCGGATGAATGGGATGAAGTGTCCGTGCCACAGACCGACGAGGACGGGGCCGGGGCCGAGGCGGCGAATCCTGACCAGGTGATTCTCATGGGGGACGCGGAGGCGCATGGTCAGCCCGGTTGCAGCGATGAGGCAGCGGCCGAGCGCGGCGAAGCCGGCAGCGCGGCAGCGGTCGCGCAGGGGGAGCCGGGCTGGTGTGGCCACGGCTGAGATCGCATCGGCTGGAAGATCAGTCATAGCAGTGTCTTACGTCGCAGCACGGTAGTTTTACCATGTGCCTGTGAAACTACCGCATGCATGTGGATTCGCAGGCATTCAACTCTTCTGATTTTTTCTGACAGGTGGGGTGAAAAGACGGTAAAAAGTCCTGTAATGCATGCGGGTGTGTCGGCCACCTCCTCCGACACCCCTGCCGAAGGTGAGTGTTCAAGACTCTTTCTCCTTTCCTCCTTCCTTCCTCGCTGCCCTGACTGAGTGGCGAGGAGGTTTTTCTTTTCCCCCCGCGACATCAGCCGGCTGGACCGCAAAGGTCGGGTTGCGCTGCTCCTTGGCGTACGCCCCGCGGATGTCGAGTTCCTCGGGGCGATCGCCCCGGCCATGCAGCGAGAGCCAGGCCTGCCCCGAGGCGAAGGCGCGGCCGAACTCCGGCCCGGTCATTTCCGCAGCGGCGAACTCAGCACGCGGAAGGGTGATGAGGCGGCAGAGCGGCTCACCCTCTTCGATGACGACGCGGTCGATCGTGCTCTCCTCGATGCGGGGCAGCTCGATGACGGTGTGCCAGGGGTGGGCGGGGAAGTAGCGGTCGGTCTCGGCAAGGGCCTCGATGACCGACCACGGTCGGCGCAGGTTGGGGACGGCGCGGATGAGGGTGAGCTCATCGGGATCGGTGTGGAGGTAGAGGAAGGTGCTGATCTTGCACTGGTGGCGGATGGCGGCGTAGACGTTGTCGGTAATGCGGTGGGGCAGCTGCTGGTCTCGCTCCCAGAACCAGGCGTTGATCTGCGGCGCGGGAGTCAGGCCTGCGTCGAGATCGACATCGCTGTGGACCTCGACGGCCTCCTCGATCTCCCATTCACCCTCATCATCCCGAAGGAAGACCATCCGGAAGGGGTTGAGGACATCCCAGCCGAAGGCGTTGGCGGCGCGGATGGGGGGGCAGTGCTCAGGCCAGCCCTCGCCCTTCTCGGGCCGGAGGTAGACGGGTCGTGCGGGCAGCGGGTGGGGGAGGTCGTTGTGGAAGCGGTAGTAGCGGAGCATGAGTTGACAATGGTAGAGAGGGCAGAGGGGCGTAGAGTTGCGCACGGCGGCCGGGCTTCCGGACGCTGACGATCACCCGTGCGGGAGCGGCGGAACCGTGAGAGTCCTGCGATGGATCACGCTTGTCGGGCTTGCTGCGACGCTGCTGATCCTCGTTGCATCCGCCTTCATCTCGGCGGGCGCACACGGCCGATCGCTGGTGGTGCGCCTGGAGGGCGGGCGGCTGTACTTCGAGCATGATCCGCGTCACGGGGGGCCGATGTCAGCGCAGGGGAGGGTCGTATGGCCGCCCGATCTTGATCTGATGCCGGATTACCACGTGTACCCGACGTGGTGGTTTGTGCGGCTGCCGCTGTGGATCCCGGCGATCGGGTGGGTGGTGCTGGGAGCGTGGCCGTGGTATCTGTATTTTGCGGTTCCGCCGGGGCATTGCCGTCGTTGCCGGTACGACCTTCGTGGGCAGGAGGCGGGTGTGGGCGGGGTGGTGCGGTGTCCGGAGTGCGGGG
>CAZPFK010000045.1:7867-15099 GCA_964585855.1 uncultured Vicinamibacteraceae bacterium
TCTTCGTCGAGGTGTGACCTGACCGGGGCGGCAGTGGAACAGGCAAGATGCGTGTGCCACCCGGAAGGCCTCGCTTGCGCTTCAGCCTGGTATGGTCCGTGAGGGAGTGTGGGGCACTGGATCAGCGAATGCCGACGGCGGCGGCATCGCGATCGGACAATGTGGAGCCGTCGGAGCGCGGCTTCACGGTGGCATCTCGTTTCCAGGAGCGATCGCAGCGCGGCTGATCCAGCAGCGGCACAACCTTCTCCTGACCCGGCGGGACGAAGGAGACCCGGCTTGCGCCCAGCAGGTCGGCAAAGTCGGTTGTGAAGTCCTCGCGATGCGCCATGGTCTCGCGCGCGATCGCGGCCAGCAGGCCGTCGGCGTCGGCGACGTGTACCTCGGCATCGAGCGGGTTCTCAACGGTTCCGGCGGCGCGCGCCTGTTCGAGGACGCGCAGGGCGGCGTCGCGGCGCTCCATGATCTCGCCGAAGCGCGAGTCGGTGGAGACGGGCAGGGGATCGATCAGCATCTCGAGGTGGATGCAGCGCTGCGGCTCATCTTTGGGGCCGAGGTTGTGCAGGGCGCGCCAGGCCTCGTCGGCGGTGTGGGGGATCAGCGGCGCGAGGATGCGGCAGAGGGCCTCGGCGAGGTGGTACATCGCCGTCTGCGCCCGTCGCCGGCGCACGCTGTCGGGGGCGTCGCAGTAGAGGCGGTCCTTGACGGCGGCGCAATAGATGGCGCTGAGCGTGTCGTTGCAGAAGTTGAAGATGGCCGCGTGCGCTGCGCGGAACTGGTAGGTCGTCCAGGCGCTGACGACGGTCTGCTGCAGGTCGTTGAGCTCGCCGAGCACCCAGGCCTCGAGTGAGGTTGAGGGCAGATCGGCGACGTTGAGGGCGTGCTGCGCCGGGTCGAAGTCGTAGAGGTTGCTCAGCAGGAAGCGCAGCGTGTTGCGCACCTTGCGGTAGGACTCGCCTGCGAGCGCGAAAAACTCGGGATCGACCTTGATGTCGTTCTCATAGTTCAGACTCGCAACCCACCAGCGGCAGACGTCGGCTCCGTGATCCTTCAGCAGCGTCTCGACCTGCAAAGCGTTGCCGAGACTCTTGCTCATCTTGCGGCCGTCCTTGTCCACGAGGAAGCCGTGGGTGAGCAATTCGCGGTAGGGCGCTGTGCCGACGGAGCCGAGGGCGCAGAGGAGCGAGGCCTGGAACCAGCCGCGATGCTGGTCCGACCCTTCGAGGTAGAGATCGGCGGGGAAGCCGAGGCCGCGCCCGCGCAGGACGGGGTTCCAGGATGAGCCGGATTCGAACCAGACGTCGAAGATGTCGCGCGACTTTCGCAGGGCTGAGCCGGGCGTGTACCACTCCGGGCAATCCGGATCGTTTGCCGCGTCGTACCCGTCGAGCAGTTGCTCGGGCGTTGCGGTGAACCAGTAGTCCGAGCCGTGCTTCTGGATGTTGTAGGCCACGGCCATCACCGAGTGTTCGGTGAGCAGGTAGCGCTTGGCTTCGAGGTCGGCGGCGTCGAAGAAGGCGGGGATGGGCAGGCCCCAGGCGCGCTGACGGGAGAGGCACCAGTCGGGGCGCGACTCGAGCATGCCGCGCATGCGGTTGCGGCCCCAGTCGGGGACGAAGGAGACGCCCGAACCGACGGCGGCCAGCGCTTTTTCGCGCAGGTTGTGGGTCGGATCGTCGATGCGGACAAACCACTGCTCGGTGGCGCGGAAGATCACCGGGCTCTTGCCGCGCCAGTCGTGTGGATACGAGTGGACGAAGTCGTGGCTGTGCAGCAGATGGCCCGACTCGCGCAGGCGGGCCATGATCAGTTTGTTCGCCTCCCAGATGGAGAGGCCGCGCAGCCACGGCGGAACCGAGTCGTCATACGTCCCATCCTCGCGCACAGGGCAGTAGATCGCCAGCCCGTGCTTCATGCCGGTGTGGTAGTCATCGGCGCCGTGGCCGGGCGCTGTGTGCACCAGGCCCGTGCCGTCTTCGAGCGTGACGTAGTCGGCCGAGACAACCGGCGAGACTTGCTCCAGGAACGGATGGCGATAGGTCAGCCCCAGAAGGTCGGCGCCGGCGCACGTTCCCAGCACCTGCGCTTTGGCGCCGCCGGCGACTTTGGCCACCTCGGCGACGAGGTCTTCGGCGACGATGACGCAGCGGTCTCCCAGCCGCACCAGCGCGTAGGTGAAGCGCTCGTGGACGGCGATGGCGAGATTGGCCGGCAGCGTCCACGGCGTCGTCGTCCAGATCAGAAGGGCGGGAGATTCGCCGACATCGGCCGCTTTCACACCGAAGGCGCGGGCGAGGGCGGCGGGGTCGGCGACGTCGAAGCAGACGTAGACCGAGGGGTCGGTGCGGTCGTAATACTCGAGTTCGGCCTCGGCGAGCGCGGTCTGGTTCTCGATCGACCAGTGGACAGGCTTGAGATCGCGGTAGACCAGCCCGTTGCGCACCATCAGCGCGAAGACCTCCAGCGTGCCGGCCTCGAACTCCGGCGCCATCGTCATATAGGGATGGGCGTAGTCGGCCAGCGTGTGGAGCCGCTGCATCTGTTCGGCCTGGAGTTTGACGTGCTTCTCGGCGTGGGCGCGGCATTCGCGGCGCACGGCCATGCGGTAGGTCTCCTCGGGCAGGTCCTTGAGCTTGTTCATCTTGCCGGAGTTGACCAGGTCGGTCATGACGAGGTGCTCGATGGGCAGGCCGTGGCAGTCCCACCCCGGCACGAAGGCGACGTCGTAGCCCATGACGCTTCGGGTGCGGACCACGAGGTCCTTGAGGACCTTGTTGAGGAGGTGGCCGATGTGGATGGAGGCGTTGGCGTAGGGGGGGCCGTCGTGGAAGTTCCACGTTCCGTTGGGGCTTTGGCGCTTTCGGAGGAGGTCGTAGAGGCCGATGGCGTCCCAGCGTTTGCGGCTTGCGGGCTCGTTCTGGACGAGGTTTGCCCGCATGGGGAAGGGGGTTTTGGGGAGGTTGAGGGTCTCCTTCCAGGAGCGGGAGGGGGCCTGCGGATCGGATGAGGCGGTCATGGTCGGGAGTCCTTGCGTCGCCGGGGTGCGGCGGGGGTGGATGCGATGATAGCGGTGAGCAGAAATGCAACCGGCCCCGCGCCGGGCGGGGCCGAGGGGTCTGAGGCGTCAGTGGGGGGAGAGGGGGGAGTGGAGCGCGTCAGATCATCGGCCATGCCCGTTGCGGGGCGTGGTAATTCGAATGGCGATGATGGGACGGGTGGTGGTCATGGGGGTGTGTGGACGGGGGGATGGTAGGCAGGGGCTACGGCAGGATTCGAGTTGACCGGAACGGCGTCTTTACCGAATCGACGCCTTCGGGGCCACGTGCGATTGCGGCCTGGATGACCAGCGGGATCAGCGGGGCATTGGCGGGAATGTCGAGTTCGAGCTCGGCCGATCCGTCGGAGTCGGCGATTGCCGAGCCGGCGGGTGTGATGGGCGCGAGGAGATCGAGGATGAGGCCGCCGTAGTCGGGTTGACCGGGGCTGTTGCCGGCACCGGTGCGGGAGTAGAAGAAGTCGACTTGTTCGCCGGGCTGGGCGCCGGTGACGCGAAGGGTTGCGGGCGCGCCTCGCTTGAGGAGGGGTTGTTGCAGGATGGGGTTGTTGATGGCGGTGGTGTTGAGGAGGGTCACGAATCCCGGAGGGTTCCCCGCGGCGATATCGAGTTGGCCGTTGCCGTCAAAGTCTGAGAGGAGGAGGACCGAGTCATTTGAGTAGTTCTGATCCGTGATGCTCCGTGCTTCGGCAAAGTTAAGGTTTCTGAGGTTTTCAAGGGTCCACAGGCCGTAGAAGTCGCGGTAGGCGATGTCCAGATCGCCATCCGAGTCGAGATCACCAAGGGAGACCGCGCAGGTCTTGCGTGACACGCGTGGAAGGAGAAGGGGATCGTGTGTGATAAACGAAGTACCGTGATCGACATTCTCAACAATAAGGATTTCAGGCAGTAACGCGGGATTCTCATAGACGATCGCAGCGACGAGGAGGTCGATGTCGCCATCACCGTCAAGGTCCCCAGCCTGGAGGTCTACCGGAAACAGATCGTCATATGTACTGAACGGGCCCCATGGCAACTCGATCAACTCGGTCTGTGAGAATGAACCCTGCCCATCATTGTTGTAGAAGATCTGGACGTGCGAGCTATAAAGCTTCCATCCGTACTCGGAGCTGTCTCGCGAATTAAGTGAGTTTACTGCAAAGTCGAGATCGCCGTCGCCGTCAAAGTCGCCAACGGCCAGCCCCGTGTTGTGGCTGTCAGCCGGGCCGAGTGACCTGACCAGCGTCAGTTGTCCGTTCTGGTTCTCGAAGTAATGTACGAGTGCGCTGGAGGCTCGATCGTCGACGGCGATGAGGTCGAGCGATCCGTCGTTATTGAAGTCACCGGAGGCGATGTACCGGATTGGACGTGGATGCGGGATGAAGTGAAGGCGGCCGGTGCGACCATTGCCGCTGTTGTAGAACATGAAGAGTCCGTCGCCGCCAAGACCTGAGCCGGGCCAGACTGCGTCCGTAATGAGATCACCGTTGAGGTCTGTGGCGATGATGGATTCCAGAAACGTAGCCTGCTGGTAGAGCGATCCTGTCACGCGGAATTGGCCGGCACCGACGCCGCCGAACAATGAAACAGTCTCCAGCCACTCAGAAACGAGAAGGTCTGTCCGGCCGTCGCCGGTCATGTCCGCAGGAACAATTCCTGCGACTTCAGTGGCAGTGGGATAGATCACGGGCTCGGAGAAAGACAGTTGCGTCTGGGCGAGAGTGAATCGAGGCGTACCAAGCCCGAAGACTACAAGTGTAGAGGCGGTTGTTGTCAGGCGGGTGCAGCAAGTATTCATGAGTCTTCCCTCGCTTGTACGGGTCAGTCCGTGATCACTGCGACCTGGAATGGGGTCTTGACCGAAGCATCTCCGAGATCTCCTCGCCGGATGACACCCTGCAGAACGACGGGTCCGAGGGGAGCTCTCACGGGGACAGTGAGTCGAATCAAGGCCTGACCGTTGGCATCTGCAACTGCGGAGCCGACCAGGCCGATGGGCTCCTGCAGGTCGAGCGTGATTCCTCCAAGCAGCGACTGTCCGACGGAGTTGCCCGGCGCCTCGCGGCTGTAGGCCACGTAGACACGTTCTCCGGGAGCGGCCATCCGCACTGCGATTGTGGCGTCTTCTCCACGCTGAAGGGGTCCGGCTAACAGTTGGGGGCCGTCAACACGTGATTCGTTGAACAGTACTGCAAACCCCCCGGTTCCCGCGTCGATAAGATCCGGCAGGCCGTCCCCGTTGAGGTCCGCGACGTTGAATCTTGAGTCTGTGATGGCTGAGGGAAACGGGCTCAGTCCGGAGAAGATGAAGTCGCCGTCATTCTGTATGACGTGGATGCCGTTGACGGCGCTGGTCGTCATGAGGAGGTCAAGCCGACCGTTTGCGTTCACGTCTGAGACGTTGAGTTGAATGTCAGAGCCGCTGGATGCGTAATGATTCCATGTTTCCGTGAGGGTGCGCCCGGTTCGCTCGAGGAAGACGATTCGGTTGAACTGACCGTCGGGATCGATCGGCGCTCCGGATACGACAAAGTCCAGATCCCCGTCACCGTCGAAGTCGCCGATGGCCATGTCATACGCAGCCGTATCCTCTGATGAGAAGTCAATCGCGGTTTCAGCTTCTATGGGAAAGGGACGGTCTACTCCGTCGTTTCGAAGCAGTAGAACGCGCGTGTCAATGATGCGCTTGTCGTAATGGTATTCGATATATTGAGCGATCAGCCCGATGTCGATGTCGCCGTCAGCGTCGATGTCTCCTGCGACCAGCGATTTAATACTGTAGTTCTGATCGTTCTGATCGAAGATGGTTCTCTCTGTAAATGTGCGATCCCCGTTGTTGGTCAACGCCACGAGGTTTGATTCGCGCAGTGCTACCACGTCATCTAGTCCGTCGCCGTTGAGGTCGCACAGAAGCGGGCGCGGCTTCAGCCAGCCGGCTTCAATCTGGACCGGAAGACGCACGACCTCACCGGTCCGGCCGTCACCGCTGTTGTACCACACAACGAGCTGGTTGTCCTGTCCGGAAGGTCGCTCGATCCAGACCAGGTCAAGCGCATCGTCGTCATTCATCTGACCGGCAGCGAGCCAGGAAATGCCAACGCCGTATGGGATCGTCGCGTCCGATGTCAGGTTGCCGCGCCCGTCGTTGCTGTAAATGTGCAGTACACCGATCGACGCGAGAGCGAGGTCAATATCTCCGTCCCCATTCAAATCTCCTGACGCAAGATCGAGAACTTCGCCAACCTCGTCGTACACCACCGGTGAACTGAAACGGATGTTCTGCCCGTTGACGGTCGCTCCGACCGCAGTCAGGCCGAGGCCGAAAACGACTAGCCGGGTTACGGGTGACGTCTTATCGGCACCTGCAGGGCGGTCGAATTGGGTCATCTCATTCTCCTTCCGGAAGGCGATTTTACCGATTGACGCCGCTCGCGCCACCCCGGAAAGTGCAAGATTGACGAGAAATGGACACAACATGCTTCCTCGCCATGCCACATCGTCGCCGGCGGGGCGAAGATAAAGCCGCGACTGGCGGTCGCGGGATTGGGGGTGTAATGGGGAGGCGCGACCGACGGTCGCGGGTTTGGGAGTGTTATGGGAAGCGCGACCAGCGGTCGCGGCTTTGTGGGTGTTACAGAGGGGCGAACGCCGGTCGCGCTCCGCCGTGGCGGTTGATGTAGCGCATGAGATTGTCCCAATGCGACCGGTCGTCAACGAACTGGAGCCATCGGCCTCTGGACCAGACCGGGCCGGTGTGGTTCGTGTGCCGGTGTACGGCCTTGGTCGTCTGGTCCGCGAGCCACATCACCGTCTTCTCGATGTCGCGTGTGGTGCGGGTCATGAGGACGTGCATATGCGTGGGCTCAACGGAGATGGCTGCGATGTTCCAGTCGGAGTCGTCCGCGCACTTGACGACGGTCTCGATGATGACACGGACCATCGACGGATCGAGCCGTGTCGGCGCGTGCTTCATGCGCTCCTCGGCGATTCGCCTGCGAACAGGGTCGCCGGGATGGAGGGTTCGGGGCTCGATGAGGCCGAGGGTTTCATCCCATGCTTCGGACCAGTGGCCGCGCTCGTCACCGGGGAGCCACAGGCCGTAGGCGGATTTCACCCAGTGGTAGCCGATGGTGGTGGGCATGGTTTCGGGGAAGCGCGACCGGCGGTCGCGGGTTTGTGCGGTCACCCCTCCACCGTC
>CAZPFK010000045.1:15199-18502 GCA_964585855.1 uncultured Vicinamibacteraceae bacterium
TTTCGGGGAAGCGCGACCGGCGGTCGCGGGTTTGTGCGGTCACCCCTCCACCGTCACCTCCGTCTTCACGGAGTTGGCGATGAAGCACTCCTCGTGCGCCTGGTGGTGCAGGGCCGCGAGCGCTTCGCCATCCACGCCCTTGCCCGGGGCGAAGGTGACCGTCGGCCGAAGCGCCACACGGGTGATTGCGAGTTTGCCGGCCTCGTTGCGTTCGAGGCGGCCGACGGCGTCGTCTTCGTATTGATCGACGACGAGGCCCTTCTGCGAGGCGAGGAAGAGGAAGGTGAGCATGTGGCAGGAGGAGAGACTGGCGACCAGCATCTCTTCGGGGTCGACGCACTCGGGGCTGCCGCGGTAGGCGGGGGCGGCGGACATGGCGACGGATTTGCCGTTCTTGAAGGTGACTTCGTGGTCGCGGGAATAGGAGCGGGCCTCGAAGTCGGGTGTGGTGCGGCTCCAGGAGAGGTTGATGCGGTGTTCGGACATGGCGGTGGCTCCGGTTGTGCGGGTGTGCGGCGCGGTCAGATGACGAGCTCAGCGCCGGGCTCGATGCGTTCAGGAAGTTTCAGCGCGGAGAGGTCCTGCGGCTCGATGGCTGAGAGCGGGCTGATCTCGATGGTCGCCTCGACGGCGCCGTCGGTGCGGCGGGGCACGGTGACGCCGGCGTGTTCGAGCCAGCGTGCAGCGCGATCGATCTGGAGACGAATGCTGGATTCGGCGGAGTCGACGCCGGTGGCGTTCTTGATCGGGGCGAACTCTTCCGCGCGCTCGGTTTCGAGGATGATCGAGGATTCGCAGAGGGGCAGGGCGTCGAAGATGAACTGCTCGAGTTTGATCGCGTTGGGCTCGGTCGGCTCGACGGGCGTGCCGGTGGCGAGGTTGATGTGGGGGACCTTCTTGAGGGCGCGGTGGAAGGGCAGCTCGACGCCGCTCTTGCCGCTGCTGAGGCGTTCGACGAAGGCGGTGCTGATGCAGTGGATGGCGATGGAGCCGGCCCGGAAGGCGTAGTTTCCGCGCTCATCCTTCTGGTGGGCGAGGGAGTCGTCGAGGTCGGAGTACTCGATGACGGCGGTGCGGCCGTTGATGCGGCAGAAGTTGCCGACGCGCTCGGTCGGCCCCGTCTTGAGCACCATCTTGCTGCTCATCTCGCCTGAGGAATCGGGCGCGGCGGCGTGGAGGCCGAGGAAGAGCGGGTCGACGACCTTCACGAGGGGGTTGTCGACCTGGAAGTAGGAGATGTGGCGGATGCCGCGGTCTTTCATGTCGGCCAGCGCTCCGCTCTTTGCCAGGGCGCGGATGCTGCCGCCGTGCCCGTCGGGGCTGAGGGCCAGTTCGCCCTTGCCGGAGAGCAGGACGCGGCCGGTGGCGGCGTCGAAGGAGGGCATGACGCCCTGCACGAAGAAGCGGACCTGCGCCGGGTCGAGGCCGAAGAAGTCATGCGCGTTGAAGAAGGCGGTTGTCTGCCCGTGGTTGAGCGGGCTGGTCATGATGTAGAGCGGAATGCGGCAGGCGTACTTGATCTGCGCCAGCGCAATCGACTCGGCGAAGACCTGGAAGAGGGGTTTTTTCAGGATCGGAGTGGCCGGGAAGGTGCCCTTGGGTCCATCCCACCCCAGGCGTGTGCCCTGTCCGCCGGCAACACAGAAGCAGGCGACCTTGCCGCTGCGGATGAGATCCTCGCCGATGCGACGATACTTCGCGGCGTCGTAGGGGCGGAGGGGATCGGCGGGATCGCGCGGATACCAGAGGGGCGGCTCGATGCGTCCCGGGGCGGTATCGGGGGCGGGATGGAGGACCATTTCCTCGGCCAGCCGGGCGGTGCGGTGCGGGTCGATCTGGTCGATCTGCTCCAGGAGGCGGCGCTGCGCCTGCGGTTCGATTTCGCTGTAGAAGCGCAGCAGGTGGCCCTGCCCGAGCCGTTCGAGGGTGGCGTGAATCTCTTCAAAGGACCGCATGAAACTCTCTGTCCTCTCCTGATGCGACGTCGCCGAGGCGCTCACTCCACCGACATGGGCTCGGACCACCCGCCCGATGAGTGGCGGACGATCCGTCCCGTTTCAACGTAGATGATCTGTTCGCAGATGTTGGCGGTGTGGGCCGCCATCCGCTCCACGGCGCCTGCGATCTGCCACATGGCGCCGGCATAGTCGATCGAACACTGCCCGCCGGCCAGCCGTTCATGCACTTCCTTGAGGATGCGCGCCTTGAACTGCACGATCAGGTCATCCTGGGCCAGCACCGTCTGCGCCGCTTTCGCGTCGGAGGCGCGAAGGGCGCGGCCCGCATCGCGGATCATCCCGATCACGCTGTTGCACATCACCCGCATCGTCAGCGGCAACCGCTCCGGCAGCGATCCGCCGACGACCACCACCTGCTCGGCGATGTCGGCTGCGAGGTCGGCTATCCGCTCCAGTTCGTTGTTGACCTTCACGATCGTCAGCACCTGCCGGACGCGCTTGGCATCGTCCTCGCGGAGCGCCAGCACTTCGACGGCCCGCCGCTCGATCTCCACATCGACGCGGTCGATCAGGTCGTCCTCGGCGATCACCCGCTTTGCCAGCGCGGCGTCGGAGGAGAAGACGGCCTCGAAGGCACGCTCCGTCAGCGCCTCGACCCGCCCGGCCTGCTGTACAATGTCGTGCTGAAGACGGTTGAGATTTTCCGCAAATATGTTGCTCATGTCGCACCCGTCCCATCCTCGTCACCGCGATCGCGTCCGCTGCGGTGATTATCCGATCCGCCTCCGCCCGATCAACTCGACACGGAATTCACCGCAATGATCGAACTCGGCGTCAACATCGACCACGTCGCCACCCTCCGGCAGGCCCGGCGCGGCCTCGAGCCCGATCCCGTCTGGGCCGCCGTCGAGGCGCAGCTGGGCGGGGCCGACGGAATCACCTTCCATCTTCGCGAGGACCGTCGCCATATCCAGGATGACGATGTCCGCCGCTTGCGGGAGACCGTGCAGGTGCAGCTGAACTTCGAGCTCGCCGCCGTCGATGAGATCGTCGCCTTTGCCTGCACGATCCGGCCCCACGTCGCCATGCTCGTCCCCGAACGCCGCGCCGAGGTCACCACCGAGGGCGGCCTCGATGTCGTCGGCGCCCGCAGCAGCCTCAGCGCGGTGGTCTCGCGCTTCCGCGATCACGGCATTCGCACCAGCGCCTTCATCGATCCCGAGCCGGCTCAGATCGCCGCCGCCGCCGAAGTCGGCTTCGACATCTGCGAGCTGCACACCGGCCCATGGGCGCAGGCGTTTCTGAAGAATCCCGACCCGCACCAGCCCGACACCGCCGCGGAACT
>CAZPFK010000045.1:18602-21384 GCA_964585855.1 uncultured Vicinamibacteraceae bacterium
AAGCCGGCCGCCGTCAGCCCGAGCACCCCGCCGACGATGCCCAGCACGCACAGCCGCCGGCCCAGCAGGTGCGGGCGCTTGCGCAGGTCGCGCAGGCCGACAAATCCCAGCACGATCGAGGCCAGTCCCGGAAGAATGAAGACCGCATCCACCGGCGCGATCACGCCGAGTCCGCCGGCCGCCAGCGCCCACGGACTGCGTGCATTGACCCACTCGCGCACCACACGGACGCGCGTTTCCTTGCCGGGAAGGTCTCGGCCCAGAAACATCGTCGGTCACCCCCTCAGCACGAGCCGGAACGGATCGCCTGCGTGATCGGCGTCAGCAGCAGCGGGATCACCTTGTCGGTCGCCAGCCGTTCAGCCAGCGACGAGAGGTCCTCGAAGATGCCCTGCAGATCGCCGATGGTCGTCACCGGCCCCATGCGGCGCAGGTGCAGGTAGATGCTGATGGGCTCATCATCGTACTTGTCATCCTCGACTTCCCGCGCCGAGGGCCGCGTCTTCACCTCGTAGTTCACCTGCGTCATCTGCTCCTCATCGACGGCGAAGGTGAAGAAGGGCTGCATGTCCAGCGGCTCCCAGTTCGGAGAGGCCATCAGCGCGCCCAGGGGAGTGTCGGCAATCAGCGCGTCGTAGACGATCACGTCGTGGTTGCCGCGTGCTTCGAGATCGAAGCCGTAGGTGAGTTCGACGTACCGCACGTCCAGCGGACTGATGGAGAGGAAGTACGGCGCGATGTCGTAGAGCAGCCGGTGCAGCTGGTAGGCGGTGTTGAGACTGTCGGGGTTGACCGACCCGGAGCGGATGCTGGTGCGGTGCAGACTGAGCCAGTCATACGAGCCCGATTCCGGAACCGACTCCAGCGCCACCTCCCCCTCGTAGCGACGGAATCGCTCCATATGCGGAAACTCCTTCCGCACACGGTCAAACAGATCCAGAACCGTCTCCCGCGAGTTCGGCAGATCCATGTTCAGCGCCAGACGCTGATTGATGTAGAATTCGCTGCACAACGCACCGAAACTGGTTGCCATTGCTGACCTTCCGGATGGGTGGGTGGTCCGGCGCCTCTTTCAGAATCGGCCGCGAAACCCGGCCGCCTCCTTCCCCGGAATCGGCAGAAACCGGGGTACTACTCTACGCGCCAGCCCCCCGCAGTCGATACGGACGCTCGAGCCGGCGGTTCCGGCCCTCCGGCCGTTGCAGAGCCGCCCTCAGTCGAAGTTGAAGACGCCCTTCTTCCAGGCATACACGTAGGCGGCAATCGAGGTCAGCAGGAAGAAGAGGATCCGCCCCAGGTACAGACCCGCCTCCGGGCTGCCCGGCTCCACCTGGGCAAAGGTCACCGCCCAGGGATAGAGGAAGATGATCTCGACGTCAAAGACCAGAAAGGTCATCGCCAGCAGATAGAAGCGGACGTTGAACCGCTTCCGGGCCGAATCCACGGGGTTCATGCCCGACTCGTACACGCCGCCCTTGATCGCCCCCTGCCGCTTGGGCCCAAGCAGGTGCGTGGCCACCAGCGTCAACCCGGCAAAGAGCACTGCCAGCACGAAGAGCAGGGCAATGGGCCAGTACGAGGATGCGGGGTTGTCGATCGGGGTCATGGGCAGGATTCTTGGCAGTTGATGCCGTCAGTGCCAGCGGTCGGATCGTTGGACTCTTTCCCTCACGCGCCAACCAGGCTGAAGCGCAAGCGAGGCCTTCTGGTCTCCCTGTCCCGCTTGCAGGGGAGGGAAAGGGGAGGGGGGCGCACCATCAATGACTCCTCACCTCACGGACCATACCAGGCCGACGCGTGAGCGAGGCCCATCAACTCGAATGGGTCCAACGGCTTCGCTTGCGCTTCAGCCTGGTATGGTCTGTGAGGAATTGATCGCAACGCACGATCAGGAAAGGAGCGGCGCACGAAGGTAGCGGATGATGTGCCCCTACGATTCGCCAGGCCCTTTCAGTATGACCAACGCGTTCCCCATAGTCCGGTGTCTGCTTCGCGCTGTGCTCTTGATGATGGCATGCTCCCTGATCGCAGGGTGCGCCTCGCCTCCTGAACCATCGCCGATGTTGTCAGAGCCGGTCAGATATGGCGATTTCAGTGCGGATGTGCTGAAGGGCGATCTGCTCGTCGCATCGGCGCGAGATGAGTCTGAACTGGTCTACACGATTCCGAACTTCCCCGAAGGGGTTCGCGAGCGGGGACCGCGGGCAAAGTGGCTGGTACTGCATGTTCAGTACCACGGTGAGGGCACATTCTCCGGCCTGGTCGTGCCGGTGGAGCGGAAGCGTCTGACCGTTGATGAGGTGTTCCGCAGCGGCGTCTGGTATGCCTCGGAGACGGCGCTTGCGGTCATCGTGCGCGAGTGCCGCATCGATCCGGATCGCGTGCGCTCATCGGAGAAGTTCATCGACGAATGCCCGGGCTGGCTGAAGGACTTCGAGCTGCCGCTTCCCCCCCAGCGCCAGCGGAGGTTGAGGTGCTTCCGGCTCAGTTGTGGATTCCGAGGCTCGAACTGTGGAAGTTCGCCGCTCAGAGAGAGTCGGACGTCAGCATTATCAACCCGGAATACAGTGGGGTCTCTGCCCCTCCATTGAGAAGTGAGTGTTATGTCCGTAGTGCAGAGGAGCTGGCGGCGATCCTGAGGCAGTCGGAGTTTAATCGCACTTCGATCTGGGGCTTCATGTTTGAGGAGCCGCAGTTGCCCGTCGAGGCCTCGTGGTTCGGGTATTTCATGCCCTTCAATCCCGATGATCCGCTGCAGGACTGGCTTCGAGAAACGGGGAGA
>CAZPFK010000046.1:0-12481 GCA_964585855.1 uncultured Vicinamibacteraceae bacterium
ATCGCCCCCGCACGCCGCACCGCCGCCGCCCCGGCCGCGCACGCCAGCCGCAGCGCCTCGGCCACAGGCCGATCACGCAGGCGCGAAACCGCCCACGCCGCGACAAACGCATCGCCCGCACCCGTCGCATCCACACATTCAACCGCAAAGGCGCTCTGCTCCCACCCCTGCCCGCCGGCCCACGCCGCCGCCCCCTGCTCCCCCAGCGTCACCACCACCGTCGTCGGCCCAAGCGCTGCCAGTTGCCGGGCTGTCTCCACCGCCCCGTCCTGCGACATCACAGCGCAGTGCTCCCGGAGCAACGCCGCGGCCTCAAACTCGTTGACGATCAGCGTCCCGGTCAGCGCCAGCAGCCGGGCCGGCACGGATCGCACCGGCGCGGCATTGAGAATGACCGGAACGCCCGCCTCGCGTGCCATCTCCGCGCTGCGCAGCAGGGCATCGGCGGGGTTCTCCATCTGCATCAGCAGGGCCGATGAGGCGGCGATCGTCTCGGCGGCCGCCTCAACGTGCGCCGGCGTGAGCGTCTCGTTGGCGCCCAGGGCAATCAGGATGGTGTTCTGCCCGGTCGGGTCCAGCGCAATCTGCCCCACACCCGTGGCCGCCTGCGGATCAATCGAGAGATGCGTCAGATCGACGCCCTCAGCGTGCAGCACCGTGCGAAACTGCCGGCCGAAATCATCATCGCCGACGCGGCCGATCAGCGAGACCTCCGCGCCGAGGCGCGCTGCGGCGACGGCCTGGTTGGCACCCTTGCCGCCGGGGTGAATTGAGAACGGCCCGGCGATGATGTTCTCCCCGGCGACGGGGAAGCGCGGCGTGCGGACCACGAGGTCCATGTTCAGTGAGCCGAGAATGCAGATCCGGGGCGGCCTCACGGGGCGATCTCGCTGAGGGTCTCCGCGGCGTCCTCCTGGAAGGTTTCCGACCGAGCCAGCATCAGCAGACCAGCAAGCGCCGCCAGCAGCGCCGCCCAGAGCGCAATGGCGATCCACGAGGCCTTGCGGGCGCGCTCGGCCTTCCACCAGTGCCGTGGAACAACACCCTGGATGCGAAAGGTCGAGACGGCCGCGAGATTCACGCAGACGACGTTGATTGCCAGCAGGTTGGCAGCGCCGATCGCCTCGGCGATGTGGCCGGCCCCCAGCAGCAGCGCAAAGACCGAAAGCGGAGGGAGCAGGGCGACGGCGACCATCACGCCGATCAGCGACCCCGGCGCGCCGGAGGTGAAGGCCAGCGCCCCGGCCGCCCCGGAGGCAAGCGCCAGGACGATGTCGCCCAGACCGGCCGAGGAGCGGGCCGCGATCTCCGTGGCCTCGGGGTCAACCTCGAAGTAGAAGCCGATCGGCAGCGTGACCAGCAAGGCGGCGGCGAGGCCGGCCCCCGTCATGGCGATGGCCTTTCGGCCGAGCTTCAGGTCAGCCAGTGTGGTCGCAAGCGCCAGGGCGATGTTCGGGCCAAGCAGCGGCGCCAGCACCATCGCGCCGACGATCACTGCCACACTGTCGGTCATCAGGCCGATCGCAGCGACAATCGCCGAGAGCGCCACCATCGTGAGATAGACGCCGTTGAGGCGCGTCGTCGCTTCGAGGTCCTGGTAGAGTTCCTCGCGGCTGATGGTGCGGCCGCGCGCCTTGGCCCCGTTGTCGGTTGCCGGGCCGGAGGCGTTCTCGCCGTTGTCGGGCTTGCGGTCGGCCTCTTCGAAGCGCGGCCAGGCGAGTTCGACGGGAAGGACAACGGCGTGCGCCTCGCCGTTGTTGCCGAGGATGGACTCGAGTTCATCGAGCAGGGCTTCGGACTGCTCCGTCGGCAGCGTCAGGTGGATCAGCGTGCGATCATCGGCAATCGGCAGGAATGTCGTTCGCACGCACTGCTGCTCGGCCACGAGGTCGGCAATGCGCTCGGCCCGTTCCTTGTCGATCGAAATCTCGATGAGACGAACCGACACCAGAGCGGACTCCACAATGGGCGCAGGGTTGACGCGATTCGGCCGATTCTATCCGAACCCAAGGTCGCCCTTGCCCCGGAGGGGCACCGGGTTGTAGCCGACCGCCCCGGCGGTCGAGCGCAACCCGTGGAGATGGAGCGTCCATTCACCATTCGCTCGGCCCGAAGGGGCGAAGGCGGTACCGATCCCTTCACCCCTCCGGGGTGAATCACAGATCACCAATCTTCTTCCACGGGTATCGATCGCCTGCGGCGATCTCCACCCGCGGCTACATTCCCGCGCCCCGCTGGGGCGGAGAACGCGGCGCGTCCCTCGCTCACGCTTCCGGCTCGTTGTGAAACCCAAAGGCCTCGCGTGCGCTTCAGCCTGGTACTCTGCCCCCAGTGCCAAGTGCCTCGGTGCCTCCGCCGCTCACCCCTTCTCGCCGAATCGCCCCAGCATCGCCGCGTGGGCGCGGCAGCCAAGCCGGAAGCAGCCCACCTCGAACTTCTCGTTGGGCGAGTGCACCCGGTCATCATCAAGCCCGAAGCCCACCAGCAGCGTGTCGAGGCCCAGCACGGTCTTGAAGGTCTCCACCACCGGGATCGACCCCCCGCTGCCGATCAGTTTCGGCTCCTTGCCGGAAACCTCCCGCAGCGCCTCCCGCGCGCTCTTCATCACCGGCAGGTCGCCCGGCACGCGGATGGGCCGGCCGTGGCCGTGCTCCAGGAACTCAACGGTGCAGCCCGGCGGAACCTGCGCGCTGACCCAGGTGCGGAAGGCGCGGGCGACGTCGGCAGGGTTCTGATCCGGCACGAGGCGGAAACTCACCTTCGCCGAGGCGTGCGAGGCGATGACCGTCTTGGCGCCCTTGCCCGTGTAGCCGCCGACGATGCCGTTGATGTCGCAGGTGGGGCGCACCCACTGCCGCTCCAGCGTCGTGTATCCCTTTTCACCCACCCCCTCCTGCAGACCGATCTCGCCGAGGAAGTCGGCCTCGTCGAAGCCGAGGTTCTTGATCTCTTTCCGCTCGCTTGCGGTGAGGTCGCGCACGCGGTCGTAGAAGCCGGGGATCGTCACTTTCCGCGTTTCGGGGTCGTGGAGTCGGCCGAGGATGCGCGTGAGTTCGTTGATGGGGTTGGGCACGCAGCCGCCGTAGAGGCCGGAGTGGAGGTCGCGGTTGGGCCCGCGGAGGATGACCTCCATGTAGCAGAGGCCGCGCAGACTGCTGGTGATCGCCGGCGTGTCGATGTCCCACATGCCGGTGTCGCTGACGACGACGACATCACAGGGCGTCGTCGGTGACTTGGAGCCGACGAGTTCCTCGCGTGTTTCCTTCAGGAAGCGTTCGAGGTTGACGCTGCCGGACTCCTCCTCACCCTCGACGAGCACCGTGATGCGACAGGGAATGCCTCCGCCGGCCTCCTTCCAGGCGCGAAGCGCTTCGATGAAGGTCATCACCTGGCCCTTGTCATCCACCGCGCCCCGCGCGACGATGCGTTTCCCGCGCGGGCCCTCGACCACCTGCGGTTCAAAGGGCGGTGACTTCCACAGCTCCAGCGGGTCGGCTGGCTGCACGTCGTAATGGCCGTAGAAGAGGATGTGCGGCCCGGCGTAGCCGTCGGGGCCGGGGTGTCGCGCGACGACGGCGGGGTGGCCCCCGGTTTCGCGCAGAGCGCCCTCGAAGCCGAGACTCTTCAATTGATCGAGCAGCCACTGCCCGGCCTTACGGCACTCATCGGCGTATTCGGGGTCGGTGCTGACGCTGGGGATGGTCAGCCAGTCGCAGAGGCGCGCGATCGCCCCCTGCTCATCTTTCTCAAGGTGGGCCAGCACGGCGGCGGGGGTGGGCATCGGACGCTCCTTCTCTGCAGGGACACGGCGGTCGTGAGGGTGAGGATACAGAAATCGCCCCGGGCGATCCACAGTGAAAGTCGACCCGGAGTTGACCCCGCCCTCTGCCCGGACAAGCCTTGCAGCATGAAACACCTCCCCGGCCTGACCCTCCTCGTAGCGATCACGATCCTCGGCGGCTGCACGTCTACGCCGCGAACGCCTGACCCGGAGTCGATTGCGGCCCTTGAGGAGGCGCCGTGGGATCTCCTGCAGGTCAGCGATCCGCGCGGTTTTCCCGCCTTCGATGGTGAGACGGGCGAGCCGGTGGCGTGGGCGGAGGTCATGAGCCGGGCGGCGGAGGCCGATGTGGTGCTGATCGGGGAGATGCACGGGCACGTCAACGGTCTGGCAGCTGCGGCGGCGCTGTGGCATGACCTGCTGCTTCGCCGGGGCGATGCGGGGCTGTCGATGGAGTTCTTCGAGCGGGATGTGCAGGTGGCGCTGGATGATTATCTTGCCGGTGTCATCGATTACGAAACGTTCCGCACCGCCTCGCAGCGCAGCGAGGGGAACTACCCCGGCGGCCATGAGTTCATGGTCGAGACGGCACGGCTGGCGAATCGCCCGGTAATTGCGGCCAACGCGCCGCGACGGTACGTGCGCCTTTCACGCATCGAGGGGTACGACCGGCTGCGGGAGATGACCGACGAGCAGCGGCGGCTCGTGGAGATTCCGCAGTCGCTGCCGACCGGGAGCGGGTATTACGAGCGATTCGCCGGGGCGATGGGGCACGCCGCAGCGCACGGCGATCAGCCGGGGATGGGCGTGGACGACTTCTTCCGCTCCCAGTACCTCTGGGATGCGACGATGGCCGACTCGATCGTACGGAATCTGCGCACGGGCGTGCGCCCGATCGTACACGTCGTGGGAGTGTTCCACGTGGAACACTTTGGAGGAACGGTGATCGAACTCCGCCGCCGCAGGTCGGGAATCGACCTTTTCGTCGTCGCGATGCGCGACTCGGCGGATCCGTCGCTCGCAGAGGACGATTTCGGCGCAGCGGATGTCATCGTCCATGTCGGTTCCGACGAGGCGGGCGACGGGGCGTCAGAGTGAGCCGTTGTTGCGGTGGCCGTAGCGGTCGATGGTCTGCGTCACCTTGCGGTAGACGGCGTAGGGGCGGGTGAGGGTCATCCATGCGGCGTCGTAGCGGTCGCTGCCGGCGGTGGCGAAGGCGATGGTGCCGCGCGACACGCAACGTTCGCGGGCGCTCTGCACGACGGCGAGGTGCTGGATGTGCGAGAGCGAGGACTGGAAGAGACTGCGGCGGATGATGCCCTGCATGGCGATGATGCGCCGATCGGTGAGGACGTAGGTGCGGCCCCACCAGTCGGCCGCCTGCCAGCCGAGGCGGACGACGGCAAGAACTCCGCCGAAGGTGAAGGCATCCTGCTCCGACCAGGTGGCCCAGGGGGCCGAGAGTTTGCTGAGGTAGGCCAGGAGGACGGCCAGCGAGCCGATGGCGGCGAGACTGCCCAGGGACCAGAGGAGGATGTGCAGGAGACTGGGCTTGAGCAGGAGGATGATGCTCTCGGGCTCTTCGAGCAGGTCGGCCGGGAGCCAGAGACTGGCGCGTTCGCGGGGAAGGCCCAGCACTTCCGGAGGGGCGGGAGCGTTGCCGACCTCGGCGGCGGCAAGGCAGCGCGGCTCCACGCCGGGCAACGGCTCGCTTCGCCGGGCCGGGTGCGTCGGCTTCTGCGGCGCGTTGATCATGGACTTCCGCTCCCATCCAGAAGCGACCGTTTGAGGGTGACGATCTCGGGCAGGTTCCGGTAGTAATCATCGTAATCCAGGCCGAATCCCACCACAAATGCATCGGGAATCTCAAAGCCGACGTAATCGGCCTTCAGGGGCGGGGAGGTCTCCTGCTTCTTGATCTTGTGGAGGAGGACGCAGACGCGGATGGAGGCGGGGGCCTGGCGGCTGATGAGATCGAGCAGGAGGGAGAGCGTCTGCCCGGAATCGAGAATGTCATCGACGATGACGACGTGCTTGCCGCCGAGGTTCTCGGGCAGGGGGATTCGCAGGCGGGGGCCCCGGCTCTGCGTGGCGGTTCCGGGGTAACTGGTCACACTGACGTACTCGACGCGAATCTTCAGCGGGATCTCGCGGATGAGATCGGCGGCAAAGAACATCGCGCCGGTGAGGACGGGGAGCAGGACGATCTGGCCCGGATCGGGATGGAGGGCCTGGAGGTCGCGGGTGATCTCCGAGCCGAGATCGGCAATTCGCGCTCCGAGACGGGCCCGGTCGATCAGCACGGTGTCGATGTCGTCGCGCATGGACCGTATCATAGTGATTCGTCCCCGTGATGCACGTCCTGGAGGCGGAAACTGCGCTTCGGGGCGGGCGTCTGACCACGACAGCGATTCAGCATGACCCAGAAACGCACAATCCGCGGGCTTCAGGCGCTGGCGGCGACGGCGATCGCCCTCGCCCTGGTCGGCTGCGGAGCGCCCCGGAGCACGCCGGCCGGGCCAGCTGCGCCGCCCTCGGCGCTCTCCCGGGTTCTGGAGGAGCGGCCTGCCGGGGGCTTCGGGACGACGGCGTGGGGGCTTGATTTCCACCGCCTGATTCTGGTGACTGGCCTGGAGACCTCCTTTGCGAATGTGACTGCGGAGATTCCGCCGGCCGAGCCGCGCCCCGACGCGGGACCGCCGACGCGATTTGCCCAGGCGGGATTTGACGCCCGGGTCGTGCCCCGTTCGGAACTGGAGGCGATCCTTACGGCCCTTGCGATTCATCCCCGCATCGACTCGACGTGGATGGGGCAGGTGCTGGAGTGGACACCTGCTGCGGCCGGTGAACGGCTGGGCCGACCGCAACTGGTGCGCCTGGAGGAGGGTGCGGCCGCGACGGAGTTCGCCTCGGGACAGTTCCGGTTGCTGCTGCGGGCGTTTGTCGTGGCCGAGGAGCAGGAGCCGCGCTTACGCATCGAGGTTGTGCCGCAGTTTCATCAGAGCTCCGACACGCTGGGGCTGCCCGATCTGCGGGCGCGGACGCTTTCGGGGCTGCTGCTGCCGGAGTACCGGGCCGCCTTCGAGCTCGATGCCGACAGCGTTCTCCTTCTGACACTCTCCCGGCCCGCGCTGAGCGAAGGGGAGGAGGCGGAATCGACGGCACCGGCGGGACCGGGCGCGGAGGATGCAACGGCGATCCGGACACTGGCCGAGGAACTCTTTGAATCCCGGGACGGCAACCGGCGGCTGCTGCTGGTGCTCGCCCCGAGACTTCCGGCAGACCGGGGGGATTCAACGGCCGCCGGCGATGGCTCCGATGTAGAATGAGGGTGCGTCTCTGTGCGCACAGGATGACCGCCGCCGCATGATTCCCTTCCGGGACAGTTCCGATGATCCGCAGCGCGCTGATCGCAAGTCGGCTCGCAGACGTCGCCGCCGACGACGCCGGGCGCAGGCGATTGCGATCCTGCCCTCGCTGTTTACGCTGGGGAACCTGATTGCCGGTTTTGCGGCCATTCACTATGCGGCCAAGTCTCCGGCGGAGACGACGATTCCGGTGCTGGGCCTTTCGACATTGATGTTTGCGGGGCTGCTGGTTTTTGTCGGCATGTTCTTTGACGCCATCGACGGCTACATCGCGCGGCTGACGCGGGCCACCTCGGACCTGGGCGCGCAACTGGATTCGCTGGCCGACATCGTGACCTTCGGCGTCGCGCCGGCGTACATGACGCTGCAACTGGTGAGCCGGTATTACTTCTCCGACGGCGGGTCGGTGATCATCGGGCCGGAGCGGGATGACGCTTTTGCGCGCATCTTCTGGGTGATCGCGGCGATCTATGTTTCGTGTACTGCGCTTCGTCTGGCACGGTACAACGTGGAGACGCCCTCGACGTCGCTGCGATCGCACATGGTCTTCCGGGGACTGCCCTCGCCGGGTGCGGCAGGGTGCGTGGTGAGTCTCATCCTCCTGCACCAGAAGTATCTTTCCGGGCAGGATTATGAGTGGGCGGCGCGGGTGACGGGGTTCGGGATGGCCTTCATCCTGCTGCTGTGCGCGGTGGCGATGGTGAGCCGGCTGCCGTACGTCCACGTCATGAACCGGTACGTGCGCGGGCATGCCTCCTTCGGGTACATCGTGAAACTGGCCTTCATCCTCGCGGCGGCGGCGATCTACCGCATCGAGGCGCTGGCGCTGGGGTTCACGCTCTATGCCATCACCCCGCCGATCCGGACGGCGATCGCCTCCCGGCAGATGCGCCGCGCTGCCGAGACGCTCTTTCCGGCAAGCCGGCCGCCGATTGTCGAGCCGGAGCGTGAGGAGTTTGAACTTCCGCCGAGACGTCGAGGCGGCGCGACGGAGCGCCCGCGACCGCTGGCCGGGAGCGACGGCATCAGCGCTGCTTCGGAAGAGCGAGAGTAAAACGGCAGCCCTGTCCGGGAGTGGAGCGAAGCGTGAGGTCGCCACCGAGCTGCTGCGCCAGTTCACGGGAGATGGCCAGCCCGAGGCCGAGGCCGCGCCGGCCCTGCGTCTGCTCGGTGGAGCCGCGCTCAAAGGGTCGGAAAAGCCGGGAGGCCACTGAGGACTCGATGCCGGGGCCGTGGTCGGTGACGGTGATGAGGAGTCGGCCGTCGGAGGCGGCGAGATCGACTTCGATGGGGGCGGCGTTGCGGTCGAGGGCGTATTTGCAGGCGTTATCCACGAGGTTTGTCAGGATCTGGCCGACGGCGTCGGGATCGGTCGTGAGGTGCGCATCGCGGACGGTGTGCCCCTGCCAGGACCAGCGGATCGAGGCGCCGGCCTCGGCGGCGCAGTGGTCAAGGTCGGGGGCGAGGCGGGCCACCAGCTCGCCGGCAGTCAGCGTCTCGCTGCGCTCGACGCGGGAGCGGCCCTCTTCGAGGCGGGAGTAGGTCAGGACATTTTCGACCACACCGCTGAGGCGTTCGCTCTCGCGGCGGAGGGTCTGGAGGTACTCCGCGCGCCGGGCGGGGTCGGTGACCATGCCCTCGGCGAGCATTTCGGCGTACATGCGGAAGGTCGTGAGCGGGGTGCGGAGTTCGTGGGTAACACTGGAGGCAAAGCGGCTGCGCGTCTCGCCGAAGGCGATGCTGGCTGCGAGCGTGAGGCCGACGGTCGCCACGGCGATGACGCCGGCGATCCATGCAATCAGCAGCACCGCCGTTGAGCCGTCGGAGGTCGCGGCGGCGATGGCGGCTGATTCCTTGTCGCTGAGCGCTCCGGGTGCGAGCAGGACAGGCGCGGCGGCGAGCTGGTACTCCTCATCATCCTGAAGCGAGCGGTCAGAGCCGGGGCCGCACTCCAGCAGGCGGGCGTCGGGGAAGAGGTCGGCGATGTCGGCCAGAAGTTCGGTTCGCAGGGCGGGCCAGTCGATGACGAAGCCCTGGTGGATCGTTGAGCCCTCGACGGCGATGGTGCGCACGTAGACGAGGTCGGGCGAGCCCTCGCCCTGAATCCAGGCGGAACGGAAGGGGCCGGTGGCGATCGCCTCCTCGGCGACTTCCTCCTCGTGGAGGTCAAGGTCAAGAACGGCATCGGTCTGGGCGGCTTCGGCGAGCGTCTGGGCGGGCGCGTCGAACCACTGCTGCGCCTGGCGGCTGGCTTCGGAGCGCTGCGCATAGTCGTCGATGATCTCCCCCTTGCCCTGATCGCGAGAGCGGCCTTCGAGCGATTCCCGCTCCGGCTCAGCGGGTGCGATATAGCCGACGTACAGGTCGTCGTTGGCAGGTCCGGCCGAGGGGAGGGGAAGAACCTCCCGTCCCAGCGTGATGATGGAGTCGAGCGGAAGCCGATCGTGGAGGGCCTTCAGGGCGAGTTCGCGGGCTTCGAGTTCTTCGGAGGCGACGTAGACATCCTCGGCAAGATCGCGGAGGTTGGCGCGGGGCGTCTGAGGGCTGGTGAGGTCGTTGCTGCCGGCCTCCCACTGGAAGTGGAGGCGAATGAGGCCGCGCTGGAAGGTCAGCAGGGGCGAGGGGGTGAGGACTTCGCCGGGGAGGATTTCGCTGAGCATGCGCGTGTAGGCGCGCTCCTGCGGGTAGAAGGGGGCGTAGTGGAAATAGGGGCGAGCGGCCTCGCGCGCCAGCCAGGGGGTGAGTCGGGAATCGAGCCGCCACAGGGCGAGGCGGATGCGCTGCTGGCGGGCGCTTTCGATCTGCGCTTCGCGCTGGCGCTGCTGGAGGCCGATCGTCTGCGCGGTGATGACGGCGAGGATGGCAAAGACCGCCGCTGCGGAGAGGGCGTAGATGATCCACCAGGTTCGGGCCGAGCGTTTCATCATCACTCCGTCACGATGCCTGCGGCGAGCATGTATCCACGTCCGCGCACGGTGGCGATGAACTCATCGCCGGTCTCCCCGTCGCAGCGGAGTTTGTCGCGCAGCCGTGCGATCTGCATGTCGACGGTGCGGGTTTCCAGGCCGCGGGGGTCGAGGCCCCAGACGCGGTGGAGGAGTTCGCCCCGGTCGACGGCGCGGCCCCGGTTGGCGGCGAGGTAGCGGATGATGGCGACTTCGCGCGCGCTCAGCGAGATGGTGCGGAGGGCTCCGTCGGAGCCGATGCGGAGTTCGCAGCGATGCAGGTCGATGAACCGGCGCGCATCGCGAACGCTGTGAACATCGGTGGGGCGTTCGGCGGAGCGGCGGAGGACGGCCTCGACACGGGCGAGGAGTTCCCGGATGGAGAAGGGCTTCTGCACGTAATCATCGGCGCCGCCTTCGAGTCCCTGCACGCGATCGCCTTCTGCGCCCTTGGCGGTGACCATGATGACGGGCAGTTCCGGACGGGCCTTGCGAATGCCCTCGAGGACGGCAAAGCCGTTGACCTTCGGCAGGAGGACATCGAGGAGGACAAGATCGACGGTTCCCTCGATGGCGCGGGCCAGCCCTTCGCTTCCGTCGGCGGCCTCGAGGGGTTCAAAGCCGGCGTAGCGCAGGGCGTCCACGATCCCGGTGCGGATGGAGCGGTCATCTTCGACGACGAGCACGATGCCCCTGCTCACGCGAACCTCCCTGCGGTGCGGCTTTCACGGTGATTGTAAGGTCGGCGAGGCGTGCGCGGACGGCGACGCGCGCGGCTGAGGCTCGCGCGCGTCGCCTCTCCGTGCCCCGAATCCGGTCTCACCCCTCATCGGGCTGAGTGTCAGGTTCAGCGGGGGCGTCGGCCGGCTCGGATTCCGTGGCCGGAGGAGTCGGTTCCGGGAAGGTCAGGCCGCACTTGGCCGCCTGGGCGCGGATGGCGTCTCGCAGGGCGCGGTCGAAGGCGAAGGAGTCGTCGAGGCCCTGTCGCGCCATCTCGGTTTCGATGAAGGTCTGGCGCTTCAGGGAGAGGTCGCGAATCTGCGCCTGGATCGTCTGCCGCTCCTCCCACTGCTGATCGACGTAGGCCTGGCGCTCCTCCAGCGTCATCGCCTTCATGTTCTCGGGGAGGTCTTCCTCGGCGACATCCTTGAGTTCGATCTGGCCGAGGCGGCAGGCGTCCACGAGGTCCCAGCTGCAGTTGTAGAGGGCGCCGGCCTTGGTCTGAGCGCGCTCGGCCGCGAAGCCGGCGCTCATCTCACCGGCCGCGGCATCCTGCTGCCGCTGATTGGCGGCGAACCACTCGGCCTCCGCACCGAAGGCGAGGTAGGTGGTGTTCACCGTCGAGGAGAGGGTGGCGAGTTCGGCGTCGAAGGGGGTGGCGATCTCCACGGTTCCGTTGTTGTGGTCGATGGCGGCGTACTGCCCGTCGGCGAGCAGTGCGACGTCGCGCCAGCCAGGGGCGATACCGTCGTTGGGATCGCCGCAGTAGATGGAGTTGACCATGATGTCGCGGCCGATGGCTTCGCGGCAGGCGGTCTGGTAGGTGATCTCGCGATCCTGGTCGGCGGATTCGTTGCCGGCGACGACGATCAGACGCAGGCCGTCGGCGGAATCGGTCCAGTCGAGGTCGGTCGCGGCCTTGTGGACGACGCGGCCGACGAGTTCGGTTCCGCCGTTGGTGGAGAGGGCAAAGAGCTGCTGGCTGACGATGTCGAGGTCGTCGGTGAAGGCGCAGTCCACACGGACCCAGCCGTTCTCGGCCTCATGGCCGTCGTTGCCGAAGGTGAGCAGGGCGACGCGCAGGGCGGGGGTGGGTTTTGCGGTGGCGAGTTCGTTAACGATGGACCAGAGCTTGGTCTTGGCGGCTTCGAGGAGGCCGTCCATGCTGCCGCTGGTGTCGAGGCAGAGGGCGAGCTCGACGACGGGTGCGGGCATGTCGTCGGGATGGATGAGTCCCATGCGGCGGAACTCCTCGCGCATCTCCTCGTTGGTCATCTCGCGCGGAGGCCATTCGGCGGTCTGGGGCTGAACGTCTTCCTGCGGCTGCTGGTTCTGCTGCGGCTGCGACCACGCGCAGAGGCCGGCGGCGAGGGAGAGGGAGAGGAGGGCGGGAAGGGCGGTGTCGGTCTTCATGGGTGTGTCCTTTCGTGATCGGGGCGGATGATCGAGGAGATCAGGGAGTCGGGGTTGCGTTGTGAATGAGGATCAGTTTGCCTTCGTAGCGGATCATGACGTCGCCGGGCAGGGAGATGAGGCCCTGGCGACCCTCGGCGACGAGGGCTTCGACGAGTTCGAAGTGGCGGTCTGAGCCGAACTCGATGATCTCATCGGGGTCGGGGAGTTCCTTCTGCTGCTTGTCGATGAGGATGTTGCCGTCGATCCAGCAC
>CAZPFK010000046.1:12581-20480 GCA_964585855.1 uncultured Vicinamibacteraceae bacterium
GGTGTTGCTCATGGAGCGGCCGACGGCGGCGAGACCCCAGCGATCGCGGGAGGCCTTGGTGTCGAGCTGGGTGCCGCAGGCGATCAGCAGGTCATCCCAGTCCTCCATCGTCGTGCCCTCACGGGCGAGGAAGGAGGTGTACTCGGTGAGGATGCCGAACTCGGTGGAGAGGCGGAGGATTTCTTCGGCGACCTCCCTGAAGCGAGGGTCTTCAAAGGGCGACCACTCGGCGACTGCCGGGCGATTGGCCTGCTCAGCGCCGGCCTGGCGGATCTGGTCCACGAGGTAGGCAATGCGCCGGGCGGCCCAGAGTCGGGGAACGAAGGAGTGGCGCGTCGTGGCGGAATCGAGGTTGAAGTCGAAGGCGAAGTTCTTCGCTTCGCCGAGGAAGTTGCCGTCGAGGCGGAAGCGGAGCGGGTCGTCGTCGCGGTACTGGCCCAGCAGGATCAGTTCATCGCCGTCGAAGAGATCGGGAATGGGCGAAGGCATGAGTTCGCGCACGCGCTGCGTGTCGGGGTTGCCGGCGTCGTCAAGGATGGCGAGATCGACATCGGCCAGCACGGGGCCGTAGAGACGCCGGAAGACGCGGGCGACCTGGAGTTCGACGTCTTCGCCGGGCAGGACGTAGGTGCTGGTGGCGCGGCTCATCTCGGCGACGCGGTCGAGGAGCGGAGCGTTGACGTCGGAGCCGACGCCGAAGGTGAAGACGCGGCGGTTGTGGGCGTTGCCGGCGGCGACCATCTCGCGGATGGCGGTTTCGGAGGTCTGGCCGATGGTGGGCAGGCCGTCGGTGAGGAAAAGGACGATGGGGAGCATTCCCTCGGTGGGCGGCTGGCGGAGGGCTTCGACGAGGGCGTCGTGAATGTTGGTTCCGCCCCGGGGTTTGATCATGTCGAGGTAGACCCGGGCGGCGGCGGCGTTCTTGCTGTTCTTGATGACGGGGCCGGTCGCGTAGGCGGAGACGTCGGTCGCGTAGTCGATGATGTTGAAGGCCTCGCCGTCGTCGAGTCCCTCGATGACCTGCAGCGCGGCGGCCTTGGCCTGATCCATCTTCTCGCCGGCCATGCTGCCGGAGCGGTCGAGGACGATGGTGACTTCGCGGAGAATCGTGCGCTCCGCATCGTCGATGCTGACGGGGAGGCCGGCGATCAGCAGGAAGTAACCCCCGCCGACTTTGGGATCGGGATAGGCAAAGAGCGAAGCGCTGACGCCGGACTCATCTTCGAGGAGGATGGAGAGGCGGAATGGCCCGGGGCGGTGGCTTTCGAGCTGATCTCGGAGGGTGAGATCGAGCTTCTGCTCGCCCTCGCGGACCATGGTGATTTCGTGGCTGGGGGAGTAGACCGTCGAGATCGGCGAGGGTGCATCGACGACCACGCGGATCGTCCACGGGCAGGCGGCGGCCAGGGATTCGCTGCGGGGCAGGAGGTAGTCGATGCGGCCGCCCTCGCGGGGGAGGACCTGGTCGTAGGTGAGGCGGACGCGCTGACGGCCGTTGGCCTCGACGGGGAAGACGCTGGTGCGGATGAGGCGGTAGCCGGCGAACTCGAGGAGGGCGGGATCGCGGACCTGGTTGACGATGGACTGGTAGATGCGGCGGGCCTCATCGCGGGGGAGGACTTCGGCGGTGGGTTCAGAGGCAGCGCCTTCGAACATGAAGTTGCTGACGACGGCTCCCTCGGGAACGGGCAGGAGGAGAATCGCCTCCTCCATGCTGCCGGAGCGGTTCTCCATGGCGATCTCGAGGGTGGTCGCTGCGGCCTGACCCCGAAGGACAACGCGGGCATCCACACCGGTGATGACGACGGCGGGCTGATGCTCGCGGAGGGCGAAGCCCCGGACCTGCGGCACGACGATGGCGGTGGGGTCGCCCAGCTCCTGCACCCAGGTGCGCTCCTGAGCCGGGGCGGGTGAGGCGGTTCCGATGAGCAGCGCGGCAAGGAGGAGGAGGGCGAGCAGCGGTGCCGGGAGGGTGATTTGAATAATTCTCATGTTGCGGCTCCTGCGATCGTGCATCGCTCTTTGTGGGGAGGAGAGTGCGTCGTGCACTTCACTTCTCGGTTCAATATACCTCCCCGCTGCTGCCGGCGGGGTAACACCCCTGTAACATCCACCCTCTGCCCTGCGTGACGGACCCATGAACGGCGACTCCCCATCCTCTGAATCTCCCTGCTTTGTTTTTGCCGGCGGAGCCACAGGCGGCCACCTGATGCCCTCGCTGGCGATCGCTGAGCGTCTGCGGACGCTCTCGCCGAGTTCGCCGATTCTGTTTCTGTGTTCCGACAAATCGCTGGACCGGGAGATTCTCGAGGAGGCGGGGGTTCCGCATCACGGCATTGCAGCGCGGCCCTTTGCGCTGCAGCCGGCGGGGCTGCTTCGCTTCGGGGTGGGGTGGATCAAGGCGCGGGGGACGGCGCGGCAGGCGCTGGTGCGGCTGGCGGAGCGGCAACGGAGTCGGCTGCTGCACGTCGTGGCGATGGGCGGGTACGTCGCAGCGCCCACGGCGCGGGCAGCGGCCTCGCTGCGCGGACGGCTTCCGATCCGCGTCACGCTGGTCAACCTCGATGTCGTGCCGGGCAAGGCCAACCGGCTGACGGCGAAGTTCGCCGATGAGATCATCTCGGCCGTACACACACCGCTGCACCCGGAGTTCTCGCAGACGGTCATCGGGCTTCCGATCCGCTCACGGGCGCTCAACGGAGATTCACCGGCGGCCTGTCGCAGCCGGCTTGGACTTGAGCCGGACCGGCTGACGCTGCTGGCCACTGGGGCAAGCCAGGGGGCGGCGACGCTGAACCAGTTGATGATGGACCTTGCCGAGGCGCGGCCGCAGGCCTTTGCGCGGTGGCAGGTGCTGCACCTGACGGGGCCGCAGCGGGAGTCGGGGGTGGCAGAGCACTACCGGGGCCTTGGCGTCCGGGCGGTGGTGCGTCCGTTTCTCTCGCAGATGGCCGATGCGTGGGGCGCGGCGGACCTGGCGGTCTCGCGGGCCGGGGCTTCGTCGGTGGCGGAGGCGGCGGCCAACGGTGTGCCGACGCTCTTCATCCCGTTCCCGTGGCACAAGGATCAGCACCAGCGCGCCAACGCGCAGGCGCTGGTCGATGCGGGCAAGGCGTGGCTGGCCGAGGATCGCATCACCCCGCTGGAGAACCTGCGCGAGACGATCGGCCCGGCTTTGCTCGGCCTGCTCAATGACGATGAGGCACGCCGGAGGGCGCGCGAGGCGCTGGCGGCCGACCCGCCGCCCGACGCGGCGGAGCGGATTGCGCTGCGGCTGCTGCGGGCTACTGAATAAACGTACTGCTCACACCGCTGACCCGACACGACCCGCGCTCCACGGCCTGCACAAGCACCGTCTCATGCTGCGCCGCCGGCGGAATCGCGACCGTCAGCGCCGCACGGCCGCTTCCATCGGCCGTGGCAGTGCCGGCAATGATCGGATTGCGCAGGTCAACGAACAGGCCGGGGCAGCCGGGGACGGCCGCGCTTCCGGAGCGGAGACTGTAGATGAAGTGGACCGTGGCCCCTGGAGTCGCGCCCAGCACGCGCAGCGTGTTGTCCTGACCGGAAATGCCCGGCTGCGGACCCGCGAGGCCCAAACCGTCGGCCTTCGGTGAGAGCAGGTACGCGCGAAAGCCCCCGTAGTAGCCCGTGCCGGAGATCTGCCCGGCATCGTTGATCTCATAGGCGTATGGGAAGTGCCAGCCGGCCGACACTGCATCGGAGAGATCGACGAGGTCGTAGACCTCGCCGTCAATCCAGAGCGCGGCTGCGGAGGTTCCACCGAGGAGGTGGCCGCCGGAGTAGGTTCCGCCGACGCTCCAGCCGTCGTTGTTGATGCCGTAGGCAACGCCGGAGCGGTGGGTGCGCACATACGGCAGAAGCGTGGGGTTGCCGGCGGCATCCCACATGACCGCCTGCGTAAGGTTGCCGGGCTTCCAGACGTTACCGACGGTGATGTTGTGTTCGTTGATGTCCATGCCGGTGGCGGCCACGGCTCCGGCCGGCATCGGCAGAACGGTGACGGTTCCCGCGCCGAGGTCCCAGCGGACGGCCTGGCGGGAGATGGCGGAATCCCACTGGTAGCCGACGACGATGCCGTTCTGGTTGATGCCGCGCGCCGACGACTCGGGGTAGCCGTCGGGGAGACTCGGCAGGGCGCTCATCACTCCGTTTTCCCAGACGAAGGCCCAGAGTGCGGCCACATCCGTCTCCGACCAGCCGACGACCTGGCCGGCGTTGTTGATGTCGTAGGCCTGGCTGGCGAGGCCGCCGGCGAGGACGCCGAGTTCGGTGATGGTGTTGTTGCGCCAGAGGAAGGCGCGATCTTCCTGTCCGAAGCCGACATTCATCTCGCCGAAGCCGACGACCTCGCCGAGGTCGTTGATTCCCTGGGCGTAGGTGTAATCGCCGTTGGGCATGGGGCCGATGGTCGAGAGGGGCGGGCCGCCGGGCGCGGAGATGAAGGCGAAGTAGTTGCCGGGCGCATCCTTGGACCAGCCGACGGTCTGCCCGAGTTCGTTCATGCCGTCGCCGCCGCTGGCATCACCGCCGAGGGTGCCGAGGTCGATGATGTCGTAGTACTGCGCGTGCGCGGTTGCGGCAAAGAGGAAAGCCGTGGCGGCAAACGACAGGGTCAGGGGGCGGTTCATGCGTGGTCTCCTCATCGGGGGGCGGCCCGAGCAGTTGCGTTACTCGACGACGCGGCGTGCGACGTCGCTTGCGGTTTCATTCCATGCGGCCTGGAGCCAGAGGGTTCGACCCTGCGCGGCAAGGGGCACGTTGCCGGTCACGGAGGCGCGGCCCGAGGCGTCGGCCTGCGCGGTGCCGAGCAGTTGCGGGTTGCGCAGGGCGAGGGTGATGTCGGTTCCGGGAACGGGTGTGGCGCCGGTTCCGCGAAGACTGTAGACGAAGGCGACGGGCTGACCGGCCGGCGCGCCCTCGGCGGCGATGGTGGCGGGCTGACCGGCAATCAGCGCCGGGACATCCATCTGCAGTTCGGTGACAATGCGGTAGATGCCGGAGATGTAGTCGTTGATGAGCAGTTCGCCCTCGGCGTCCTGGCCGAAACTGACGACGGCGTCGAGGCGGCTTCCATCAGGTTTGGTGACTTCGGCGGAGCGGTCCTGGAAGTCGATGATCTGCTGCCCGTCATATCGCAGCGCGAAGATTTCCGAGGAGCAGTAATCGGAGAAGAAGTAATACCCGTCGAGAAGCGGAATCTTTTCGCCCCGATACACCCGCCCGCCGGAGACGGAGCAGCGGAGCGGGTCGATGGTGTGGGCGTACTCGTAAATGGGGTCGGTGAGGAGGCCCTTGGGGTCGCAATTCTCGGGGGGATTGCGGCAATTGGTCCCCTCCTTGATCGCCCAGCCGAAGTTGTGCCCGCCGTCGCCGTCGGCGATGTAATCGATCTCCTCCCATTCGAGGTTGCCGACGTCGCCGAGATAGATGTCGCCGGTCTCCGGATCGAACTGGCCCTGCCAGGGATTGCGCAGCCCATAGGCCCAGATTTCGCCGCGCGCTCCGGGCGTATCGACGAAGGGGTTGTCCTCCGGGATGGCGTAGGGATCGCCGCCGTCCACGTCGATGCGGAGGACCTTGCCCAGCAGGAGCTCGAGATTCTGCGCGTTGTTGTCGGGATCGCCCTGCGGCCCGCCGTCGCCGTGGGAGATGTAGAGATACCCATCCGTCGGCGAGAAGGCGATCATGCCGCCGGCGTGCAGATCGATGTCGGGGTTGCGCTCAATGCGCAGGATTTCCTTTCGAGTGGCGGCATCTGCGACATCCGGGTTTCCGGTCGAGACGGTGTAGCGCTCGACGAGGCCGTCGCCGGTGATGTCGGTGTAGTAGACGTAGAAGTAGCCGTTGTTCTGATAGTCGGGATGGAAGGCCATGCCGAGGAAGCCGCCGTCCACGCGGGCGCGGAGGTTGGCGGAGATGTCGAGGAAGGAGATGCCGTTGACAACGCCGTTCTTGAGAATGCGGACGCGGCCGGTGGAGCGCTCGGTGTAGAAGAGCCGGTCGGTGGCGTCGCCGGGGGCGACCCCGCTCCAGGTGGGACGGACGGCGACATCGGTGACAAGTTCGGTGGTGAGTCGCTGCGCGGAGACGTCAGTGGTACACATCACAACGGCGATGCACACCGGCACAATCGCCGCAATTCGTCGAACGCTCTCTCTGCTTCCCATGCTCAACTCCCGCCCGACGCTGTCGTGCAACCCAATGAAAAGGCCGGGACCGACGGCGGCCCCGGCGCGATTGTACCAGAAGACGGGTGCGGCGCGAAGCCGGAAAATCTCACTGCACGGTGCGTTCCACAACATCGCTGGTGTTTTCGGACCATGCGGCCTGGAGCCAGAGGGTCGCTCCCGACGCAAGGTCGGGAATGGTCCCGGAAATCTGCGCTGCGCCGTTGGGGCCGGCCTGTGTGATCCCCGCCAGCTGCGGGTTCTGGAGGGCGAGGGTGATGTTCAGCCCGGGAACGGGGGTTTCGCCGATGCCGCTCAGACTGTAGAGCAGGGCGACGGAGGCATTGGGCTGTGCGCCGGTGATGGTGACGGTGGCGACTTCCCCGGCAACCAGGTCTGGCACGAGGATCTCCATCTCGGGCATGATGCGGTAGACGCCGGAGGCGATGTCGATGATGAACATCTCCCCTTCGAGGTCCTCACCGAAGCCGACGACCTGCGAGAGTCGCCCGCCGTTGGGGCGGCGGAGTTCTTCGGTGCGCTCCGCAAAGTCGGTGATCTGCGAGCCGTCGTAGCGGATCGAGATGATCTCGCCGGAGCAATAGTCGGCAAAGAAGAAGAAGCCCGACATCAATGGCATGCGCGAACCGCGATAGACGTTGCCGGCCGAGACGGAGCAGCGGATGGGCGGAATGAACTGGTGACGGTATTGCAGGATCGGATCGGTGAGGCGGTCGTCGGGGTCGCAGTTCTGCGGAGGCCTGCGGCAATCGAGGCCCTCCATGATGGGCCAGCCGAAGTTCAGCCCGCCGACGCCCGCGGGGATGAAGTCGACCTCTTCCCAGGTGAAGTAACCCACGTCGCCGATGTACATGTCGCCGGTGAGGGAGTCGAAGGAGGCCTGCCACGGATTGCGAAGGCCGCCGGCCCAGATTTCCTCGCGGTAGCCGGGCTCGCCGACGAAGGGGTTGTCCGGGGGGATGGCGTAGGGCGTTCCGCCGTCAACGTCGATGCGCATCATCTTGCCCAGCAGGAGGCCGGGGTTCTGCGCGTTGTTGTCGGGGTCGCCCTGCGGCCCGCCGTCGCCGTGGGAGAGGTAGAGGTAGCCGTCCATCGGGCCGAACTCGATGAAGCCGCCGGCGTGGAGGTCGTCGAGGGGGTTGCGGAGGATCTTGATGATCTCGAAGCGGGAGGCGGGGTCGGCGACGTCGGGATTGTCGGTGACGGTGTAGCGCTCGACGACGCCGTCACCGTTGGCATCGGTGAAGTAGATGTAGACGTAGCCGTTGTTCTGATAGTCGGGGTGGAAGGTGATGCCGAGGAAGCCGCCGTCGAGCCGGGCTCGGAGGTTCTCGGAGATGTCGATGAAGGGATCGGGCAGAAGGACGCCGTCGCGGACGACGCGGACGAAGCCGCTGGAGCGCTCGACGATGTAGATGCGGCTCGGGTCGCCGGGGGCCATGGCGACACAGGTGGGGGAATCGACCTCGTTGGTGATCAGCTGGGCGCGGAGGCGCTGTGCTGAGGCGTCGGGGGCGGTCAGGGTGAGCAGGGCGACGGCTGCGGGCGCGCAGAGAAGCCACGATGAGGGGGTGGGGGTTTTCACGTCTCTCTCCATTCTCCGGGTCAGAAAAAGGGCACACGGGGAGGCGACACGCTCCTCCCATGTCGGATTGTACAGGCGGGCGTGCAGGGCGATTCAGAAAAC
>CAZPFK010000047.1:0-20348 GCA_964585855.1 uncultured Vicinamibacteraceae bacterium
TCAAGAAGCTGATGGACCTCAACGCCCCCGAGGTCATCATCCGCAACGAGAAGCGAATGCTGCAGCAGGCCGTTGACGCCCTCTTCGACAACGCCCGCTGCCGCCGGCCCGTGCTGGGCTCCAGCGGCCGCCCGCTCAAGTCGCTGACCGACATGATCAAGGGCAAGCAGGGGCGCTTCCGCGAGAACCTGCTGGGCAAGCGCGTCGACTACTCGGCACGCTCGGTGATTGTCGTCGGGCCGGAACTGAAACTGCATCAGTGCGGTCTGCCCAAGAAGATCGCACTTGAGCTCTACCAGCCCTTCATCATCCGCAAACTGAAGGAGCATGGATACGCCGACACCATCAAGAGCGCCAAGCGAATGCTGGAGCGGCGTGATCCGGAGGTGTGGGACGTGCTGGAGGAGGTCATCTACCAGCACCCCGTCCTGCTCAATCGCGCGCCCACGCTCCACCGCATGGGCATTCAGGCCTTCGAGCCCGTCCTCGTCGAGGGCAACGCCATCAAGATTCATCCGCTGGTCTGCCACGGCTTCAACGCCGACTTCGACGGCGACCAGATGGCTGTCCACCTGCCCCTCTCCATCGAGGCGCAGACCGAAGCCCACGTGCTGATGCTCTCGACCAACAACATCTTCTCGCCGGCCAGCGGCTCGCTGAACATGCCGCCGACGCAGGACATGGTGCTGGGCATCTACTTCATCACCAGCATCCTGCCCGATGACCACCGCTCCGTCGAGGAGCTCCGCTACTTCAAGGACCCCGTCGAGGCGCTGCTGGCCTTCGATCACGGCCAGATCGCCCTCCAGGAGCGCATCGTCGTCCGGATCCCGGCCGGAAAGATGGTCGTCACGGGCCAGACTTCTCAGCCCGAATCACTTCCGGCGCATCGGCGCATTGAAACCACCGTCGGCCGTTGCATCCTTAACGACATTCTCGATCCGCAGATACCCTTCTATAACTGCACGCTCGGCAAGAAGGGCGCCTCCCGCGTCATCGACGATACCTTCCGCATCCTCGGTCGGCCCGCAACAATTGTGCTGCTCGACCGCCTCAAGGAACTCGGCTTCCAGCAGTCCACGCTGGCCGGTCTCTCCTTCGGCGTGACCGACCTGCGCATTCCCGACGCCAAGGTTCACCTGATTGCCGAGACGCAGAAGAAGGTCGATCGAGTCGAGAAGGATTTCCAGAACAACAACCTCACCGCCAGCGAGCGGTACAACCAGCTGCTTGACCTGTGGGCGCACTGCCGCGAGATGGTCACCAAAGAGCTCGTCAACACGCTCAAGAAGGACCGTCGCGATGAGAACGGCGTGCCGCTGCCGCTGGATTCCAAGGAAGGCAAGGCCTACCTCAACCCCGTCTTCCTCATGAGCGACTCGGGCGCCCGAGGCAACATCAGCCAGATGCAGCAGCTGGCCGGAATGCGCGGTCTGATGAGCAAGCCGTCAGGCGAGATCATCGAGACGCCCATCAAGGCCAACTTCCGTGAGGGCCTCAGCGTGCTGGAGTACTTCTCCTCCACGCACGGCGCTCGAAAGGGTCTGGCCGATACCGCGCTCAAGACGGCCGACTCCGGCTACCTCACGCGCAAGCTCTGCGACGTGGCGCAATCCGTCATCGTCACGGAGCCCGACTGCGGCACTCGTAAGGGAATCGCCAAGCGAGCCATCTACAAGGGCGAGGAAGTCGACGTCCCGCTGCGGGAGATCATCCTCGGCCGCACCAGCAGCACGACGATCATCAACCCGATGACCGACGAGCTCATCGTCGAGTCGAACCAGATCATCGACGCCGTTGCCGCCCGCAAGATCGAGGAGCTGGGCATCGACAGCGTGGAAGTCCGTTCGCCGCTGACCTGCGAAACGTCGCAGGGCGTCTGCAGCAAGTGTTATGGAATGGACCTCTCCACAGGCGAAGTCGTGGAGGAGGGAATGGCTGTCGGCATCATCGCCGCTCAGTCCATCGGCGAACCGGGCACGCAGCTGACCATGCGGACCTTCCACACCGGCGGCGTGGCCCAGCGTGAACTGATCGAGACGTTCTACCGCGCCGGTGCCTCCGGAACAGTTGAACTGCGCGAGTGCAACGAGGTGGAAACCACCCTCGAAGACGGGACCGTCGTGCTCTCCGCCCTGAAACGCAACGGCGAACTGCTCATCTTCGACGCTCGCGGTCGTGAGCTCGACCGCTACAAGGTCGATTACGGCTCACAGATTCTCGTCCGGCCCGGTGAGAAGGTGCGCAAGGGCCAGGTGCTCGTCCAGTGGGACCCGCACCGCACGCCGATTCTCGCCGAGAAGTCCGGCTCGGTTCGATTCAAGGACATCGAGATCGGTGAGACGGTTCGCGAAGAGGCGGCCGGCGGCACCGGACTCAACAAGATCGCTCTGATTGTCATTGAGCACAAGGGTGAGAAGCACCCCCAGATTCTCATCGTTGACGACAACGACACAGTGCTCGACGCCAAGTTCCTTCCCGCCAAGGCCCGTATCGAGGTGGCCGAAGGACAGAAGATCAAGGTCGGACAGATGCTGGCCCGCCAGCCGAAGGCCGTCACCGGCTCGGCCGACATCGTCGGCGGTCTCCCTCGCGTTACCGAGATCTTCGAGGCACGTAAGCCGAAGGAGCCGGCGATCATGGGCGAGATCTCCGGCCGCATCGAGCTCTATCCGGACAAGCGCAAGGGCAAGATGACCATTCGCGTGATCTCCGACTCGGGCATCGAGAAGGACCATCACGTTCCCCAGGACAAGCTGCTGCTGGTCCACGCAGGCGACTTTGTGCAGGCCGGCGACCCGCTGACGCAGGGCCCGCTGGTTCCGCACGACATTCTGCGGATCAAGGGCGAGGATGCGCTGCAGAAGTACATGCTCGAGGAAGTGCAGAACGTCTACCGCGCTCAGGGCGTGCCGATCAACGACAAGCATGTCGAGATCGTCCTTCGGCAGATGCTCAGCAAGGTCAGGGTCGAGTCACCGGGCGACACCGAGTTGCTCCCCCACGAAGTGATCGACCGCTACGTCTTCAAGTCCACCAACCAGGCGATCGGCCGCATGGTTCGCATCACCGATCCGGGCGACACGTCGCTGCCCGTTGGCGCTGTGATCAACAAGGCCGACCTCCGCGAGACCAACGCCTCTGCCGAATCCGAGGGCAAGCGTCCGGCCACGGCAGAGCGCTGCAAGCCCGCGCGGGCCAAGACGCTCCTGCTTGGTATTACCAAGGCCTCCCTCCAGTCACTCTCCTGGCTCTCCGGCGCTTCGTTCCAGGAGACCACCAAGGTGCTCACCGAAGCGGCGCTCCGCGGAGCCGTCGATCCCCTCGAAGGCCTCAAGGAGAACGTCCTGCTCGGCCACCTCATCCCCGCAGGCACCGGCTTCCACCGCTATCAGAGCGTCCGCGTGCAGGCGCAGCGGCCCGGCGGCGACAAGGAAGACGAACTTGCCTCCACTGAGGCCGAAGCCGCCGGTTCCACCGTCGAAGTCTCCAGCGAGGTCGCCGGCTCGCTCGGCGGAGTCACCACGCCCATGAGTTCGAACAACTAGTCCGCATGAGCCTTATTGACGTGTGTATCTATCCCCGACGGCGCAGAGCACTCCTCTGCGCCGTCGGTCATTCTCCGGACGGAGCCCAGCCGTGAACAAGGTTGCAGGGGGTCCGCGAGATCGCGCGCTCCGCGCTCTTTCTGAGCAGTGTCAGGACTGGCCCGACCTCAAGCCGCTGATGCCCGACACCCGGGGGCTCGACCCGCGCGACGCCCGACTCGCGGAGCGGATCTACCGGGAATCCATGCGGCGACTCATCTCACTGCGCCATCTCCTCGGTACACACCTGCGGCAGCCCTTCGATGATCTTGAGCCCCGACTTCGGGCCGTGCTGCTCGCCGGCGCCTGCCAGCTCCTCCTCATGGATCGCATACCCGACCACGCCGCAGTCGATGAGTCGGTTCACTGGGCACGCCGCCGCATCCGGTCCGGCGCAGCAGGGCTTGTCAACGCCGTACTTCGACGAATTGCCGAGAGCCGCGGCGATGCATCCCCTTCAGAACCCGCCGGCGAGAGCCTCCCGAGAGGTGACGGTACCTGGCTCGCGTTGAAGGATGGATTGCTTCCGCAGGATTCGTCCGAACGCCTGAGCGTACAGATGGGGCTTCCCCTCTGGCTGGTGCGACGGCGGTTGGAATCGCTCGACCCCGCCCGCGCCCGCTCGCTGATGCTGCATGATCTGGCCGAGGGTCCGGTCATCATCGCCGGGGTCAGCACAGCGCAGATCGATGCCGACCCCCGCCTTCGGCCGCACGCTCGCCCGGGCTTTGCCGTCTGGGATGGTGAGAGCGGGGGGCTGGCAGCGTGGTTGGCCGAGCACCCCGAAGCACGCGTGCAGGACCCCGCAGCCGCGGCCGCCGTGGCTGCCACTTCCGGCTTCGACCTCTCCGGAAAAGTGATCGTGGATGCGTGCGCTGGAGGCGGAACCAAGACAGCGCAGCTGGCCGCCCTCCATCCCGGGGCCTCGATCATCGCCACCGATGTCAAGCCGGCGAAGTTTGAGCGGCTCTCCGCCCGTTTCAAGGACCACCCTCGCGTTCGCGTCCTTCCAGCCCCGCAGGTGCGGGTCATGCTCGGCCAGGCGGACCTGCTGCTCCTTGACGTGCCCTGCTCCAATTCGGGAGTGCTCGCCAGGCGCGTCGAAGCCCGGCATCGCCTCGGCCCAGAGCACCTGCGCGACCTTGTCCGCCTCCAGAAGCAGATCGTCGCCGACTTCATCTTCCTGCTTCGCCCCGGCGGCCGGATTCTCTACAGCACCTGCAGTCTTGAAGATGAGGAAAACGGCAAGCAGGCGGAGTGGATTGCCCGCCAGCATCGCATAACACTCGTCGAAACCGGATGGACTGACCCAGCCGGACTTCCCGGCGAAGACGCCTCGGCCTGGAACGACGGCGGGTATTTCTGCCTTCTGCATCGCTGATGATGCCGATCAGCCTGAGCGTGCTGTCGGCAGGGCACTCTGACGTCGCCTACGATTCCCGGTTCGCGCCCGTTGCGGGTCGCGGACCGGAGTGGACAGCGCCCTCCCGATTCCTGCAAGGTAGCCTGTCTGATGAATCTGACGCAGATTCTTGATCCTCGATGCATTCGCATTCCCCTGCAAAGTCGCGAGAAGTTCGCGCTGATCAGCGAACTTGTTGCCGTCATGGCCGAGGTTCACGGCATCAGCGACGTCTCCGGGCTCCAGGCCTCAGTGCTGGAACGGGAGCGCACACGCAGCACGGGGATCGGGCATGGGCTGGCCATTCCGCACGGGAAGTCGAATCTTGTCGATCGCCTCATCATGGGCATCGGTCGACCGGCCGTACCCGTTGAGTTTGAGAGCATCGACCATGTTCCCGTCCGCATGATCGCGGTGCTCATCAGCCCCCCGGCCAACACAAGCGAACACATCCAGGCCCTGGCGCGAATCAGTCGCCTGATGACCCTCGATGCCTGTCGTGACGCCCTCTATCACGCCGCCACTCCGGAGGAGGCCTATCGCCTGCTGGAGCACTATGAATCATCCCGCGCCGGCGCCTGAACTTCTTCGGACCGTTCTGATCGCTCTGGCGGCCACGGGGCTGGCAGCGTGCCGATACGCGCCGGAAACTGTCTCAGCGCCCCCGCGCGAGTCGTTGCGACCCATTTCCCCCGTTCCCGCTCCGACTCTTCCCGAGCCGGTTGCCGACGCCCCCGTCGTTGAGTGGCCATACCTGACCATCGACTTTGAGGATCGCACCATCGACCTTGAGGGTGAGATCGGCATCGACATCGGCTGGCTGGAGCAGATCGCCTGCTCCCCGCGCACCCGCGAGCATGAGACCGTCGTCATCGCCTACGCACGCCCCAGCCACGTGCATGCTGCACTGCTCCTCCTGGGCCTCGAACCGGGGCGACCCGGCGAGTGGGTTCCGGATGAGCAGACGCTTGATTACACCGTCGTCCCGCCACAGGGGCCTCCCCTCTGGCTGACGCTTCTGTTCGAGGACGCAACGACCGGCGAGATCGTGGAACGGCCCATTTCCGACTTCGTCCGCGACTATCACACGAAATCGCCCCTCCCCGACCGGCCCTGGATCTTCGGCGGGTCGGTCATCCGCCCGGATTTCGAGGGAGTGCCCACCTACGTCGCCGACCGGTCCGGCTCGCTGATCGGTCTTGTGACCTTCGGAGATGAGGTCATCGGCTGGTCGGATGTCCTGCCCGATCTGGTGGATTACCGGGCCCCGGAGTGGGAGATCAACACCGAAACGATCCCCCGTTGGGGCACTCCGGTTACTTTGCGAATTCACACCCGCCGCCCCGGCGCTCCGGAAGGGCCGATTCGGCGGTCTGGACGTCCCTGAGCCGGTGGACTCCCGGGCCGCTGCGCCTAGGCTTTCGCCCATTTTTGCGGGGAATTGTAGGGGAATGCGTTCAGAAGGTTCAGGACAACGACCCGGCGTCGGCCGGAGGCTGTGAAGGAGCGACGGATATGACCAGGCAAGTGGCGACAAACATTCACTGGCACGAAGGCAGCGTCTCCCGCGAAGAGCGCTTCAAGAAGCTTGATCAGAAGGGCTGCGTGATCTGGATGACGGGCCTTTCCGGTTCCGGTAAGTCCACAATCGCCTGCGCCGTCGAGTCGGCCCTGGTCAACCTCGGCAAGCACTGCTACCGCCTCGACGGTGACAACATCCGCTTCGGCCTCAACAAGAACCTGGGCTTCTCGGCCGAGGACCGCACCGAAAACATCCGCCGCATCGGCGAGGTGGCCAAGCTCTTTGCCGACGCAGGCATCATCACCCTGACCAGCTTCATCAGCCCCTACCGTGCTGACCGTGAGCTGGCCCGCAAGACCTGCGAAGAGGGCAAGCTGAAATTCATCGAGGTCTACATCGAGACTCCGCTGGAAGTCGCGGAGAAGCGTGATCCCAAGGGCCTGTACAAGAAGGCCCGGGCCGGCGAGATCAAGGGCTTTACCGGCATCGATGATCCCTACGAAGCGCCGGAGAAGCCCGAACTGGTGCTGCACACCGCAACGATGTCGCTGGACGATGAAGTCAAGGCGATGGTTGAGTACCTCGACCGCGAAGGGCTCCTCTCGGCCGACTGAGTGCCCGAGTCAGCAAAGATTGAAATACAGAAGCCGCGGTCGTGCTGACCGCGGCTTCTGCAGTTTTTGAGTCTTCGCACTGCGGGGCAGTGCATGGAGGCAGTGGGGGGTCAGCCGCCGTCGGCGCCCTCGGTGTCCTCTTCCAGCTGATCAAACCCGCCTCCGAAGTCCTCCCCGTCAACCGGGAGAAACAGCGGCATCTCATACCCGATGACGTCGATCTCGTAGATCAGCACCGCATCCGGCGGGATGCTGAGGTTGGCGAATCCCCGGCTGCCGTATCCGAGTTCGGGAGGCAGAATCAGCTTCCGCTTCGTTCCCACCCGGACGCCCTCCAGGCCAAGCTCCCAGCCCCGGATGATCAGCCCCTTGGAGGCGTACTCCGGGACTCGACCGGGCTTGTACGTGCTGTCGAAGAGTCGTCCATCCTCGAGCCAGCCGGAGTAGTTGATTACCGGGATGGCGTGGTCGGGCAGGTCCTCATCGCCTTCGACAAGATCGACGTAGCGAAGACCCTCGGCTCCAACGATCTCATCCTCCGGATCGTGCGGCGTCTGAACGATCGGCGGCGTGACCCCCACGATCTCGATCAGAATGGTCCAGCGGTGCGGGTCATCAATGGCGGGATTGGGATCCTGCATCCGGATGCTCTCCGGGCGGGGATCGTCGATCTCCACCACCCGCTTGCCGCCCTCAGCCATCCCCAGCGCGTACTTCACCCAATAACGGGGGTCGTCGTGGCTGACCGTGATCGGGGCCGATTCGTGCGTCGAGCCGACGATCTTGCCCTCGTGGTTCCACAGGGAGAGATTGCACTGCGCAAAGCCGTGCGGATCGAAGGTCGCTCCCTCACCCGCAGCAAGGTCACGCTGGATTGTTCCATCCTCGTTGTGCTGATCACGCGAGGCGTCGATCGTCGGCCGGTTCAGCACCGCCAAGGCGTGAACTTCGAAGATGAGGTCGGCATTGGGCGGGACGAGGTGGGAGCCCCGCTCTCCGTAGGCCAGTTCTGCCGGCACGATCATCTTCCGAGTGCCCCCCTCCCGCAGACCGATCAGGCCCCGGTTCCAGCCCTCGATGAGCCGGCCCGGAAGTCGCGTCACCAACGGTTCGCCCTCGCGCTTCTTCGATGTGTCGAAGAGCTCGCCGTTGTCGGAGAGCCAGCCGGCATAGTCCACGGTCACAAGACTCTCCTGCACCACCTCGGGACCGTCGCCGACCTTAAGGTCGATGATGATCAGTCCGTCGCCGAAATCGACCTCATCCGCGGGGTCGTGCGGAGTCTGCGTCGGTTCCGGTGGCGCTGGAGTTTGCTCTGTGGCCAAGCCGCCAAAGAGCTCGTTGGTCATTTGGTCGTGAAGGTCTGATTGCGCCGGGGCGTTGAGAGCCGTCAGCGTCAGAGCCGTGAAGAATGTCAGTGTGCGAACGTCGAGATACAGCATCCGGGGCGTCTCCTCTGAATGATCACGCTCTCTCGCCTGCGAAGGCGATCGACATCGCCTCCGACCCCTCGCATCACCTCTGACGCGCGGGGGGTAGGATAGCGGTCATCGACGCGGCAGGGAATCTCGAAGTTTCGCTCGTGTCCGACAGCGACGGGCCAATAATCCTCAACATTCGCCGACCCCCGGGGTGCAGATTCACGCGTGTACCAGACGATCCTCAGCCGCCGCTATTTCCTCAGGAAGGTCATCCCCCAGCTGGCCATGCTCTCCGTGGCCCTCTGCGCCGCCATGGTCATCATCGTCTTCTCCGTCATGGGCGGATTTCAGAAGATGGTGCTCGAGGCCGGGCGGAAACTCATCGGCGACGTCGCCATCGAACGCCGCGTCACCGGCTTCGGCCACTATGAGGAGATGCTCACCGAAATCCGCGCCCTGCCCGAAGTCGCCGCCGCAACCCCGCTGGTCGAGACGCTCGGCCTGCTGAAACTCTTCGGAGGCGAGGAAGAGCCGATCGACCTGCAACCCGAAAACAAGCCCGTGACCGTGCTCGGCGTTCGCGGCAACTCCTACCACGAGGTCAACGGCTTTGCCGACTCGCTGATCTGGCGTCCATACCCACCTGAGGAGGCGGCGAAGTTCGATCCGCGCGACATCCGCCATCCCGACTTCGCTATCCCCGGTGCCGATGCCGCCGGCAAGGAGCGGCTCATGGAGGGGCTGTGGGACCTCGGCCAAAACCTCGGCGAACCCGGAGCCGAGGAGGGCATCGTGCCGGGGATCAACGTCAGTCCGTACAACCAGTGGATCGGGCGCGGCAGTTATGAAGTCCGGTACCACTGGATGCCAAACGGCGGCGAGGTGACGCTGACGGTCCTGCCCATCGATGACTCAGGGGGCATCCTCGATGCCGCCACCCGCACGCTGCCGGTGCTCAATGAGTTCGCCGTCATGCGCTACGACGTTGACTCCGCCTACGTCCTCGTTCCCTTCGACATGCTCCAGCGCATGCTTGAACTCCACGAACGGGAGCGACTGACAGATGTTCCGGAGCGCGACGCGCAAGGGAACATTCTCCGCGATGAGTTCGGCGATCCGATCTACCAGCGCGTCCGCCAGCCCGGGCGATGCACGAAGATCGTCGTGAAGGCGGCCGACGGCGTCACGCCCGATGAACTCAAGCCGCTGCTCAGGGACGTTTACGATCGCTTTCACCAGCGCTATCCGCTGGATGTGCCGCCGGCGACCAGTTACACCGTGCGCACCTGGGAGGATCAGATTCAGCACTTCGTCGCCCAGGTCCGCAAGGAAACAGCCCTGATGATGACGCTCTTTTCCATCATCAGTCTCGTCTCCATCTTCCTGGTCCTCTCCATCTTCTGGACGATCGTGCAGCAGAAGACGCGCGACATCGGCATTCTCCGGTCGCTGGGCGCCTCCCGCCCCGGCATCGCCTGGCTCTTCATCCGCTACGGGCTCGTGCTCGGCGTCGTCGGTTCGCTGCTGGGCGGCGGTCTCGCCCACCTGATCGTCTGGAACATCAACCCCATCCACGAGTTCATCGGTCGCGTCACCGGCACCTACATCTGGTCGCCTGAGTCGTACTACTTCTTCGAATTGCCCAACGAGGTCAGCCCCATCAGCGCTGCCGTCGTCATGGGCTGCGGAATGCTCTTTGCCGTCGTCGGGGCGATCATCCCGGCCGTCCGCGCCGCCTGGGTCGACCCGGTGACGGCGCTTCGATACGAGTAACACCCCGAGGTTCATGATGGTCGCCTTCCTCCAGGCAACCCGGCTGCACAAGACCTACCGACTCGGACGCGTCCCCGTGCCCGTGCTGCGCGGCGTCGACTTCTCCCTCAGGAAGGGCGAGTGGGTCGCCGTGCTCGGCGCCTCCGGCTCCGGCAAGTCAACCCTCCTTCACCTCCTGGGCGGCCTCGATGAACCCGATGCCGGCGGGGAATCGCACATCCGATTCGGTGAGGCGGACCTGTCTGAAATGTCCTGGGCCGACCGCAACCGCTACCGCAATGAGTCGGTCGGCTTCGTCTTCCAGTTCTACCACCTCCTGCCCGAACTCGACGTGCTCGAAAACACACTCCTTCCCGGCATGATCCGCCACGGACGGCTCGGCTTCCGCCGCCACCGGGCTGAACTCAACGCCCGCGCCGTCGAACTGCTCGACGCCTTCGGCCTCGGAGAACGCAGGCGTCACCGGCCGGCGGAGCTCTCAGGCGGCGAGCGTCAGCGTGTCGCCATCGCCCGCGCCCTGCTCAACAGCCCGGCCCTGCTGCTGGCCGACGAGCCGACCGGCAACCTTGATGCCCGCACCGGCGGCCAGATACTCGACGTCATTGCCGAAACGCATCGTCGGGGTCAGACGATCGTGATGGTCACGCACGATGAGCGCATCGCCGAGCGGGCCGACCGCATCGTCCACCTGGTGGAAGGTCAGATCGTCGACGCCTGATCACCCGGCATGAGGGTCAGAAAACAAACAGAGTCCCCGACCGAGGCCGGGGACTCTGAGTGTTTTTGCATGGAAGCGGCAGACTTACGGATTGGCCTGCGTGATGTGAACCACCGAGACCGTTCCGTTCGACTGCGCCGCCTGGAACCAGACGATCAGCGGACGCGGAACGTTGGGAACCGTCACCGTCCAGAACGTGTCGCCCTGGCTGTTGGTCTCCTTCAGCCCGCCGACCTGCACGGCGTTGATCAGGTCCACCGAGACGCCAAGGCCGGGGATGAAGGTGGCATCATCACTCTCGCCCTGGATGCTGTAGAAGACGCCCGTGTCGGTGAAGGGCTCGCCGCTGGTGACAAAGAAAGTGACTTCCTCGCCCGCAAAGAGGGGCTCGTCGCTGAGCGACAGCTGCAGCGTGCCGACGTTGGTCATCGCGTTGCCGCTGTCAACCCGACCATAGCCGTAGTAGATGTCAAGACCCGGGTTGCCGAGATCAACCGCCGTTGTCTTCATCAGGTCCTCGATCTCATCGGCCGTCATTGACGGATCGGCCGACTTCAGCAGAGCGGCAACACCGGCCGCAATCGGCGAGGCGAAGCTGGTGCCGCTGACGTTGGCGTACGAGGTGTTCGACGAAGAATTGGTCGTGAAGACACCGTTGCCCGGAGCGACGAAGTCCATGTAGTTGCCGTAACTGGAAAATGAGGCGCGGGTATCGCCCGAGGTCGTCGCCCCGACAACCAGAAGGTCGTCGCTGTCACGATCCGGCGACGTCATGTTCTGGGCGCTGTTTCCGGCTGACCAGAAGAGCATGCCGCCCAGGCCCCGGATGTAGTCGGCAGTCGATCGGGCCGAACTGTTGGTCACGCCGGAGTACGAGGCGTTGACGGCAAAGCAGCCGCTTTCCGCGCAGACCCGGGCACCGTGGGTGATGTCGTTGAAGCTCGCCGAGCCGTCGGAGCGGTTGCTGACGCGGGCCATCATGTGGCTGAGGTTCCAGCCCATGCCGGAGGTGCCCCGCGAATTGTTGCCGTTGGCCGCGGCGCAGCCGGTGGTCTGCGTGCCGTGGGGGTTGATGGCGCCGATGTTGCCGCCGGCGCTCTCCCAGCGGCGATCGACGGCGTTGTAGCCCTCGAGTCGGTTGAGCAGGAGGTCCTCATGCGTCGTCCGGATGCCGGTGTCGCAGATACCGACAGCGACAGCGCTTGTGCCCGTGTGAACATCCCAGGCATCGCAGGACTGCATGATCGGGTGGTGCCAGGCGCTGCTGAAACGGCTGTCGTTCGGGCACGCCAGCGGCCAGACCCGCCAGTTCGGCTCGACGTACTCGAAGAGCCCGGTCGCCGTCATCTGCTGGATGACCTCGTTCTCCGTCGTCCCCGGCTTGATGGCAAAGACGTACTCATCGGTCTGCGGAACATATTCCACCAGCCGGCTCATCGCGGCTTCGACGATGCGGCGGGCCTCAAGCTGCTCCGCCTGGGCTTCCTCGGCGGAGAGGCCGCGCTTGGCCTGCGCCTCGGGCTGGAGCGGGCGGGCGATCAGCTGCCCCTGAAACTCCATCTCGCCGATTCGCTCGACATACAGGTCTCCCGGATTCGCCAGGGCTGTTCCCGCCATGCCACACAGGGAGAGAACCATCCCGGCCAATGCCACGTTTCCAGTAAACACATTCTGACGCATTGATACGAACTCCTCTTTCGCGATTGAACGATCGTGCCGTCGGCTGTCGGACCCCCGTCCGCCTCGCGACGAAACGTCCTCGGATGCCCGGACCGACCCGACACCTCCCCTGCAGAAATCACAAACTGCCGCCGGAGCATGGGTATTCCGGCGGCAGCAAGGTTTTCTGATTTTTTCAGTCCGAGAATGTCACCCCCTGAAGCCCGGAATCATCGTTCAACGGCCGTGTGCAGTCGGCTCTGCAACACAACGCCCCGTTCCTTCATCTCCATGATCGAGGTCAGGTCCCCGAGATACTGCAGGAAGAAGTCCGCATCCGGCACCTTTGTGCCGTCATACCAGGTCGGCTTCTCCGGTCGATACCACTCGGGGTCGAAGGAGTCCAGCATCCCGAAATCCTCGTACCACTGACGCTCCTGTGCAATGGTCTCCTCAATCGCTTCCTCATCAAACGGGTACCGCAACTGTTCCACGAGGTCCTCAACCATGGACCGGATCATCGCATATCCGTACATCGGAGCCCCGGCCGGCAGCGTGTCAGCGGCCGACCGGAAGGCCTCCTGAGTGTTGAGCTGGGCCACGTCCTCACCCCCGCGCAGCGCCCGCTCCACCTGCTGCATGCCGCCGGCAAACATATGGCCCTTGGCAAACCCCAGCGAGATCGTCGCAAACCCCGTGTCCATGTCGTAGATGCGGAAGCCCTGGAAATCCCGCGCCACAAACCCGCCCAGGCCAAGCATCGGCGAGACCGTGTTCTCCAGCGTCAGCAGATCGCTGCACTCCACCGCATACAACGGCATCTCTGCGTCCAGCGTGTCTGAGTCCGGCTCGGCCGGCCAGGAGATCATGTACAGTTTCGGCCCCATGATCTCGAACATCGTCGTCAGCATCGGGGCGACCTGCGTCTCGAATGGCTGCGACATGCCCGATTCCTCCGGCATGTCCGCAATCACCTGGCGAATCAGCGGCACGATCTGATCGAAGGCGACCTGGAACTCCGTGATCGAATCAGCATCGGCATCGAGCCACGCCGGAGCGCTGAAGCCGCCCTCTGCACCCTTCAGCAGGTTGAAGATGCCCCTGCGCCCCTCCGGCATGAACGCGCCAAGCCGCCAGTCAATCAGCGTGCCTGGCGAGCCGCCTGCCTGCATGGAAATGGCGATGGAATCAAGGCCTGCCAGTCCAAGCGTCTCCATGTAGCCCTCCATGGCAGGATCCTCCGCCATATCCCCGAAGATCGCCCAGGGACTGTGAGAGAGGAAGTAGGAGAGCGAACCATACGCCACGGCGTGGGCGTCCGACCCGATCAGCGTGACCGTCGAGAGGTATTCGGGGTTCTCCGAGAGCGTCTCCCGGGCGCCGACTCCAAGGTCGCTCAGTGCCGATTCCAGCTCCTCCCGGTCGGTGCAGAGCAGAAGCAGCGAGCCCGTCCACGCCATGTGAATCTCGGGAGACCCGAAGAGGTCATCCTCCCAGTCCTCGTCGGCCATATCGTGGTCATGATCGTGCTCGTGATCATGGTCGTGCTCATCCATCTCAATGGTCTCTTCCGGCTCCGGGCCGTAGAGCGACAGGATGGTGTACTCCTCGAACGCTTCCTCCTCGAAAATCGTCTCCTCATCGTCGATGTCCGCGTTCTCAAGCAACGCCCGCAGCAGCGTGCCGGCTTCGTCGGCATTGGCGCCGAACTCCGCGGCCGCAATCATCCGCATCGTCGGCACGCCTCCGTCGGCGGCCTCCTCCGGGTAGACGGCAAAACCCGCAAGCCCCGTCGGCCGAGGCAGCGTCTCGAGCGTGTAGTCCGTGCCCGCGTAGTCGTTGAGCTTGGTGAGGTAATCCTCCTCAAGCGGCAGGGCCAGAAAGTCCTGCATCTGCGGAGTGTACCACATCTCTCCGAGCCGCGTCGCCTCCAGGTCGGCAAGGAGGCGGTCCATGTCGCTGATTGTGATGGCAAAGAAGGAGTTCTTCGGCGCCACATCGGCAAAGCCGGTGACCTCCTGTCCGGTCGCGAGGCCGGCCGCGAAGACCGTTGAAAGAACCGGAAGGATCACACGGGCGGATCGGGATGAAATCGTCGGGTGCATGAATAATCCTGTATCTGTCACTGGGGTCGAAGCGGGGTCGTCAGCGTACACGCTCTCAGTCGGATCGGCCGGACTCATCCTCCAGCTGCGGCGGCGTATCAAACTCGCGTCGTGGCGGCGGCGTGTGGTAGACGTATCCGGAGTTGGGATTGTCCTTGTCATAGGCGAAGGCTTCCCGGTTGCGGATGAAGTCGCGAACGTACCGGGCAGGAATCGCAAATCCCAGTCCGTCGCTGAACATGTAGCCCATGTTCGTCACGCCGATCACTTCGCCGCGACTTGAAAACAACGGCCCGCCCGAGTTGCCGGGATTGATCTCCGCCGTCGTCTGGATGTAACTGATGCCTTCGAAGTTTCGCTGCGTCGTGGAGATCACTCCCTGGCTCAGCGATCGCTCCAGGCCGTACGGGTTGCCGATGGCGAAGACCTCCTGGCCGACGTTCAGGTCCTCGTCGGCCTGAATGTAGAGGTGGAAGAACTCGCCGTCCTCCTCAGGATGCTCCATCTTCAGCAGCGCCAGATCGGTGTGATTGTTGACGGCGATGATCTCCACATCTTCGATCGTCGCCTTCCGCGCGCCGCCGTCAGGGTCCTTCAGCCACACCGTACACTTGATCTTCGTCTCCCCCTGAATCACGTGCGCATTGGTGATGACATAGCCCTGCGGATTGATGATGAAGCCGCTGCCCAGACCGCTCGGCGTGCTCACCTTCACTATGCCCGCGCCCAGCGACCGGGCATGCTCCTCCGGACTCTTCTCGGCCGGGTCGGCAGCGATGTGAAACAGGTCAATCTCCTGCGTCGAGACGTTTGCACCGTCGCCCTCGGCCTCGGTGATCGACTCAATGCGCTCGCGCGGGATCTCCAGCACAGTGAAGCCGAGATCGACCCAGATCGTCGTGCTCGTGGATTTCAGCACTTCGCCCGAGACCGTCTGCCCGTCGGTCAGCCGGATCTCATCTCCGAAGAGGGGCATCGCCGCCGTCGCAATCGCAAGGCCGGAACAGAGGATCGCGCGATAGACCGTTGATTCTGTCATCAGTTTTCTCCGCTGCAGAGAATTGCCATTTGGCTTGTGCTGCCGCGCGGGCCGGCTCGTGTTTTTCGGCTACAGTCTAGCCTGTCCGGGCCGTGTCGCCCGTTCAAATGCCCGCCTTCAGAATCATGCAGAGGAACCCTCCCCGATGATCACCCGGATGATCGCACCGGCCCTGTCGCTTCTCGCCCTCGCCGCCCCACAGGCCCCGGCCCAGGAGAGCGCCGACCTCACCCGATACTTCGGCTTCGATGAGATGGAGATCATGGTCATCGCCGACGGCTTCGGACCGGTCATCGTCGGCGACCTCGACGGAGACGGCCGCAACGACCTCGTTGCCGCCAATAACTACAAGAGCCGCATCGAACTCCTCTACCAGCGCTCCGCACCGGCCGATGAGGAGGCCGATGTCCTCAAGGTCAACGAACATGAGGAACTCTGGCGCTTCCGCCGGGAGGAGCTTCCGGTCTCGCATCGCGTGCTTGCAATCGCTTTGCACGACGTCAACGGCGACGGGCTTCCCGATCTCCTCTACGCCGGCCAGCCCGATGAGATCGTCATCATGACGCAGACCTCTCCGGGCGTCTTCGACGTCTCAGGAAGACGGCGAGTGCCCGGCCTGCGTGCCAACCGCGACGGCTTCTTCCTCGCTGACGTCCTCGACGATGACGCTCCGGAACTCATCACCCTCGTGCGCAATACCGTCGCCATCTTTCCTCTGGACGGGAGCCAACTGGGTACGCCCCGCACGCTCAACGTCGGCTCAGGACTCCTCGCCTGCTTCGGTGGCGACTTCAACGGCGACGGTCTGACGGACCTTGCAGCCGTAAATCCCGAGGACTCATCGCCCGTCCGGCTCTGGTTCCAGTCGATGCGCAACGGCTCCAGCGAGCTCGGTCCGCAATATCAGTTCGAGATGCCCGCAATCCGTGAGTTTCAGCCCTTCTCCTACGGGGACCGCACACACGCTGCCGTCATCGAACGAAACTCCCGCCGCGTCGTCGTCTACGCCATCGAAGCCGGCAACCGAACGCTGGAGTCCGGCGACCGCACGACGCTGGCCGTCTATGCCCTCCCCGAGGGCTCCTCAGGTGCGGGCCGGGTCCGCGTCGTGGACATCGACGGTGACGGTCTGCAGGACGTCGTCGCGGCCGACTCCTCAGGCGCACGCCTTGCCGTCTTCCGACAGGAGCGCAACCGCGGCCTGATCGATCCCGTCTACTTCCCGACGCTCGCCAAGCCGGCCTCGATCGCCGCGGGCTCCGTTGACGATGACCCGGAGGCGGAGATCTTCGTTCTCAGCCAGGATGAAAAGGTCGCCGGCCGCAGCGACTACGAGGATGGCGATCTCTCCTTCCCTGTTCCGCTGCCGACGCAGCACGATCTCATGATGATCGAACTGATTGACCTTGAGGTTCCCACCGCTGCCATTCTCTCCCGTGACCGCCGTTCGCACAGTCTTCGCCTGGTCCCGACCGACGGCGGACAGCCGCAGGATATCGACCTCGAGTCCATCACCCGGACGCCTGAAACCATCATCGCCTGCGACGCCGATCAGGATGGTTCGCCCGACATCCTGCTGCTCGCCCCAGGCGCACCGATGGTCATGCTCAAGGGGAGCTCCTCGGGCGCGTTCACGCTCCACGAGGAGGCGCAGATGGGGCAGTTCGGCCTTGTTCGCGCCGCCTCCGGCGCTAACACTGCATCCTTTGACGTTGACGGGGACAACATTGAAGAACTCCTCGTCGCCGACGGCGCGTATCTCCGCGCCCTGCGGTATTCCGAGAACCCCGACGGTGGCGCCAGCCCCGGCTGGCAGGTCGTTGAGCAGTACAACATGGAGGACCCCGACTCCCGGCTCAACGCCATCGCCGTCATGGACGACAAGGTCGCCGTCGTGGACGCCGCGGGCCGCCGCGTCGTGCTCCTGGAGCGTCGGGACGGCGCGTGGGCCGAGGCCAAGGCCGTCTATTACGAAGGAATGGACATCCGCATGCTCTATGCCGGCTCATTCTCAGGCAGCGGTGAGCCCGATCTGCTCTGCGTCGGCGATGAGGGCTTTGCCGTTCTCCGCTTTACTGGCGATGCCATCAAACTCGCGCAGGTCGGAGTCTATCGGAACGACAACGATGATCGCCTCGAGCACGAGATCACCGCCGGTGACGTCAACGCCGATGGGTTCACCGACCTGGTCGTTCTCGATGCGGGCGAGCAGATGTGCGAGATCCTCACGCTGAGCGCCTCCGGCCGCCTGCTGCACGCGCTGGAGTTCGAAGTCTTTCAGAGCAAACTCTTCTCGGGCGGTGAAGATCGCGAGTTTGAGCCGCGTCACGCTCTGATTGCCGACCTCACAGGCGACAGCCGCGACGACCTGCTCCTGCTCGTTCACGATCGCCTTCTGCTCTATCCGCAAAGCGCCCCGCGCTGACCGCAGATTGCCTCAGCGCAACTCAAGATCCTTGAGACGATGCAGCGCCCGCTCCGCCAGCGGGTGGTCGGGGTATCGCTCCTGCGTCTCCCGGAACCAGCCCCGCGCCGCCCGCTCTTCTCCAATCAGGTCGTAGCAGTGTCCAAGCCAGTACAGAAGGTCCGCGCCGTAACCGCTGCGGCTCCAGGCCGGAATCATCCGTGCTTCGTTCAATCGCTCGATGGCCCGCTCCGGGTCGTGCTCCACCAGGGCATCCATCGCGGAGTCCAGCAGCGACTCAATTCGATCAACATCACCATCCTGAAGCACCGGCTCCGATGAGCCCTCCAGCGCCACGCGTTCAGCATTTGAGAGACTTCGCGGCGCTGCATCGGTCCCCGTGGGCACCTCCGGCCTGCCCAGAAGCGAGCTCGCCGGCCCGGCCGACCCCGTGCGGGTCGTGCTGCAGCCGACGGCGAGGCCGAGGATGCTCGCGGCGACAAGGGTCGAGATGGCTGCTCCGCGTCTCATCAGTTCGGCGCTGCTCCCATGGCCAGCAGGCGGGTCGGCAGATCGGCCCGTCGAATCTCGCTCTGCATCTTCGCCAGACGGCCTGAATCCACCCGGCCGATCGTCACCTGCTCCAGAATCGTCCAGGTCTGCTCAACGACTTCTCGCTGCTCACCCTGAAGAGATCGGCTCGATTCCCGCAGGCGATCCAGCAGTTCCTCGTACTCCACGACGCGGCTCACGGCATACACATCCCGATACGAGCCGCCCACCTCCGTGTGCGCCAGTACATGCAGCAGATCGGCCGATTGTGCAAGCGTCGGGTCATCAAAGACGACGAAAGTCGCCTCCGGAATCTCAACGGCCGACGGCTCCGGTTCATGGCCCGGCTCGACCGCTGCGGCGGTGCGAAGCGCTGATGAAAGTGACGTCAGCGTGTTGCGGGATCGGTCTGCCAGCGAAGCCAGATCGCTCCCGACCTCCTGCGCCATCGACACGATCGGCACAACGGAGTCTTGCAAGTCAGACAGAGCCGTCCTGGGTATCTCGGTCCGTTCAGCGGAAGTGCTTTGATCCGTGACGGAATACATTCGTTGCAGCGCTTCCAGCGAGTGCATATTGCCCCGCCCCGTCAGGCCGACAAACGCACCAGCCGGTCGGGACTGCAGCATGCTGGTCATGGATGGAGCCTTACCTTGGGGCGCAGTTGCAGAGCCGTCGGCCGAAGACTGCTCCAGCAGGGCGCCCGACGGGCCGTCATCCAGCATGTTCAGGAAGGATCGCCCGTCCGGGGAGAGCACCAGCAGCACGCTCGCCGCCGCCGCCCAGGTCCAGCCGATCCCTGCGATCACGCCAAGCCGGCGTGACGATCGTTCATCGGCATCGCGCCCGGCGATCTCCTCAGCCGTTGCCGAGAGGACCGCATCGCGAAGTTCCGCCGGGCACATCGAAGCCTGGGCAGCGCCAAGATTGCGCATCAGAACGCCCAGTCGCCGTGCCTCCTCAAGCCGGTCGCTGCACGAACCGCACTGCTGACAGTGCCCCTCCACATGGTGGGCGCTCTCGGCGTCCAGTTCGTCGTCGAGATACGCATCCATGAGGGTCAGAAAGTCATCACATCCGATCGATTTCATAGTCCAGCCTCAGTTCCCCGTTCACTCCGTGCATCCTCAGCACCCCGGCCTCGCCCTCTACTCCCCGACCGCCCGGCGAAAGGGAAGCCGGTCGCCTCCTCGACGCCGTTCAGCGGCTTCGTATGCCTCACGCAGCGCCGTCCGCGCCCGGTTCAGACGGCTCATCACCGTTCCGACCGGGATGTCCAGCATCTCGGCGATCTGACGGTAATCCAGATCCCCCCATTCCCTCAGCAGCAGGATCGACCGCTTGTCCTCATCCAGCGACTCCAGCGCCTCGTTGAGCAGTTGCAGCTCCTCCTGCTCCTCCATGCTTCGCGATCCCCCATCCGGCCTCCGCGACAGTGCCGCCGCGTCGAGCACCGGAGCCCCATCTTGAACGGTTCGCTCCCGGCCTCGCCGCCGTATGTGCGTGATGCACTCGTTGTACACCACGGTCTTCAGCCACCCTGGGATCGCCT
>CAZPFK010000048.1:0-20320 GCA_964585855.1 uncultured Vicinamibacteraceae bacterium
GCGGCGGCGAGGAGGCGGGGGTCCTGGTTGTAGTAGAACTTCGAGACAAACTGAGCAGAGTCCATGCGATTGTCCATGGACTGGTCGATCCACTTGCCGCTGCGGGCGATGCCGTCGACGAGCGACTGGACGATCTCGCGGTCATCCAGAATCGAGTCTTCCTTGACCGCGAGCACGCAGGAGATGAACTCCGGCCAGATATCCTTCGTGAGGTAGAGGATGCGGCCGTAGCCGTCGAGCTCGGTCTGGACCATGTAGGGCTCGCCGGAAGTGATGGCGTCGACCGAACGGGTTGCGAGGGCAACAGGCATGTCGGGGGGCGGCATTTCGACGATCTTGACGTCGTTGATGGTCATGCCGACATCGCGGAGGGCCTTGAAGATCAGGAGGTACTGATTGGAATACCGGTTGGGCACGGCGATCACTTTGCCGCGCAGGTCTTCAATCCGGTAGATGCCGGAATCCTTGTGAACCATCATGGCCGTGCCGTCGCGGTGGCCGAGGTAGACGATCTTGATGGGCACGCCCTCCTCGCGCAGCTTCATTGCCAGCGGCGCGAGAATGAAGGTGGCGTCGGTGTAGCCGGCGAGGAAGGCCTCCTTGAGTTCGGGAAAGCCGTTGAAGCGGATGGGCTCGAAGAGGCCGTCGCCCTCCAGTTCCTTATTGATGAAGTTCGTCACCGGGCAGGTCAGGTGACAGGTGACGGGGAGGAAGCCGATGGAGAACTTCCCGTCGTCATTGTGGCCGGCCAACCTCGGCTCAAACCAGGCCAGATTCAGCCAGCCGTGCAGGAAGGTGATGATGAGGGTCCAGACGAGAATGCCGCCGATGACAACGGCCTTCAGTGAGCCGGAGTGGATTCTGTGCATCGCTGAACTCCCTCATCGACCACTGGCGCTGTGCGACGACGAACGACATTCCCGTTCCGTGGCTCTCCAAGAACAGGAAATGTACCCTGTTTTGTATGGACATCCAGAGAAATTGAGGCACAAAACAGGAAAATCACCCTGTTGACGGACGGCGGCGCCGGATCCGTATCGGGTCGGGGACGGTCAGGAGTTGTGCCGGTGGGGCAAAATGGCAGAAAGTGCCGATGTAATCGGCCTCAGACCGCTGACTTCGCCCCTCACGGAGGCCTGCCATGGCCGACGATCATCTTCCGCCCCCTGCCGAGTTATCAGACGAACCAGTTGCCGCTTCGCCGGTTCGGCCTGCTGCGTGGAGCGATGTCTGGCAGATTCCGGCGCTTGCGGCCAGCGCGGGACTTCTCGGCCTGGGCCTGTTGATGATCGTTCTGAGCCGGTCTCCCGATGAGTTCGGCCCCCGGCTCGACGCGATCGCGACACTGATTGACCGAAGCGAGTACGACACGGCACTGCGGGCCGTCAACGACCTTGTTCCGCAGGAATCAGCGCTGACTCCGGAGGAGCGGGGTCGGCTCTACCTGCTGCGCGGCGACCTCTTCTACCTGCAGCAGACGGAGCGGGGCGGCGATGCGGAGGTGAACTTTGTACAGGCGATCGAGGACTACGAGACCGCCTCGGACCTGGAACCCCTTGACAGCGAGCGACGATACCGAATGGCCGAAGCGCTGGCGGCACTCGGGCGGACCGATGAGGCGCGGGCGCAGCTGGAAGACCTCGGCCCGGACTCGGCGGAGCTGCGGCAACGCCTGCTTAAGAGTCTGATCGTCCGGTACCTCCGCAATGCGCAGGCCCGCACGGGGACGTCCCGCGAGGAGGCGCTGACGGGGGCGACGGCGATGCTGGCGGAACTGCAGGCCGAACCCGGGCTGACGACTGAGGACCGGATCTGGGTGACGGCGCGGACGGCGGAGATGCACCTCGACACGGGGGAGTACGAATCGGCGATCGACCGGCTGCTGGTGACGATGCAGAAGTTGCGGGCTGCGGGGGTGGAAGAGTTTCCCGAACTGAATCTTCTGCTTGGCCGGGCGTACCTGATGGAGGGGCAACTGGAGCTGGCGGAGTCGCACCTGCTGCTGCCGGAGCAGCAGATGGAGGCCTCGCTTCCCCAGCGGGGCGATGCGATGGCGGCGCGCGGGCGCATTCTCCTGCGCATGGGGCGTCACGCGGAGGCGCAGGAGCTGCTGACGCGAGTGATCAACGAGTATCCCCTCTCGCCGGCGTACCGGCAGGCGTTGCTGGATCGGGGCGAGGTGCAGGTCGAACAGCGGGACTGGGCCGGCGCCCTGCAGGATGTGGAGGCGCTGGCGACCGAGATCGAGCGGTCACGGCCCGGCGAGACTGATGAGGCCAACGCGGAGGATGCGCTGGATCTGCTGCTGCGCATGCACGATCAGCTGCGAAGCATCGACCGCAACGACCTGGCGCTGCAGTCGCTGGCCATCGGTGAGCGGCTGTACCGCTCGGCGGAGATTGTTCCTGATGAACTGCTGATTCGACTGGCGGACCTGCACCGCGATCTCGGCAATGAGATCCTGGGGCTGGCCGAGGAGGATCGGGGCGCGGTGATTCACGCTCCGCTGCCGAGCGTCGATGAAGCGTCGGCGGCTGCGGCGGGCCGGCATTACCTCACGGCCGGCGCGTACTTCCGCAGGCGCGCGGAACAGTTGCAGGTGGAGCATCCGCAGCAGACGGCTGAAGCGCTCTACGAGGCGGCGATTGTCTTTGACCGGGGCGATGACCATGAGTCGGCGATCGCCTGTCTGCAGGAGTACATCCGGCTGAGCGCCAATACGCCCAGCCACATCCAGGGGACCTATCTGCTTGCCCGGACGTATGAGGCGGCGGGGGACCTCGAGAACGCCATCACCTACTACCGGAACCTGATCGACAGCGAGCAGCATCGGCATGCGCCGGAGACGTACGCCTCGTACGTGCCGCTGGCGCGGTGCTACCTGAAGATACCGAAGCCCGACCCGACTGAGGCGCTGCGGCTGCTGAACTGGGTCGTTGAGGGTCGTTCGGGGCTTGAGCCCGATGCGGCGGAGTTTCGCGATGCGCTGATCGAGCTTGGGCGCTTCTACGCGCATGCTGAGCAGCACGTCGAGGAGGGGCAGCGGCTGCACGCCTATGAGCAGGGCATCAAGCGGCTGACCGAGGCGCTGGCTCGCTACCCGGGCACGGAGCGCGACCACGAGCTGCACATGCTGCTGGGACACGCCTATCGAAAGGCGGCCGGCGAGATCGCGCTGCTGTTGCAGGCAGGGATGAGCGATACGGAGCGGCTGCGGTACGAGAAGGTGCGCGCTGAGTCGCTGCGGGAGTCGATGAAGCATTATGAGCAGGTGATCGCGCGGCTGGAGCGGCTGACGGCCGAGGGGTTGGATGCGCAGCAGTCGCAGGCGCTGATGCACGCCTTCCTGTGGCGGGCTGACGCGGCCTTTGCCTTGGAGCAGTTTGACGCGGCGATCCGGATGTATGCCGAGATTGCAGATCGATACCGAGGGTCGGAGGTGGGCCTGGTGTCGCTGATCCAGATCGTCAACGCCTACGTGGCGCTTGGGGAGGATGAGGCCGCGCAGACCGCCCAGGCGCGAGCCAGACGGATGCTTGCGGAGGTGCCCGATGAGGCCTTCCGAGATGGTTCGCTTCCCGGAAGCCGGGAGATCTGGGAGCGGTGGCTGGCGTGGGATCTCGGGCTGGAGTCGGCGGTGGCCTCTGCGGGCGGGTCGGATCCCGGCGAACCAGATTGAGCGCAGCAATTGCCGGGTTGAGAGTGGATTTTCTCATGCTGAGGGCTTGAAATGACTGATGAAAATGGGGACCGACGCCAGGAGGGCGCGGATTCCCGCTGAATCCACCACCAGCCGGAAGCGAAAGGGTCACGGATGACCGCAATGAGCAGGCACACAGGATCGCTTTCTCCCAACTGGCGCGACGAACTCTTTGCGATGATCCGGCGGCAGCACGGGCTGTGCCGGGGACTTGCAGAATGCACACGGCAGCAGTGTGAGGCGCTGGACGACAACGATCCCGACCGACTGACGGCGCTGCTGGAGCGGCGTCAATCCCTGATCGATGAACTGGTCTCCCTCGGCGCGGACCTCGAGCCCTACCGCGATGCCTGGCCCGACCTCTGGGGCCGGCTCGATCCGTGCGACCGGGAGCGGCTGGACGTGATGCTCGATGAGGTGCATCGGCTGCTGGCCGACACCCGCAGCGAGGGGGAATCGCAGCGGTCACGGATTTCTGACTCGCGCCGGTCGCTGCAGGGCCAGCTTGACCAGATCGCCAACGGACGCACTTCGATCGACGCCTACGGCGCACGCCCGGCCGACCACGCACGGCGGGGGTCAAACCGCTTCATGGATGAGCATGGATGACCACAATGCCCGGAACTGACCGAACGATATCCGCACTGACCAGAGGCACGCTCCGGCTCAATGCCGCCGAAGTCCTTGAACACGACCAGGGCGCTGCGCCGGCTCCGCCGGTGGAGATGGCGGAACTGGCCGACATCGTCGGTGAGTTCAACGCCGTAACCGAGCGTCTGCATGCAGCGCACAGTTCGCTGCAGTCGCGCGTGGACCAGTTGCGGGGCGAACTGGAGACGACCAACCGTCGTCTGCAGCGCTCGGAGCAGCTGGCCGCACTGGGACGGATGGCGGCGGCGATCGCCCACGAGATCCGCAACCCGCTGGCGTCGATCCGGCTGTACGCCTCGATGCTCGCTGATGACCTCGAGCCCGGTTCACCCTCGCGTGACACAGCGCTTCGCATCTCACGCTCAGTGCGTGACCTTGACCAGATCGTCGAGGATGTGTTGCTGTTTTCCCGCGATCATCGGCCGGCCACGACGGACGTCTCCGTGACCGCGCTGGTCCAGCACGTCATCGAGTCTGCGGCTGGACTTGCGGCCGACTCAGGGGTGACGATCCGCCTGATCGAGCCGGGCGATGAGGTTCCCGCGATCTCGGTGGATGTGCGTCTGATCACGCAGGCGCTGCTGAACGTGATCCGCAACGCCATCGAGGCGATGGATGGAACCGGGAGCGTCGAGATCTCCGCCCACAGCGGTGGTTCGACGGTGACGCTGGTCCTGCGCGATTTCGGCCCCGGAGTCAGCGAGGAAGTCATGGAGCGAGTCTTCGACCCCTTCTTCACGACTCGATCCTCCGGCACCGGGCTTGGACTTGCCATCGTCAACCGCATCATCGATGCGCACGGGGGACGGATCGAACTGCGAAACGCCTCGAACGGACCCGGCGCAGAGGTTCACATCGAACTGCCCTGCGCGATGCGGCAGTCGGATCTCGCCGCGTAACAGCCCTGCATCCCCCCTGCTGCCGGCGGAGCCGATGCAGCCACTCACCTGAGCCAGGAAGGCCCTCCAGACATGAACACGGTGCTCGTCGTCGATGACAAGGAACTGATGCGTGACAGCGTGGCGACCATCCTCACACGGGCCGGCTACGGCGTCATCGTTGCTCCGAACGGCAAGACGGCGTTGCGTCTGCTGCACGAGAGGCGCCCCTCCCTGCTGCTGACTGATCTCGAGATGCCGGAAATGACCGGCCTTGAACTGCTTGACGCGGTCCGGCAGACCGAAGTCGACATTCCCGTCGTGCTGATGACGGCGTTTGCCACGGTGGCGACGGCCGTTGACGCGATGAAGCGCGGCGCGTTTGACTACATCACGAAACCGTTCGAGGGCGAGCAGCTGGTCATCACGATCCGCCGCGCCCTGGAGCACGCCCGTCTTCGACGCGAGAACGAGGTGCTCAAGTCACAGTGCGGACCCCGCCCCGGCCGGGGCGCTGCGCCGCCGCTTGTGGGCCGTTCCCGCGCGATGCAGGAGATCCGGGAGACGATCGCCCGCATTGCCCACAGCCAGGGGACAGCGCTGATCATCGGGGAGTCCGGCGTCGGCAAGGAAGTCGTGGCGCAGAACATTCACGCAGCCAGCACGCGGGCCGACAGCGTGTTCCTCGCCGTCAACTGTGCTGCCCTCTCACCGACACTGCTGGAATCGGAACTCTTCGGGCACGAGAAGGGCGCCTTCACCGGCGCCGATCGTCTGCGGAAGGGTCGCTTCGAACTGGCCGACGGCGGCACGCTGCTGCTGGATGAGATCAGCGAGATCGCCCCCGAGATCCAGGCCAAGCTGCTGCGTGTCCTGCAGGAACGCTCCTTTGAGCGGGTCGGGTCAGGCGTCACACGGCAGACGGACGTGCGCGTCATCGCGACGACCAACCGCGACCTGCACGCCGCCGCGGAGAGCGGGGCCTTCCGCCAGGACCTTTACTACCGCCTCAACGTCCTCCCGATCCATGTGCCGCCGCTGCGGGAACGCCGGGAGGACATCGCCGAACTCTGCGCACACTTCCTCGAGATCATCGCCTCCCGGGAGGGCGTGCCGGCACGGAGATTCGAACCGGCCGCCCTGGACCTGCTCACGCGGTACAACTGGCCTGGCAACGTTCGAGAGCTCTTCAACGTCTGCGAGCGGGCCAGCATCTTCTCCCGCGACAGCATGATCTCGGCCGCGACGATCCGGCCGTGGCTCGGGCAGGGCACGCTGACCAGCGCCGTCGTGGCTGAGGCCTCACCGATTGTTGCGCTTAGCGCCGGCGAAGAGGCCGCCGGGCCGTATGCCTTCAGTGAATCGCTCTCAGCCGTCAGTGCGTCCTACACGCGCAAGGCCGCAGGCGCTGAGAGCCGTGGAGCGGCCGCCGACGTCGCACCGTGGACCAGCGGCGACGTTGGGTGCGAGGATGAGGTCGTCGTGACGACCGAATCGTCCGGATCGTCCGCCGTGGCGATTCCCGCCAGCGGGCGCAAACTGGAAGATATTGAGCGCGACGTGATCGTGGCGACACTGCTGCGAAACAACGGCCATCGGCAGAACACCGCGACGGAACTGGGCATCGGCGTCCGCACGCTCGGCCTGAAACTCAAGAAGTGGAAGGAAAGCAGCCTGGTCGACCAGGACCTGTGATCCAACCGCGCAACTCCTGCGCTGCGGAGTCGCGCACGCGCCTTGCTGGAGGCCTTTGAGCCGATGATCGATTCTCTCTTCCAATCCGGCGGCATCGAGACGCTTGAGAAGACGATGTCCTTTGCGGGGCGCCGTCACCAGCTGCTCGTCCACAACATCGCCAATCTCTCGACACCCGGCTTTCGGCCGCTTGACGTCAACGTCGGAGCGTTCCGGGAGTCGCTGCGTGATGCGGTGGAGCGGCAGCGAGAGGCCCATCCCGCGCTTCGGGGTCCGCTTGAGCCGCGAGACACGCACGATGTCTCGTTCAGGGGATCGACCATCGAACTCGACCCGCAACCGGCCTCGCACAACATCCTCTTCCACGACGGCAACGACCGCGATGTGGAGCGGACGATGCAGGACCTGGTGGAGAACCTGCTGACCTTCCGGCAGGCCTCGGAACTGCTCCGCTCCCGCTTCCATTCTCTCGAAACCGCCATCCGCGAGCGTCTCTGACCTCGAACTCGGAGTAGACAGCCATGTACGGACTGCTTGACGTCTCCGCCTCCGGCATGATCGCGCAGCGAACCCGCCTGACCGTCGCGACGGCAAATCTCGCCAACATGCACACCCTCACCGGCCCGGATGGCTCCTACGAACCCTACCGACCTCGCTCGGTCGTGCTGGGCGTCGGCGATCCGGAGCGCAACAACAGCCAGGGCGTGCACGTCGCCGACATCGCCATCAGCGACGCCCCGCTGACGCCAAAGTATGAGCCGGGCAACAAGTTCGCCGATTCTGACGGCTTCGTGGGCTATCCGGACATTCATCCGGAGATCGAGCTGGTCAACGCCATGGAGGCCACCCGCGCCTACGAGGCCAACGTGGCCGCGGCGGAGGCCACCAAGACCCTGGTCACCCTCGCCCTGAGTCTGCTGACGTAATTTCTGCGCCCCGGAGGTCCGGAAGCGCACTTTCGGCCTCCTTCATGCAAGAGATTCACGCCATTGTGCCGATCACAAATCGGACGGGACTCTTCTGACGGAACCCACCCATGAACGACCCCCTTGGCATCATCAGTTCGTCTGCAGGATCAACCCTCTCGGCTCAGCGGAAGGGGCAGGAGGCGGCCGATCCGTCGCAGCCGTCATTCAAGTCGCTCGTGCTGGATCAGCTGCGGGAAGTGAATCGACTCCAGGAGGAGGCGACGCAGGCCGTGGAGGATCTGAGCACCGGCAAGCGGGATGACTTCGAGAACGTGATGGTCGCAACGCGGAAGGCCGACATCGCCTTCCAGATGCTGCTGCAGGTCCGGAACAAGGTGGTGGATGCGTACAACGAGGTGAAGCAGATTCACGTCTGACGCCGCGGGCGTCCGTCGGGTCGGCCGGAGGCGCCGACAGAATAGATGACCCGCCCAGGGCATGGAGGCCGCGCGGTGGAGCGATTCCGACAGACCGTTGAGTACATCAAGCGTCACCTGGGGGGGCTCTCGCCCACGCATAAGCTGCTTGTCGGCTCGACGCTCGTCGTGCTGCTGATGGCCGCCCTGCTGGTTTCGCAGTATGCCGGGCGTCGATCCATGGCACACATCGTCATCGACGGAGAGCGGCGGCCGGATGCGGCGACGCTGCTGCGTGTTCACGGTATCGACTACAGCGAGGACGCCACGGGTATCTCGGTTCCGCAGAACCGGCACATGGAGGCCTTCTCGCTGCTGAGCCAGAACAACGTGATGGGATCGCAGACCAATGCCAGTCTGCTGGAGCTGATCCAGAGCCAGCAGTGGTGGCACAATCGCCAGCAGAACCAGCAGAATCTCAATGCGGCAATGGGGCAGTACCTCTCGCAGATTATCTCCGGATGGTCCTACGTCCAGAAGGCCACCGTCGTCGTCACCGCTCCCCTTGAACGACGCGGCCTCGGACAGCACGTCTCCCGCCCCACGGCCTCGGTCGTGGTCTCACCCCGCAACGGAGCGCTGACGCAGGAGCAGGTAGAGTCGATTGCCGAGTTCGTGGCCGGTGCGGTGACCGACCTCGATCCCTTCGCCGTGCGGATCGTGGATGAGAGCAACGGTCGCTCCATGCGCGTGCGCGACCCGCAGGAACTCAGCGCCGGGACCTACATGGAGCTTGCGGCGACCATCGAACAGTACTGCGAACAGAAGATCTCCGACACGCTGCGTTTCATCCCGCAGGTGATCGTCGCCGTCAACGCCCAGGTGGATGCGACGCGGCAATCCATCCAGAACCTTGAGTACAAGCCGGAGGGGCGCGGATCACTCTCACTTCCCGGAATGGAGGAATCGACGCGCACCTCGCAGTCGCAGCGCACAACGGGCTCCGCCTCGGGCGTGCAGCCCAACGTCGGCACCGATCTCGGGGCACGCACCACCGCCACGGGGCCCTCAACCGAGGCGTCGGAGTCCTCCACGACCTTTGAGAACTACGCCGGCCGGCGTGAAAACTCCGTCAGCGATCCGCGCGGCTTTGCCCGAAAGATCAACGCGACCATCGGCGTGCCGCGCAGTTACTTCGTCATGGTCTGGCAGCAGCGGAATCCTGACGTTGAGGAACTGCCGACCGACGACCAGCTCCAGCCCATCATCACCGAGGTGCGCGACCGCATCCGCGAGATGGTCCTGCCCCTGATTGACACCGCCGCGCTGGCCGACGATCCGACGGACGCCGAGACCCGCTACGCCGGCGAGGTCGTCGTCAGCCAGTTCTACGACTTCGACACCACCTTCTCCCCGGGTGCGGGTGAGGCGATGGAGGCCGGCGCGATCTCCGTGCCGGGGCTTGAGTGGGTCAGCGGCTCGGTGCGGGAGATCGCCCTGGGTGTACTGGCGCTGGTGAGTCTCTTCTTCATGTTCAAGCTCGTCAAGGGAACCGCTGCCGGACACCGCCTGCCGACGGCCGAGGAACTCGTCGGGATTCCGCACCAGCTGCGCAGCGAGCAGGAGGAGCTGCTCGGCGATGCGGATGAGTCCGAGGCGCCGATGGAGGCGCTGGAACTGACCGATGATGAGATCCGCGTCTCGAAGATGATGGAGCAGGTCGATGACCTCATCCACCAGAACCCCGATGACGCCGCACGGCTTGTCGGCCGGTGGATCGAGGAGGGGAACTGACCCATGCCGTCCGCACGCCAGTCCACGCTGCCCGATGACCCGTCTGCCCTTTCGGGGGTGAAGAAGGCGGCGGTGCTGATGGTCTCGCTCGACCAGGAATCTGCGGCCAAAGTGCTGCGGGGGCTTGATGATGAGCGCGTCTCTGAGTTGTCGCGAGAGATCGCATCGCTCGGGCCGGTGCCGCCGAAGCTGCGGAACGCCGTCGTCGAGGAGTACTACTCGCTGGTACTGGCAAATCGCTACGCCAACGAAGGGGGCCTCGATTACGCCCGGGGCCTGCTCTTCAAGGCGCTGGACTCCAAACTGGCCGAGCGGGTGATGTCGCAGATTCAGACGCAGGTGCAGAAGACGCCCTTCAACTTCCTGCAGAAGGCCGAGTCGGACAACGTGCTCACCTTCATCCAGGAGGAGCACCCGCAGACGATCGCGCTGATCGTCAGCCACCTGCCGCATCACAAGTCGGCGGAGATTCTCATCGGGCTGCCGGCCGAGAAGCAGCTGGAGGTGATCAAGCGGATTGCGAACATGGACCAGACCAATCCCGAGGTGATCCGGACGGTGGAGCAGACGCTCGAGTCGCGCCTGTCCAACATGCTCACGCAGTCAACGGAGAAGACCGGGGGCGTCGACACCGTCGCGGAGATTCTCAACCTCACCGACCGCGCCACGGAGAAGCAGATTCTGGAAGGACTGGAGGGCGAGGACCCCGATCTTGTGGAGCAGATCCGCCGCCTGATGTTCGTCTTCGAGGATCTCATTCACGTCGACAGCAAGGGCATCCAGTCGATTCTCAAGGAAGTGGACAACAACGAGCTGGCGCTGGCCCTCAAGACCGCCAGCGGCGATCTGCAGACGAAGATTTTCGGCTGCATGTCAGAGCGCGCTGCGACGCTCATCAAGGAGGAGATGGAATACATGGGTCCGGTCCGGGTCAGCGATGTGGAGGCAGCGCAGTCGCGCATCGTCGACATCACGCGGCGGCTCGAGGAATCCGGCGACATCATCATCTCCGGACGCGGCAACGACAAGGACCTGATCGTCTGATCCCCTCCCCCGCATCCGCCGGAACTGCGCACCCATGGCCGTCATCCGACACACCGAATCCGCCGCACACCTCCGCGAGGCGATCGTCCTCGATCTCGGCGACCTGGCCCGACAGGGCGAGGCGCTGAAGCGACAGGCTCAGAAGAAGGCCGAGCAGATTCTCGCCGAAGCGCAGAGGACCGCCGATGCGCTGGTGGCCGAGGCGGCGGAGAAGGGGCGCAAGGCGGGATACACCGAGGGATTCGACCAGGGACTGGCCGAGGGTCGCGCACAGGGCGATCAGCGTGCCTATGAGGAGGAGGCCGCACGCCGGGAGGCGCTGGAGGCCTCGTGGAAGCAGGCGCTGGAGGAGTTCATCACGCAGCGCTCCGGGCTGCTGGCTGAGACGGCACAGGATGTGCTGCGGCTGGCGATCTCCATCGCGCAGCGGATCACCTTCCGCACGCTCGAGCTCGATCCCAGCGTGGTTGAAGACCAGGTCGCCGAAGCGCTTCGACTCATGGCCCGGCGCAGCGGCCTGCGCATCGTCGTCAACCCCGCCGACGCGGCGGCCGTCGAACGGATTCTCCCGGTGCTCGGAGCACGGCTGCGCGGATGCGAGGATGCTGAGCTGGTTCACGATGAGAGCGTGACACGGGGCGGGTGCATGATTCTCGGTTCACGTGGGGAGGTCGATGCACGCATCGACGTTCAGCTGGCGCGCGTCGTCGATACGCTGCTGCCCCCGCCTCAGAATCCCTCAGAGCCGCGGCACGCAAACGCGCCGACCCCTGACCTTGGAGGCGGCGATGCGACTGCTTGAGACAGCCCGCCACCGCATCGACCTCATGGAGCCCCGGCGACTCGTAGGCCGCGTGCTTCGGACACACGGGCTGACCGCCGACGTCGAGGAACTGCCGATGCCGGTCGGTTCGCTGGTGCGCGTTCATCCGGGGTCGGCCTCTGTCGCACCGGTGCTGGGCGAGATCGTCGCCTGCGACGGCGAGACAGCGCGGATCATGTTCCTGGGCTCCTCGCGGGGAGTGGCGGCGGGCGACTCCGTCGAGGGACTGGAAACGGCGCAGTCGGTCCCGCTGGGCGTCAGCTGCCTGGGGCGCGTGCTCAACGGCCTCGGCCGACCCATTGACAGCGGCGATCCGATCGTCGATGCGATCAATGTTCCGGTGATCCGCCCGCCGATCTCACCGCTGGATCGTGCCACGATCAACGCGCCGATGGCTGTCGGAGTGCGCGCGCTGGACTGCATGACGACAGCGGGGCGCGGACAGCGCCTCGGGATTCTTGCCGGGCCGGGAGTCGGGAAGTCAACGCTGCTCGGCTCGATTGCGCGCAACACGGAGGCGGACATCAGCGTGATCGCCCTGATCGGTGAGCGGGGACGGGAAGTGGGCGACTTCATCGAGCGATCGCTTGGTCCGGAGGGGCTGGCGCGCAGCGTCGTCGTCGTGGCAACGGGAGATGAGAGCCCGTTGATGCGCGTCCGCGCAGCGCTGGTGGCAACAGCCGCTGCGGAGATGTTCCGCGACATGGGAAAGGACGTCCTGCTGATGATGGACTCCGTCACACGCTTCTGTCAGGCGCAGCGGCAGATCGGCCTGGCCGTCGGCGAGCCGCCGGCGACGAAGGGCTACACACCGAGCGTCTTTGCGAATCTCTCGACGCTGCTGGAGCGGGCGGGCAACGTCCGAGCGGGTGGGTCGATCACGGGCTTCTACACGGTCCTCGTGGAGGGAGACGACCTCAGCGAACCGATCTCAGATGCCGCGCGCGGCATTCTCGACGGACACATTGCGCTCTCGAGGAAACTCGCCAATCACGGGCACTACCCCGCCGTTGACATTCTTGAGTCCGTCAGCCGCGTCGCCGATGATGTCTGCTCCTCGCCGCACATCCAGGCGCGGCGGCAGATCATCCGCATGCTGGCAGCCTACTCGGAGGTCGAGGAGCTCGTCAACATCGGCGCCTATGTTCGCGGCTCAAACCCACTCTATGACACCGCCATCGAGTTCAAGCCGGCCATCGACGACCTGCTCCGGCAGGACCCGGGACAGGCGAGCGAGTTTGCGGAGGCCTCAACTCGGCTGATCAATCTCGCCGTGGAGATCGGCCATCGCCTCTCCACACCGCCGCAGGCAAAGGGCAAGGGGTAAGCGATGCCGCGCGGCTTTACCTTTCGGCTCGACCCTTACCTGCGCAGTCTGGAGCGCACCGAAGCGCAGCGCCGCCGGGATGTCGCCCAGATTGAAACCGCAAAACTCGCCATCCAGCAGCGCATCGCCGATCTGCGCGAGACGGAGACGGCCAACCGCGAGGCCATCGCCCAGGGGCTGACCGGCTCGCTGGATCTGCAGCGCATCCGCTCGGCGATCGCCTGCAACGGCGACCTGGCAGCATTGATCGCCCGCGCCCTCCAGGAGTCCGCCGCACTTGAGCCCAAGCTCGAGGCCGCACGTGCCCGGCTGCGGGAGGCGGCGATCCGGCGGCGATCCGTCGAACGGCTGCGCGAAATCCGTCTTGAGGAATGGAAGAAGGAAGTGGAAAGTCGGGAGGCCCGGCAGGCCGATGACCTTCTGATGGGTCGATACGGGCGAGGTACGGAGGCCATCTCATGAGAACATTCTGGAACGTGCTGAGCATTCTCGCCGTCGCCCATCTGCTCGCCCTGCTGGGATTTGTGGGCTTCCTGGCCGGTTCGGATCGGCTCAACGAAGAGCGCATTGAGACGATTCGCGACCTCCTGGCCGTGACGGTCTCAGCTGAGACTGCCGCCCGGGAGGAGGCAGCGCGACTGGCGGAGCAGGAGGCGCAGCGGGCCGAGGCCGATCGTCCGCCTCAGGGAAACCCCGGCTCGGAGGTTCGACTGCAGCAGACGGCCAACTCTGAAGCGCTGCTGCAGGAGCAGACGCTGCGCTCACTGCAGAACGCTGCGAACATCGAGACCTACCTGAACAACCTGCGCGCAGAGATTGAACAGAAGGCAAAGGACCTGGAGGAGGCGCGGGCCGCATTCCGCGCAGAAGTTGCGCGGCAGCAGGAATTGCAGGCCGATGAGCAGTTCGCCAAGGTGCTGGAAACCTTCAAGGGTCTTCCCGCCGAGCAGCAGAAGGCCCACATCGACGAACTGCTTTCTCGCGGCAACGAGGATTTCGCACTTGATCTCCTCAACGCTCTGGACAAACGAACCGCGCAAAAACTGTTCGGGGAGTACCAGACGCCGGAGGAAATCACGCTGGCAGCGGATTTGCTCACACGCCTCAAGGAACGCGGAGTCTCCGCGGACATTCCCTGAGGACGCCTTGATGCCCGCAATCGTCGTCTCGCTGCAACAGGCCGCCGTCGATCCCGCCGCTAAGCGCCCCCCCACCGAGGCCCCCGCGCTCTCGGCATCGCCCACTCCGGCCTTCAGCGACCACCTCCAGTCGATGCTCACCCGGAGCAGCCGACGGGAAGCAGCGCTGGCCCCGACGGTCTCCGACCGATACCGCCCCAGCGCCTCGCTCTCACTCGCAGCCGACACCACGGCCCCGGCGCGATCCGAACTGTCGCAGCCCTCCCCTGCCGCTCCCGCCGCTGAGCCACCGATGCCGACCCCGACGGCGCCCGCTCCCTCATCCGGGTCAGCGGAGCATCCTGCACCCGCATCGGCTCCGACGCAGAGACCCACCGCAGCGACGACAACGGTCGAGCACACACCGACACACACCGGCGATCAGGCCGCAGCCCCGACAGCGCAGCGACCCCAGCCGACCCCCGCCTCCACAGCCACGGTCACGAGCCCGCCGACCGTCGCTGCCGTCTCAGCGCCTCCGGCCTCCCATGCCGGAGCGTCGGCGACCTCGCCGGTTGCGGCAACAACGCAACTGCGAATCACCGCGCCGAGTCAGAGCATGCCGGCGGCGTCAGCGGCCCGCGCCGACGGTCCTGGGGCTGTGGCGGCGCGCCCGGCTGCGGCAACCCGCCCGACCCCGGCCCCGGCCTCGGCTCGAAGCGCCCCAACTGAACAGGTGGCGCGCAGCGTGCTCTCGATGCTCGGGCGCAACGGCGGCATGACCTCGATCCGCCTCTCCCCGGAAGCCCTGGGCGATGTCCGGATCAACCTCACGGTGCGTGATAACCAGGCGACGCTGCGCCTTCTTGCCGACTCGCCGGAGGCACGCGCTTTGCTGGAAAGATCCGTTGAGTCGTTACGGTCAGCCCTCGATCGGCAGGGATTGCGCGTGCAGCAGATCACCGTCGAACCGCTCAACCGCACTTCTGCAACCGCTGCATCTGCCTCCCCCGCTTCCGGGGCTGACAACGACGCCGACGCCGCCGGAGACCGCTCCCGGGGCCGACGCGATGAACCAGAAGACGCCCGTCGCGAGACCGACCGGCAATCGCAGACCGCTGCCTTCACCGAAACCTGGCGTGAGACCCTCAACGACGCCTGACCGGAGACCATGACCATGGAAATTAACGGCCTGACCAGCCCCTCAACCACCGGCGGAATCGACCGCTTCGGCGAGATGACCAGCGAGGACTTTCTGCGCATCATGTTCGCGGAATTGAACAATCAGGACCCGCTGGACCCGCAGGACTCCGGCGCGCTGCTGGAGCAGATCGACAGTCTCCGCAGTATTCAGAGCAACGTCGAGCTGATGGACCGCCTCGACGGCATCGCCGGGCAGAACCAGTTCGCCTCGGCGGGCTCGCTGCTGGGCATGACCGTCGTCGGCCTTGACGAGTTTGACACCCCGGTGCAGGGAACTGTCGTCTCCGTCTCGGTCGTCGATGAGCAGATCATGCTCACCCTCGACAACGGCTCGCGCATGCGCTTTGACCAGGTCGAAACGATCACCGCTCCTCCCGCCGACTCCAACTGACGGACCCACCACCCAATGGCCACCACCACCTCACTGCTGACGGGCATGTCCGGCATCCTCGCCCACGGGCGCATGCTTGAAGTCACCGGCAACAACATCGCAAACACGAACACCGTCGCCTTCAAGTCCAGCCGGACCAACTTCTCCACGATGTTTGCCCGAACCCTCAGCGGAGGGTCCGGCCCGAATCCGCCCGCCAGCGGCGGCTCCAACCCCATGCAGGTCGGCCTCGGCGTCCGCGTCGCCTCGATCCAGCGCGACTTCACCAGCGGAGCCATCGCCAACACCGGCGTCAGCACCGACCTCGCCATCGACGGCGACGGCTTCTTCATCGTCGGCCCCGATTCCGACCGACGCTACACACGCGACGGCTCGTTCCGACTCGACGCCCTCAACAACCTCGTCACCGCCTCCGGCCTGCCCGTCTACGGCTACGGCGTCAACAGCGACTTCTCAATCGCCGCCGGCTCGATGACGCCGCTCTCGATCCCGCAGGGAGTTCTGACCGTCGCAGAGGCCACCGAGTCGGTCAACCTTGAAGGCAACCTCAATGCCGCCGGCGACGTGGCGACCCTCGGCTCGCTGACGACCTTCGGCGCCCTGACCGTGCTTGGCTCGGCTCCGCCGCCGACCAACCCGCCCTATGCCGACAACAACACGCTGCTGACCAACCTCGACAACGGCTCGGGCGCTCCCCTCTTTGCAGCAGGCGAGAGCATCCGCCTCGACGGTGCGGAGAAGGGTGGACGCCTGCTGGAGCCGGCCGAACTGCTCATCTCCGCCGCGACAACGATGGCCGACTTCCTGGCCTTCCTCGAAGAGAGTCTCGGCATTGACACCTCCGTCTCCGGCGATCCCGGCGGCGTCAGCATCGACCCGGCGACCGGCGTCATCTCCGTGACCGGCAACTTCGGCGAGGACAACACACTCAACATCGACACCGAGGATCTGCAGACGCTCGATGCCGACGGCAACGCCGCCGACCAGCCCTTCACCACCGAGCAGCAGAACGCAGCGACCGGTGAATCGGCCCGCACGACCATGCAGGTCTACGACTCCCTCGGCAACGCCCTCCTGATGGACCTCACCTTCGTCCTGGTCGAAACCTCGGACCTCGGCACGACCTGGCGCTACTACGCCTCCTCCGACGATGACGCCACCGGCGACCCGCGCCTCGGAACCGGCCTCGTGCAGTTCTCCACAACCGGACAACTCACTTCGCCGCTCTCCTTTGACCTTTCCCTCAGCCGGGAAGACAGCGGCGCGGAGTCGCCCCTGACCGTCACCTTCAACCTTGAGGGACCGACCGGCTCCGTGACGGCCTACGCGGATTCCGACAGCGAGATCCGAGGGTTCGGCGACGGCACTCCCCTGGGGACGCTGGCGGCCTTTGACGTCGGCGCTGACGGCATGATCAACGGCATCTTCGACAACGGCGCGGTCCGCAACCTCGGCCAGATCATGCTCGCCACCTTCACCAACCCCGACGGACTGACGCAACTGGCAGACAACACCTTCGTCTCAGGTGTCAACTCCGGCTCGGCCGCGATCGCCGCTCCGCAGAGTTTCGGGTCGGGCCGCATCCAAAGCGCCAGTCTGGAGCAGTCCAACGTGGACCTCAGCGGGGAGTTCGTGGACATGATCCTCGCGTCGACGGGCTACTCCGCCTCGAGCCGGATTATCAGCACCGCCAACGAACTGATTCAACAGCTGCTGCTGATCGGCCGATAAGGCCTGACGCGCAACAGCGCAGGGAAGCAGGTGCCTTGTGATTCTCCTGACGCGTCTGAATAACAAGCCGATGGTCGTCAACGCCGACCAGATTCGCTCGATTGAGGAGAATCCGGACACGACGCTGACGCTCATGAACGGCGACCGCGTGCTCGTCCGCGAGTCGATGGAGCAGGTCGTCGATCTCGCCGTCGAGTACCAGCGGCGCCTTCGCCTCTTCGTCGGCTCCGAGTAACCCGCCCCGACTGCCGCAAACCCTCAAGTAGGGCACGCAGAGCGCCGATTCTGAGACTCGGGATCGTCCTGTTCAACTGGATGTCCGGGCCGTCTCCCTGATCCAGCCCCCAGCCTCGGAGTCTCCGCGGTGGATATCGCCACGATTGTCGGCCTCGTGCTCGCCTGGGCGCTGATCATCGGATCATTGCTGATGGGCGGCGCTGGCATCGGCGCCTACATCGATGGACCATCGATGATGATCGTCATCGGCGGCAGCATCGGTGCGGTGATGATCGCCTTCCCCTTCTCACGCATCCGTACCTTCCACAAGGTCTGCATCAAGACCCTCCTCTGCAAGTCGACCCCGATTCCGGAGATCATCGACTCCTTCGTCACCTTCGCCGAGGTGGCCCGGCGCGACGGCATTCTCAGTCTCGAATCAATGGTCGAGAACATCGACGACCCCTTCATCGTCCGCGGCATCCAGATGGCCGTCGACGGCACCGACCCGGAGCTGATCGAGACCATCATGGAGGCCGACCTCGAAAACCAGGTCCTCCGCCACCAGCAGGGCAAAAGTCTCCTCGACAACCTCGGCCGATACTGCCCCGCCTTCGGCATGATCGGAACGCTCATCGGCCTCGTCGCCATGCTCGCAAACATGAGCGACCCCAGCGGCATCGGCTCCGGCATGGCCGTCGCCCTCATCACCACCCTCTACGGAGCCCTGCTGGCAAACGTCGTCTTCATCCCCATGGCCGACAAACTCGCCGCCCGCTCCGCCGAGGAAGTGCTCCGCAAAACCGTCATCATCCGCGGCATCATGAGCATCCAGGCCGGCGACAACCCGCGCATCGTCGAACAGAAACTGCTCACCTACGTCCCCATGGCCGAACGCAAAACCGAAGACAAGGCCGCCGCAAAGGCCGCCTGACACACCGGGAGCACCGCCATGGGCAAGTGCAAGTGCAAACGCGAGCCGGCCGCAGTCGGCGTTCCTGAGTGGGTCGTCACCTACGGCGACATGATGAGTCTGCTTCTCTGCTTCTTCATCCTCCTGGCCGCCTTCTCTGAACTCAAGAAGGAGCACGAGTATCAGCAGGTCGTCACCGCCGTGCAGGAGGCCTTCGGCGTCACCGGCGGCGCCGGCGTGCTGCCCGTCGATGACATCCCCGCGCGCAGCATGCTCAAGAAGCTCCAGGAGCTCCTCTCCGAGCGCTCCGCCTCCATCAAGCCCGCCGAAAACACCGAGAAGAACATCGCCGGCGACCACACCCGTGTGACGCGCATCCGCGACGGCCTGATGTTTACCCTCGGCAGCAGCGACACCTTCGACCCCGAGTCTGCCGAACTCAAACCCGACGTGCGCGAAGAACTCCGCGCGATTGCTGAACTCATGAAGGGCCGCAACAACCGCATCGTCGTCCGGGGCCATACCGATCCGAAGATCCTCACCGCCGACTCGCCCTGGAGCGACCTCTACGACCTCTCCTACGCCCGGGCCCACGCCGTCGTCCGCTTCCTCATCGACGAGGCGGGGCTCGAGCCGACGCGCATCCGCGCTGAGGCCTGCGGCGACACCGAGCCGATCCTCGCCCGCGCCACGGGTCCCGAAAGCCAGCGCGTCAACCGCCGCGTTGAGGTGATCCTGCTTGAAACACTCGTCGAGGACATCAACCCCGACGCCCACTTCACTGATCCGGACAATGCCAAGGGAGGGTGACTCATGCCCCCGAAATCCACCGTCAACCACACCGACGCCACCGACTCTTCCGCAGGCAGGAGCGGAAAGAAGACCTTCCTCTGGGTCGCCATCGCCATGATTGTCGAGGGCGCAGCCATCGGCGGCGTCGCCTGGTTTACGCGCCCGGCTGACGTGAGCGCTGAAGAGTTCGCCGTCTCACAACAGCAGGAGCTTGATCGCATCATCGAACTCCCGCTGCTGGAGGAGCGACTGGCCAACTCCAAGCAGGGTGTGACCTACATCTATGACACGAAGGTCATCATCCGCGTCCGCAACCGCTACCGGGAATACGTCGAGGCCTACCTGACCGACAACACCGGCCAGATCACCGCCGCCATCAGCGCCATCTGGCGCACGGCCGAGCCGCGCTACTTCGACGAGCCGCACCTGAACACGCTGACCCGACAGACGGAGGCCGCCCTTCGCCCGCTGCTGGGTGAGGATGAGCAGACGCAGGAGTCGCGGCTGGACAGCGTGATCATCACGAAGATGATCGGGTACCGGGGGGATTACTGAGCGGACATGGCAGAGCGTGTCCGTCGCTGACGCTTCCGGCTCGTCGGGTGTTCGCACGAAAGGTGCGCTTCAGCGGAAGCCCGGGGCAACGCCCCGGGGGATTGTCGACACCCCCGATCGCCCTCACAGTCGCTGCTTCCTCACCGCCACCACAAAGCCCAGCCA
>CAZPFK010000049.1:0-19968 GCA_964585855.1 uncultured Vicinamibacteraceae bacterium
ATTCATCATGCCCCACACCACCCCCGACAATCGAATCCTCACCGCCCTCGGCCTCGACCGGCATCCCTGGGTCCGTCCCGGCCCCGACTCCCCCGAGGGGTGGATCGCCAGCGTCAACCCCGCAACGGGGCGGCCGATCGCGTCGGTGCGGCTTCAGAGTCGGGTGGAGTACGAGGCGGCGGTCAGCACGGCGGCGGAGCGGTTTGAGGAGTGGCGGATGGTTCCCGCGCCGCGGCGGGGGGAGATCGTGCGGCGGATCGGCCTGGCCTTTCGGGAGCGACGCGAGGCGCTTGGCGAACTGATCAGTCTCGAAGTCGGAAAGATCCGCTCCGAGGGGATCGGCGAGGTGCAGGAGTGCATCGACATTGCGGATTTCGCCGTCGGCCTCTCCCGGCAGCTGTACGGGCTGACGATGCACTCGGAGCGGCCGCAACACCGCATGTACGAGCAGTGGCATCCGCTGGGGGCCATCGGCATCATCACCGCCTTCAACTTTCCGGCGGCGGTCTGGGCCTGGAACGCGATGATCGCCGCGGTCTGCGGCGACACGATGCTCTGGAAGCCCTCGCTGCTGGCGCCACTGACGGCGATCGCGACGCATGAGATCGCTGCCGGAGTGGCCCGGGAGGAGGGGTTCGAGGGCGTCTTTGAACTGGTCATCGGCACCGACCGGGAGATCGGGGAGACGCTCGTGGCCGATGCGCGGCTGCCGCTGATCTCCGCGACGGGGTCGTGCCGGATGGGGCGGCATGTGGGGACGGAGGTGGCGCGGCGGCTGGGGCGGAGTCTGCTCGAACTCGGCGGCAACAACGCCATCATCGTCATGGATGATGCCGATCTCGATCTGGCGCTTCGTGCGGTGGTCTTCGGCGCGGTGGGCACGGCCGGGCAGCGGTGTACGAGCACGCGGCGGCTTTTTGTCCAGCGGGGGATCGCGGCGGAGATGACGGACCGGCTGACGAAGGCCTATGCCTCGATCGTGGAGCGGGCGGGCGATCCGCTGGATGCACAGACGCTGCTTGGGCCGCTGATCCACGAGGAGGCGGTCAAACAGATGCTCTCAGCGCTTGAACGGGCGAAGGCCGAGGGAGGCGAGGTACTTTTTGGCGGCCGGCGGCTGGAACGTCCGGGGCATTATGTGGAGCCGGCGCTGGTGCGTGTCCCGGCGAGGGGCCTCGCCGTGATGGCCGAGGAGACTTTTGCCCCGATCCTGTACGTGGCGGAGTTTGACGATCTTGAGGAGGCGATTGCAGCGCAGAATGCCGTGAAGCAGGGGCTGAGTTCGGCGATTTTCACCGACAGCGTGCGGAGTGCCGAGCGGTTCCTGAGCCAGGCGGGGTCGGATTGCGGGATCGCCAACGTCAATATCGGCACCAGCGGGGCGGAAATCGGCGGGGCCTTCGGCGGCGAGAAAGAGACGGGCGGGGGCCGGGAGAGCGGCTCGGATGCGTGGAAGGCGTACATGCGGCGGCAGACGTGCACGATCAACTGGGGTCGGGATCTGCCGCTGGCGCAGGGGGTGGAGTTCGTGTAAGGGCTGATGGAGGTCAACCGGGGGGCGCGGGGAGCCGATCTTGAGGGTGTGAGCACCGTTTCTGGCCAGTCGGGGTGGTGGCGATGGCGTCGGGCTGCGCGATGGCTGCGCGCCGCTGCGGCGGCTGCGGCATTTTCTGCCTCAGGGGCGCAGGGGCAGCTGGTTCCGGTGCTGGAGGAGCGGGTCTCGCTGACGTATGCGTTTCCGGAGAAGGATGCGCTTGGGCTCAACGAGGGGGCGCTGTACGAGGCGACGGTGCGCACCCGGGAGCGGATCGTCCGAGGCGAGCGTGTCACACTCCTGACGACGCACCTTGAGGCCACGCTTCGACTCTTCGAGACCCCGTCGCTGACGCAGTCGGGCGAGGAGATACGGGAGGTTCTGGCCTTCGTCGAGGCGATGGAGCTGACGCGCATTGTCGATGGCCGCGAGCATCGCTGGGTGCTCAAAAACGACGGCCTGCTGGAGGTCAATCCGCAGGGCGTGCGAAAACACGTCGCGCCTGATGAAGTCATCCGTGGAGAATCAACGCTGGCACAAGTGCTGGCCGAGCCGGGCCGCATCCGCCTTCGCGGGGCGGCGCTGGCGGACTTTCCGACGGCTCCTGCGATCCTGGATCACGCCGGCTCGGGCGGGGCGTTCGGGTTCCTGGCAGCACTGCTTCCGTCGGCGCCGGAGCAGATGATTGCGGCTGGCACAACGTGGAAATCGGGGGCCTACACGATCGTGACTCCCTTTGCGCAGGCGCGGGTGCTCCGGGCGGAGAACCGCCTGACGGAAGTTGACCTTCCGCGACAGAGTGCGCGGATCGACGCGACGACTTCGGGAGAGAACCTGCCGCTGGTACCGGTTCGCGGCATTCACCACGTGCAGCAGGATGCCCGGGCACGCGTCAATCTGTCCCTGGAGTCGGTGATCGACCTCTCGCAGAGCCGGCTCGGATCGTCCACACTTCGCGGGCGGCACCGGATCGTGCATCCGGTGAGCAAAGGGGCGCTGGTGGAGTTCGAGGTTGACGCCTCCCTGCACCTGCTGGAAGATGGAAAAGTCCGCTGGGAGCCTCAGGATCCTGATGTGCTGGGCTGAAACGGCGGCCGAACCGCGTGGGTGTTTCCGGGGAATATCATCACTGAGCGGCTTCGGGGGCGTGCGGGCGAAAACCGCGCGGTTCCGGGGACGCAGGCGGGCGAACGGAGTCGCCCGGCCGGGGTTTCAACTGCTGGAGTCAGCCGCCATGTGTGGAATTGTTGCCTATATCGGGACCAAACCCGCCCTTCCCCTTCTCCTGGAGGGCCTCAAGCGGCTCGAATACCGGGGGTACGACTCGGCCGGGATCGCCCTGCTGGGCGACGATGGACGACTGCAGATTGAGCGGTCGGTCGGCCGGGTGAGCGTGCTGGAGGACAAGGTGTCGCGGCGGCGGGACCTGGTCGGGACGCTCGGGCTGGCGCACACCCGCTGGGCGACGCATGGAGGCGTGACCGACCTTAACGCTCATCCTCAGCGCGATGACGAGGATGAGCGCGGCCACGGTATTGCCATCGTGCACAACGGCATCATCGAGAATTACGGTTCGCTGCGCAAGTACCTGATGGAGCGCGGCCACAAGTTCACCTCGGAGACCGACACCGAGGTGCTCTGCATGTTGATTTCGGAGCTATATGACCCGGCCGGCGGCGTCGATCTCGAAGAGGCGGTGCGGTCGGCGCTTCGGGAGGTGACCGGGGCGTACGCGATTGCCGTGATCTGCGAGAAGGAGCCGGGCGTTCTCGTCTGCGCCCGGAAGGGCTCGCCGCTGATGATCGGCATCGGGCAGGGCGAGTACGTGGTGGCGTCGGACCAGTCGGCGATCATCGCGCACACGACGCAGGCGTTTGCGCTTGAGGATTACCAGATTGCGAAACTGACGCGGACCTCGTTCCGCACCTCGACGCTGAATCGTGACAAAGTCACGCCGAAGATTCAGCATCTGGAGATGGAGCTGCGCGAGATCGAGCTGGGCGAGTACGAGCACTACATGCTCAAGGAGATTTTTGAGCAGCCCGGCGCCATCCGCAACACGCTTCGGGGGCGGATCGACCTGCTCGACGGCCGGGTCGTGCTGGGCGGCATCAGCGAGTATGCGCGGCAACTCGTGCGGGCGCAGCGGTTTGTGATCGTCGGCCAGGGGACCGCGCTGCATGCGGGCATGATCGGGGAGTATCTCTTTGAGGAACTGGCAAAGGTTCCCGTCGAGGTCGATTACGCCTCCGAGTTCCGCTATCGCAACCCCATCATCCAGGAGGGAACCGTCGTCATCGCCATCAGCCAGAGCGGCGAGACCGCCGACACGCTCTCGGCCCTGCGCGAGGCCAAGGATCGCGGGGCGCTGGCGCTTGGCATCGTGAACATGGTCGGCTCCTCGATTGCCCGCGAGACCGACGCCGGCGTCTACCTCCGCGTCGGCCCGGAGATCGGTGTTGCCTCGACCAAGGCCTTCCTCGGCCAGGTGACGGCGCTGACGCTGCTGGCGCTCTTCATCGGTCGGCGGCGGTATCTTGCGGCCGACGTCGTCAACCAGTTCCTCGCCGAGCTCAACAGCGTTCCGGACAAGATCGAGGAGATTCTGGCGCAGAGCGCGGCGATCAAGGAAATCACCGCCCGCTACGTTGACCGGGAGAACTGGCTCTTCCTGGGCCGGGGCTACAACTACCCGGTGGCCCTTGAGGGCGCGCTGAAGCTCAAGGAGATCTCCTACATCCATGCCGAGGGCATGCCTGCGGCGGAGATGAAGCACGGGCCGATCGCCCTGATCGATGACGGGATGCCAGTGGTCTTCGTGGCCACCCGGAGCAGCCAGTACGAGAAGGTGGTCTCCAACATGCAGGAGGCGTCGGCTCGGGGCGGGCGGATCATTGCCGTTGCGACCGAGGGTGACGAGGAGATCCGTGATGTCGCCTCGGAGGTGATCTACGTGCCGGCGATCTCCGATCCGCTGCAACCCCTGCTCTCGACGGTTCCGCTGCAGCTGATGGCCTACCACGCTGCCGTGCTGCGGGGCCATGATGTGGATAAACCCAGGAATCTCGCCAAGAGCGTGACGGTCGAATAACGACGCAGCCCTCGGCCGTGAGACTGTACCGTCTGTGCCGACGGCATCGGCCGCGAGGGGGGTGGCCGGTTGCCCAAGCCGGTCGCGGAACCGGTCGATGAATACGGGGAGTGTTCTTCCTGTAACGTCGAGAGAACGGGCCCGTGGAGCAGAATCCAGGCAGAGCCTTGCTGGAGCGCATTCCGCGCTGGCGGCGGATGCAGACCCGCGCGGTGGTGACCGTGCTGGTCGTCGTCGTCATCGTCGCCAGCGTGACCTCGTTGGCGCTGGTGCGTGTGACCAGCGACCACCTCTCCCGGGAGTTCAGCCACACCGTCGTCTCCACCGCCGGCTTCTTCACCGAACAGCTCCGCGATCCCCTGCTGGACGGCAACGATGCCGCCGTCCTCAAGGCCCTGGAGCTCTCCACGGCCGATCCGCGCATCGCCTTTGTCGCCATTCAGGAGCCCGACGGGCGGACGGATACGGCCCGTATTGCGCAGAGTCTTGTCTGGGAGGCGTATCAGAACCTCATCGAGGGGGGCAGCGCCTCCGAGGCTTCCTCGGCGCGCGAGGCGGCGGAGCGAAACTTTCGGCTCAACCGCCCGGTGAACGTCGAGACGGCGACGAGGCATCCGGCAAGGGTGCTCCGCAGCCCTATCCTGGCGATGGTGGAGCACGGGAATCATCGCGAGTCGCGCCTGCTCGGCTACGTCGTCGTGGGCATGATCGACCCGACGCTCACACTGACGATGGCTCGGATGCAGCTGCACGCCGCCATCGTCGCAGCCGCCGCCTGCCTGGCCTCCATCCCGCTGACGGTCTTTCTGATGCACCGGCTGGTCCGGCCCATTCTGCGCATCGCCCGGGCGACGACGGATCTGGCATCCGGCCGGGAGTATCGCCGACTGGCCATTCATCGCAATGATGAGATCGGCGTATTGGCGCGGGCCTTCGACAAGATGGCTGAGCGACTCGGGCGCGCCCGGCGCGATCTGCTTGAGGCCAATCGCGTGCTGGAATCGCAGGTGCAGGCGCGGACGCATGAACTCGAGGATCTCAATCGCCTGCTGCAGCGAGAGATCGAGACCAAGAACGACTTTCTCCGCACCGTCAGCCACGACCTCAACGCCCCGCTGCGCAACATCGCCGGCATGGTCACCAGCGTCAAGACGCGTTTCGGCGAATCGCTGCCGGAGGAGGCGGTGGAGCGGCTCGACCGCGTGCTGGCCAACGCCTCGATCGAGATGGAGATGCTCAACGACCTCCTTGAACTGAGCCGGCTTCGCACGGCGCCGGGGAAACCGGAGGATGTCGATCTCGACGAGATGGTGCGGAGCATCGTCAGTGCGCTGGACCATGAGATTTCGCAGCGGGGCATCTCGATTGAAGTCCTCTCCGATCTCCCGACGGTGCACGTCGAGTTGCGGCTGGCGCGACAGGTCTTTCTCAACCTGATCGACAACGCGGTGAAATACATGGGCGACGGGGCGGAGAAGGTCATCCGCATCGACCATGCCCTTCAGGAGCGCGTGCTGGAGATCAGCGTGACCGATACCGGCCCGGGCATTCCCGAGGATGAGCGCGAACGGGTCTTCCAGGTCTTTCGCCGCGGCACCTCGGCGCTCTCGTCGGGAAAGGAAGGGCGCGGGGTGGGGCTGCCGGCAGTACGGATGACGCTGGAGCGCTGGGGCGGGGGAATCCGTGTTGAAACGCCCGAGAACGGACGCGGAAGCCGCTTTGTGATCTTCATGCCCCGAAAGCGGGTGGTCTGTACCGATTGTGCGGGCCGGGACGGGCCTGCGGGCACGACGGCCGTTGGATCGACGGAGACGGGCGGTCGATGAAGGGGAGTGCGGGGCGGGGTGCGGGTGCGCTTCTGTTGAAGGAGGGACGCGGTGACGGCGATGATTCTGCTCATTGATGACGATCCGGACTGTCGCATGCTGATTCGCGAGGCCATCGAGTCGCTGGACGGGCGCTACGAAGTGCATGAGTGCGCCAGTGCGCAGGAGGGGGTCGACTTTCTGCAACAGTACTCGCCGGACGGGGCGCGGCCGGACCTCGTCTTCGTGGACCTGGAGATGCCGGGCCTGAGCGGGCACGACCTGCTGGCGATCGTGCGCGGCGACCTGCAGTGCAACGACGTTCCGATCGTGGTGCTGACGAGCGTTGATGACGATGAGCAGGAGCGATGCGCCCTGCGCAACGGCGCCAACAGTTACGCCTGGAAAGGCCGCAGCCCCGAGACGCTGCATTCGACAGTGCGCGAGGCGACCCGGTACTGGACGCACGTGCACCGCACCCTGAATCAGTGAAGTGTCAGATGATGCAGCGCTGGAGCGGCTGATGAGCGACCCGACGGCACAGACACCCGAGCAAGCCCGGAACTACCGGATCCTGATCATCGAAGATGATCCGGACATGATGCTGCTGATCCGCGATACGCTGTCAGCCCGCTTCGACTCCACGCGTCTCCATACCGCTACGACCATCGGTGCGGCGCTGGAGTTTGACCTGCGCCAGATCGACGTCGTCCTCAGCGACTTCTCCCTGCCCGACGGCGACGGCCTCAAGGCGCTCCGCTCCCTGCTGGCCGTACGCCCCGACCTGCCCGTGATCATGGTCACCGGGGAAAGCGAGATCACGACGGCGGTCAAGGCGATTCACGCCGGCGCCTTCGATTACGTCATCAAGACGCCGGAGCTGATCCAGACTATTCCGCTGACGGTTGAGAAAAACCTTGCGACGTGGCGGATTCAGAAGGAAAACGCCCGCCTGCAGCAGCAGCTCAAGGCCTCGTATGACCAGATCTCACAGGCCAACCGCCAGCTCTCCGACATGGTCACCCGCCTGCAGAAGATGGCCCTGACCGATGCGCTGACCGGCCTCTCCAACCGCCGCCACCTCAACGACATTCTCTCCCGCCTCTTTGCCGAGGCGACGCGCTACGAGAGCGATCTGGCCTGCCTCATGATCGACATGGACGGCTTCAAGGGCGTCAACGACACCCTCGGACACCAGCGCGGCGACGACCTCCTCCAGCTGGCCGGCCGACTCATCAAGTCCAACTGCCGCGAGGCGGACATCGCGGCCCGCTACGGAGGCGACGAGTTCGTCGTCATCATGCCCCGCACTTCCAGCGATTCAGCGATCAACCTCGCCCGGCGAATCCGCGATGCCTTCCAGGTCGGCACCGAAGTGCTGCGCGAGGCTGAGAAGATCGAACTGGACCTCTGCATGGGGATCGCCTGCATGAAGATCAGCGATCCGGCCTCCGGTGAGCAGCTCGTCGGGTTCGCCGACGACGCTCTGTATGCGGCCAAGCGGGCCGGTCGCGGGCTGATCATGCTGCACCGGCCTCAGGGGATCGTGCCCGTTTCGCACATCCTCGGGCAGCCGTCGGTTCAAAGCGCGTAAACGTCCGTCAGAGCAAGTTCCGGCCGTGCTATGATGCTGCGAGTGGGGGCATCGAGGTCGGACGTATGCGTGCAGAGACGCAGCAAAACAATCGCACAGCACCTGTAGGCACAACGACGGCGTGGGATTACGCCCCGGCGCCGGAGCGCGTGCCGGTTGCCATCGAGAAGCGGTACGATCTCTTCATCAACGGCCGCTTCGTCAGGCCCTGCAGCGGGCGGTATTTCAAGACGATCAATCCCGCAACCGAGGCGACACTCGCCGAAGTCGCATCGGCCGATGCCAAAGACATCGACACGGCAGTGACGGCGGCGAAGGCCGCGCAGCGGAAGTGGGCGCGGCTGAAGCCAGTGGAGCGCGGCAAGTACCTCTACCGCATCGCCCGGCGGATTCAGGAGCGGGCGCGCGAACTGGCGGTGCTGGAGACGCTCAACGGCGGAAAGCCGATCCGGGAGTCGCGCGATGTGGACATCCCGCAGGCCGCCCAGCACTTCTTCTACCACGCCGGCTGGGCCGACAAACTCAACTACGCCTTCGCCGGCGCACGGCCCCGGCCCGTCGGCGTCTGCGGACAGATCATCCCCTGGAACTTCCCGCTGCTCATGGCCGCCTGGAAGATCGCACCGGCTCTCGCCTGCGGCAACACCGTCGTGCTCAAGCCGGCCGAGACGACGCCGCTGACGGCGCTGCGCCTGGCAGAGATTGCGCAGGAGATCGACCTGCCTCCGGGGGTTCTCAACATCGTCACCGGGGCCGGCGACACCGGGGCGGCGATGGTCGCGCATCGCGGCTTTGACAAGATCGCCTTCACCGGTTCAACCGACGTCGGGCGGAAGATCGCAGCGGCCGTGGCCGATCGCCCGGTCAGTCTGACGCTGGAACTGGGGGGCAAGAGTCCCAACATCATCTTTGACGATGCGCCCATCGATCAGGCCGTCGAGGGCGTGATCAGCGGAATCTACTTCAACCAGGGCCACGTCTGTTGCGCCGGCTCGCGGGTCTTTGTGCAGGAGAGCATCGCGGAGGAGGTGATCGCCAAGCTGCGTCATCGCATGGCCTCGCTGCGTCTCGGCGATCCGATGGACAAGAACACCGACATCGGCGCCATCAACAGCCGGGCGCAGCTGCAGACCATCGAGTCGTATCTGAAGATCGGCGTCGACGAGGGCGCCACGATGCACACGGTCCGCCAGGATGCCCTGCCCGAGAAGGGGTTCTGGTGCAGGCCCTGCTTCTTCACCGGCGTGCAGCCGGCCCACCGCATCGCGCGCGAGGAGATTTTCGGCCCCGTGCTGGCCGTGATGACCTTCCGCACCCCCGAAGAGGCCGTGGCGCGCGCCAACAACACCCCGTACGGTCTGGCGGCCGGCGTCTGGTCGGACAAGGGCGCACGGATCTTCTCCGTCGCCGGTCAGCTCAAATCCGGAGTGGTCTGGTGCAACACGTACAACCAGTTCGATCCCGCCTCGCCCTTCGGCGGATTCAAGGAGAGCGGCTTCGGTCGCGAGGGCGGCGTGCAGGGTCTGCGCGCCTATGTGCGGCTGTGAATCGGGAGAACCTCGGTGACGCGTGTTGACGTTCTGAAAACCTGGAAACTCTTCATCCGCGGCGAGTTCCCCCGCAGCGAGTCCGGCCGCACGCTGCCGGTGCGCGATCCGAAGGGGCGACTGCTGGCCCACGCCTGCCTCGCTTCACGCAAGGATCTGCGCGACGCCGTTGAGTCAGCCCGCAGCGCCCAGGGCGGCTGGGCCGATCGCAGCGCCTACAACCGAGGGCAGATTCTCTATCGCCTCGCCGAGATGGTGGAGGGACGCTCGGCAGAGTTCATCGCGGCCCTGCGCGAAGCGACGGGAGCCACAGCGGCCGAGGCGCGGAAGGAGACCGAGGCCTCCATCGATCGCCTCGTCGCTTTCGCCGGCTGGTGCGACAAGTTCGCCGCCATCCTCGGCACGCACAATCCGGTCGCCGGCCCGCACTACAACTTCACAATCCCCGAGGCCACGGGCGTTGTGGCGGTGGTCGCGCCAGACCAACCTGCGCTGCTGGGGCTGATCTCGCTGCTCGCCCCGCCGCTCTGTGCCGGCAACACCGTCATCGCGCTGGTCAGCGAGGCCCATCCCATTCCCGGCCTGCTGCTGGGCGAATCGGCGGCGACGGCCGATTGCCCCGGCGGCGTTCTCAACCTCCTCTCCGGAACGCGGAAGGAACTGCTGCCGGAGATCGTGAAGCATCGCGGAATCGACGCGATTCACGCCGCCAACGTCTCCGACGCCGAGGCGGCGCTGCTGCGAAGCGGGGCCGCTGAGAACCTCAAGCGCGTCAGCGTGCGCGAGGTGGATGAGGACCAGTGGGGGGACTCGGAGGAGATGACCCATCCGTGGTGGATTGAGCCCTTCGTCGATTTCAAGACGATCTGGCATCCGGCCCGGATCTGACGGCCGATCGCCGTCGCACCTCCGCAATCGGCAGACCGATCTCTAGGAGTGTGTCACGAAGCGCCTCGCGCCAGTGTCGCGGGCTGCGGCCCGTCAACGCCTCGTATCGGGTAGTCGAAAGAACGGAGTAGGGCGGGCGCGCGGCCGCTCGGCCGGATTCTGCCGATGCAATCGCCTCGATCGGCGTACGACGGCCGAGTTCCTCTGCGATAGAGCAGGCGAGGTCATACCAGGTGGCTTCGCCGGCATTGGCGAAGTGGATGATGCCGCTCGCCCCCAGATCAACCAGGTGCAGCAGCGCCTCGGCCAGGTCATCGGCGGCAGTCGGTCGGCCGTGCTGATCGTTGACGATGCGCAGCAGCGCTGAGCCGTTGAGCCGCTGCACGATCGTGCGCACAAAGCAGGGATGCGTCGGAGAGAAGAGCCACGACGATCGCACGACCAGCGCGCCGGGGCATTCCCGAATGACCAGGCGCTCCCCCTGCGCCTTGGTGCGCCCGTAGACGTTCACCGGCGCTGGCGCATCGTCTTCTGTCCAGGGCGTGTCGCGAGGTCCGCCGAAGACGTAATCCGTCGAGAGATGCAGGAGGCCGATTCCGTGCCGGCAACACAATCGTCCGAGGTTCCCGGCCGCCTCGGCGTTGACGGCGTGCGCGGCGTCTGGATGTGACTCGGCCGCATCGACGGCGGTGAAGGCGGCAGCGTTGAGAATCCACTGCGGCCGAACGCTGTCGATCGCTCGCTCGAGAGAGCCGGTCTCGCAGAGGTCGGTCTGGAGCCGGTCGTGGAATGCGACGTCCAGAGGCGGTTCCGCAACACGGCGCAGTGCCGAGCCGACCTGTCCGCCGGCCCCGAGAATGAGCAATCGGCGGCGGCTCACGGTCGCGACTCCCGAGGCGTGGCGGGGCTGCGCAGGTCGCGGTAGGTTGAGAGTCCGGCCTGCCATCCCGGTGCGAAGGGGTGGTCCTTTCGGCGCAGCGTGCCGGTGGCGCGCAGCATGGTTCCCATCGCGTGGAGTTCCCAGGCGGGGCGGTGCTTGGCGAGGTAGCGCACCAGGCTCGTGCGGGTGTGCAGAAGGCGCTGCGGATTCGGAGCCGAGTGGGCGTCGGGATGGCGGTGAATCACCTGCCACTGCGGGGCGTACACACGGTCCCAGCCCCGGTCGGCCAGTCGACGGCAGAGGTCGGTGTCCTCGTAATCCAGGAAGAAGCCCTCGTCGAAGCGGCCGATCTCCTCGAAGGCCAGAGCGCGAATCATCAGGCACGCGCCGGTAATCCAGTCCACGTGCCTGGGTACTGAGGCGGGCCGCTGGTATTTTCGCATCCGCCGGGGACGGACGCGGCCAAGCAGCAGGCGCGGCAGCGTCGGGAAGCGGCCGTAGGAGGGCTGCACCGTCTCCCCGCGCGGTCCGGGCGGGTTGATGAGGCGCGGCCCGATGGCGCCGTCGCGCGGTGAAGCCGATTTCGCCAGGTGAAGCATCGTGCGGATGGAGCCGGGCGGAAAGACAAGGTCACTGTTGCACGCAACGATCCATCGCGGTGGCGGTAAAACGCTCTGGTACGCACGATTCACAGCGCGCCCATAACCCAGATTGGTTTCCGGACGCAGCAGGGCGATCCCTGCCTCCTCGGCTCCAAGATCGGCAATGGACTCGGAAACGCCGTTGTCGACGATGACCGCCGCAACCTCGGAAGTGTCCCTGAGTTGCGGAATCAGCGAGCGCAGGTTTGCCTGCAGGTCTTCACGGGCTCTTCCGGCCGCAACGATGGCCAGAAGACACTCCGGCTGGGTTGGAAGGCGATGATCCTGCACGGCGTTCTCCGGCCCCCGGGCCTCGAACACACAGAGTCGAGGCAGCCTGTGGGCTAGGATAGGGCCGGTCCTGATCGCTGCCGAATCGGTGGATCTGTGTGCAACGGGTCAAGAGAGTGTCATCCTGAGGTTTCGTGGCAGAGATCAAGGGAATTTCATGCTGGCTGGAACACGTCGAGTGGTGGCTGTCAACGGACAGACAATCCTGGAACACGGTCGGATTCCGAGGCAGGAGAAGTACGATCCGAGCCGGCAGGGGCTCTTCTGGGATGATCTGCGCGTCGGCGACGCCCTGACAGACTGCGATGATGACCACGTCACGGTCACGGCGGAGATGGTCCGCCAGTTCGCCCACCTCACGGGCGACTTCAACCCGATCCACGTGGACCCTGATTTCGCCCGAACGACCGTCCACCGGCGGATGCTCGTCCACGGCGCACTGCTCACCGCGATCGCCCTGGGGCAGTACAACCGGGCCGGCTACACCTACGGAACGACGATCGCCCTGGTCTCCAGCGTCGCCCGTTACGTTGACCGGGCCTTCATCGGCGACCGCGTCTATGCTCGTTTCCTCGTGACCCGGCTTGATGAGGATCCGCATCCGCGCCGTGGCCGGGTGTGGATCAGCGCGTGGGTTCGCCGCTATCCGGATGAGCGCATCGCCGCGGAGATGGATATGGAACTGATCGTCGCCCGCCGTCGCGATGCTGCCCGCTCCGCCGTTCGGAATAGTTCCGGTGAGGAAGCATGAATCCCGAGTCACCCATGCTCCTTCCCGGCGCAACGCCCGCCGACCTACTGGCCGCGTGCCGTCGTGAGTCCGCGCCGGGCCTTCTGCCCCTCACGCCCTTTGTCGATGATCGCGGCGTCTCCCTCTTCGGGCTTCTGGACGGCGTCCTCTCCGGCGGCCAGATTAACGTCACGACGCAGTATCCCGGCGTCACCCGCGCCTGGCATCGCCACGCGCGTCAGACCGATTTCTGGTGCGTCGTCTCCGGCATGATGAAAGTCGGTGTGATGAGCGACGACGGCTCACGCCGCTGGCTGGCCGTGATCGGTGAACACCGTCCCGCCGTCGTCGTCATTCCTCCGGGTCTCTGGCACGGAGCCGCCACCGTCGGGCCCTCCAGCGCGACGCTGCTTTACTACGTTGACTGCCGGTACAATGCCTCCTCGCCCGATGAGCAGCGGCAGCCCACGCAGTGGCAGTGGAATCCCTGGCCTGCGGATTCCCATTGACGCCCGTGCTCCGGGAGAGTCCGGAAGGAGGCGGCGAGCCAATGAACCAGTACGAAGTCATCGAGGAAGTGGAGCAGGTGGTCGTCCGCCGGCGACGCTGGATCGTCTCAGCCATCTCCGAACAGGATGCCATCCTGCACATCTGCGGGGGCCGGGGCGCTGACGGCTACCGAGGTGAGAGCCGCGAAGTTCGCTCGCGCACTGCGTCGAAGTGGATCGTTGACGGCAAGGCCGTGGAGTATCGACCCGAAGAGGCCGTGCCGATGGACGACGGCGTCGCCGACATCGGGGGTCCGGGCTGAGGCGTCAGCGGGCAAAGGTCGATCGCATCATCCACAGTCCCAGCAGGAAGCAGACGCCGCCGTAGGCCAGCATGATGGCGCAGGGTGCGAGCATCTCCGTCAGCGAAAAGCCCCGCCAGATCGCCCCTTCGAGGGTCAGGATGCCCCATTTGACCGGGCTGAAGTGGCTGAGCGTCTGCATGAATGAGGGCATGAAGGCCAGCGGAATCATCCCTCCGCCGATCATGCACATGATGACAAGAATCGCCCAGCCCGCACCGCCGACGGCCTGCTCGGTCCGGCCCAGCGTCGAAAGCAGCATCATGATGCCGACGAACCCAAGCGAGGTGCAGAACACCGCCAGCAGGTACAGCGGCACGCTGTCAACCCGCAGCCCCACCGCATAGCCGATCGCCGTCATCAACCCCAGGCACGCCAGCATCGTCAGGAAGCACGCCAGCGCCTTGGAGGCGAGCAGCTGCGCTGCGGAAATCGGCGCTGCACGCAGCCGCGCCAGCGTCCCGATGGTCTGCTCCCGCACCAGCGAGACCGCAAAGCCCGCCGCCGTGCCGACCACGCCCCACAGCATCGCCGACGGGAAGGAGATGTCCCATGGCGAACGCAGCTTCTCCGTCACCTCCCGATACCGGTTCTCCCGCGTCACATCGACCAGGGTGATTGTCGCCGGCTCCATCGAGGGCATGCCCCCGCCCTCGCCGTCGGCCTCGCCCATCGCCTCAAGATCGACGGTGTTGAGAAATGTCGTCAGCGATGAGAGAAACGTCGTGATGATGAACTTCTGCGCCGGCGGCAGTTCCTCGTCCGACGCGGTGCGAATCTCATCCAGCGACTGTTGGATGCTCGGCGTCAGCGCGGCCGGGTCTGTAAAGCGTGCCTGAATCTGCTGCGCCATCGCCTGCAGGATCAGCCCCTGCAGCATGCCCGACTCCGCCTTCCGCGACGGGTCGATGCCGACCTCAAGCGCCGGCGGCGTCTCCCACAGAATGCCCGCCGTCTCGCCGAACCCCTCCGGAATGACGACAAAGGCCGTCAGCGACCCCGTGCGAACTCGGTTGCGCGCCTCCTCCGCTCCCGCCTCGACGACCGTCAGCGTCTCCAGCGCATCGAGATCGGCAATGAACGCCTGCGATTGCGGCGAGTTATCGAGGTCAACAGCCGCAATGGTGAAACCCGCGCTGCCCTCTCCGCCCATGCTGCTGCCGATGGCGCCGAAGAAGATGCCGTAGATCACCGGAAAGAGCGCGACGAAGAAAAGCGACATGCGGTCGCGCGCCAGCAGCCGCAGGTCCTTCATCGCCATGGAGAGCACCGGGCTCATCAGTCTCGAAGCGTCCTTCCCGTCAGGTTCAGAAACACCGATTCCAGGTCCGGCTCGCGCACGCCGATCGTCGCCACATCCTTCAGTTTCGACGTCAGCGCGGCAATCTGCTCGATGGGCCGCTCCGACTGAAACGTCAGCGTCGTACCTTCAAGCGTCCCGGGCAGCCCCTCAGCCGATGAGGGCGGATGGTTGAACTCGATGGTCACGTGCGCGACGCCTCCGTGCCGGGCAATCAGCGCTGCCGGCGTGTCAACGTCGAGCAGCCGGCCCTGGTCCACAATGGCCACGCGGTTGCAGAGGCGCTGCGCCTCCTCCATGTAGTGCGTCGTGTAGAGAATCGTCTTCCCCGATGCCTGCAACTGCCCGATTCGCTCGAAGATGTGGTGACGCGACTGCGGATCGACGCCCACCGTCGGCTCATCCAGCAGAATCACCTCGGGGTCATGCACCAGCGCCGCTGCCAGATTCAGCCGGCGCTTCATCCCGCCCGAATAGGTCCCCGCCCGATCGCCGGCCCGATCCGTCAGCCCGGCAAACTCGAGGGCGAAATCCACCCGTGCCGTCCGCGCTGCGCCCGAGAGGCCGTAGAGCGAGGCGAAAAAGTCGAGGTTCTCCCGCGCCGTCAGTTCCTCATACAGCGAAAGCGACTGCGGGGCCAGCCCCAGCCTCCGCCGAACCGCCGCCCGCGTCGGGTCGGCCTCGCCGGCAATCGCGACGGTTCCCGAATCGGGCCGAAGCGAACCCGTGATCATGCGGATCGTGGTCGTCTTGCCCGCGCCGTTGGGGCCGAGCAGCCCGAAAGTCTCGCCCGGCTCGATTGAAAACGAGAGATCGCTGACGGCAGTGAGAGTGCCGAACGACTTCTGAAGGTTGGAGGCGGAGACGGCAGGAGTCATCGGGGCGATTCCGGGAGGAGTATCTTTAGGATCGCCGGACCAACATTTCGTCTCCTGCCTGTGAGATGCCATGGCCGACTTCTCCGAACAGATCGAACGGGAGATCAAACTCCTCCTCACAGGACCTCCTCCGCTGCCGACCGGATCGGCCACCGTCGAGATCGAGCAGGGCTATCTCGATGATCCGGATTACGGTCACCTGCGCCTCCGTCGAATCACCGCGCCCGATGGTTCTCGGCGTTTTGAACTCAACACCAAGCGCGTCGAAGGCCCTTCCCTTGCCAACCGGCGCGAACGGCAGCGCCCGATGGATGAATCGGAGTTTGACGCCCGCTGGCCCGCCACCGAGGGTCGCCGCCTGCGCAAACGCCGAACGCGAGTCGTCGACCCTGCAACGGGGGTCGTCTGGGAAATTGATGAGTTTCTGGATCGCGTCCTCGTGCTCGCTGAGGCCGAATTCACCGCCGCTGCCCCTGCGATCCCGCCCTGGCTGGCCCCGTACGTCGTGCGGGATGTAACCGAGGCCCCCGCGTTTCTGAACATCAACCTGGCGAGGTGAATTGCTCCGCAATGCTGGAGATGCCAGCCGGCGTCGCGTCCCTCGACTCCCGCCGTCGCCGCGCTTCAATCCGCCCTTGCGATCCGACCACCCAGCCGCAGACGCCGCGCCGTGCCCGCATCCTCCCATACCGACCTCACCGCCCCGCGACGCACCCGCCTCGCAGGCCCGCTCCTCCTGCGCCGATTCTCCCGCCTCTGGCCTTTCCTCCTCTGGCTCTCGGCCTTCTACTCCGCGTGGCTCGGCTTCGTCGCACTCGGCGGATACTGGCCCGTCATCGTCGAACACTGGGGCATCGCCGTCGCCATGGTCGCCGGCTCATACTTCGCCGGCTCAACGCCCATGGGCGGCGGAACCATCGGCTTTCCCGTCCTCGTCCTCCTCTTCGGTGAGACGGGTCAGATCGGCCGCGACTTCTCCTTCATCATCCAGTCCACCGGGCTGACCTCCGCCTCCATCTTCATCCTCGCCCGGGGCAAGCCGATTGCCGGCCGTGTCCTCGCCTTCGCCTGCCTCGGCAGTCTCATCAGCACGCCGCTCTGTTGCCTCTACCTCGCGCCGCGTGTGGACGACCTGGCCGTCAAGCTCATCTTCGCCGTCCTCTGGGGCGGCTTCGGCACCATCCACCTCCTCCGCCTCCGCGAGATCATGCAGAACACCCGCGGCGTCTCCGCACCGCCCCACACCCAGGCGCTCCTCGGCCTGCTGGTCGGCCTGCTCGGCGGCGTCGTGGCGGGGATCATCGGCGTCGGCATCGAGATGCTCACCTACCTCACCCTCCTCTTTGTCCTCCGAACCGACGTCCGCATCGCCGTGCCCACGGCCGTGATCAGCATGGCCTTCACCTCCGTCGTCGGCTTCTCTACCCGCCTCCTCTCCGCGCAGGCCGATCCGGAGCTCTGGGGCATCCCGCCGGAGGTCTACGCCAACTGGTCCGCCGCCGCGCCCATCGTCGTCATCGGCGCACCCCTGGGCGCCCTGGTCGTCGCCTATATGCCGCGCCGGCCGACGCTGGTTATCGTCTCGGTCCTCTGCCTCTTCCAGTTCGGCTGGACCTTCATCAGCCAGCGCGTCACCGGCCTGCCGCTGCTGGCCTCGCTGCTCGGCTTCCTGGCCTGCCTCGCCGCCTTCCACGCCCTCTACCTCCTGGGCGCACGAAAAACGGCCCCCGTGCGGGAGCCGTGAAGCGCAGGTCATTGTCGGACCGCCCCGGCGGTCACATCTTCAGGGCTTTGGCGTAGTACTCCTCGACCTTTGGCCAGTTGACGACGTTCCAGAAGGCGGAGATGTAGTCAGGCCGGCGGTTCTGGTAGTTGAGGTAGTAGGCGTGCTCCCAGACGTCGAGGCCGAGGATGGGCTTGCAGGGGCAATCGACGTAGGGCTTGCCCATGACGGGGTTGTCCTGGTTTGCCGTGCTGCAGACGCACAATTTGCCCCCCTCGCCGACGCCCAGCCACGCCCAGCCCGAGCCGAAGCGGTTGGCCGCAGCATCGCCGAAGGCGCTCTTGAACTTGTCAAATGAGCCGAAATCGCGGTCGATGGCGCTTTTGAGGTCGCCTCCGGGGGCTCCGCCCTTGGGGGAGAGGATCTCCCAGAAGAGGGTGTGGTTGGCGTGTCCGCCGCCGTTGTTGCGGACGGCGGTGCGCTTGGCCTCGGGGATCTTGTCGAGGTGGGCAATCAGGGTGAAGGGGCACTCAGGGACGTCGAGGCCCTCGACGGCGGCGTTGAGCTTGGAGACGTAGGCGGCGTGGTGCTTGTCGTGGTGGATCTCCATCGTCCGGGCGTCGATGTGCGGCTCAAGGGCGTTGAAGGCGTATTTCAGATCAGGAACGCTGAACTGCATGGCGGTATCTCTCCTGGATGGGGTGGACGTGGGAAGGGGGCCGCGACCGGGCTCCGCACCCGTGCGGCGGTACTCGGACCCGGCGGCCGAAGTTCCGAAAAAGGGTGGAAACCTGGTGAAAGACGGCTGCCGGTGGGGCGTTGTGCATCCTATGATAGAGGCTCCCGACAGGCCAACGGCGGGAATTGCCGATGTCGGTTAGGCCGGGATGTGGATGGGCCGTGCAAAAGTCGGTGATTTTGGCGGATTACCGAGTTTTGCGAGAGTTTTTGTTGCAAAGGGGGAAAAATTCGCGCACTTTGTCCATTTTCAGCGTACTGACAGTTGCAATCGAGTAGTCTTTTCGTGTAGTTTGGTCCGCATATTCTTCACTGACTGAGCCGAGACTCAGGGGGTCTTGAAGCCATGAGCCGTTTGAGCACAAGGTCTCCTCTGGATCAGAACCAGAGGCGAACCGGAGTAATTGTGCACTCGCAGGTGTCCACCTCGCATCGTGCACGTGCAAAAAAGTCGCTGAGTTCCCACGATGAGCGGGAACTGAAGCGGATTCTGCGCGAGCCGATGGATTTCATCGACAACGCTGCCTTCTACGAGAAGAACGCGGAGAAGAAGATCTTCGACGAGGCGCCGGACATCCAGAAGCCCGACACGTCGTGGTACCATCCGCTGATGGACTCGCTGACCTCGTCTGCCAAGACGCCCAAGCAGTCCACCCAGGTGTTGCTGACCGCGGCTGAGGAGCGGGTGCTTTTCCTGCAGTTCAACTACTCCCGGTACCGCGTCTGGGCCATCCAGGAGGAACTGATGGGCAACCAGCCTGATCCCGATCAGGCCCGGGAGCTCCTGCACTGGAACCGCATCGCCGAGCGCATGCGCGAGCAGATCGCCAACACCAACCTGGCCCTGGTCCTCGCCATGGCCAAGCGGACCCGCATGAGCGAGGTCGATTTCGCCGACCTCGTCTCCGAGGGCAACATGGCCCTGCTCCGCGCGGTGGACAAGTTCGACTGCGGCCGCGGTTTCAAGTTCTCCACCTACGCCTGCCGGGCGATCCTCAAGGCCTTCTCCCGTCAGGGCATGAAGCTCTCCAAGTACCGTCAGCGCTTCCCTGCGGACTACGATCCCAAGCTCGAGCGCTCCGACTACATGGAGCGCAAGCGCGAGGTCCATGAGAAGGAGTGCGCCGACGAGGTTCGCTCCATCGTCATCGGAAACCGGGCCAACCTCTCCAGCATCGAGCAGACGGTGATCCATCACCGCTTCGGCCTCGACGCCGAGAACCACTCGCCGCTGACGCTGGAGCAGGTCGGCCAGATCATCGGCGTCACCAAGGAGCGCGTCCGGCAGATCCAGAACAAGGCCCTCGAGAAGATCCGGGCCGAGCTGGAAGCCAACTTCCTGACCCGCACCGAGGAGGCCCAGGCTGCCGATGAGGCCGCCGACTCCGAAGAGCCCGTGCTCGCCGGCGCGGCCGGCTGATCGATCCTTCTTCCTTCACCCTTTCCACGCCCTCCCCCCTCCGGGAGGGCGTGTTTCA
>CAZPFK010000050.1:0-5925 GCA_964585855.1 uncultured Vicinamibacteraceae bacterium
CACACCCCTTCCTCCTCGACGGACTCGGCGATCCCCACCTCGCCGGGCCCCTCACCCGCGCCCTGCTCGATGACCTCCGCCTCCCCGCCCGCTGCGACCCCGCTTCCATGACCCTCGAAGTGCAGGCCCAGCCCCCCCTCAACGAATCACGGGCCGAGCAGGTCGCCGCGCTGTGCCGCCGCTTCGCCCTGGAGCCGAAGGACCGCGTCGGCACGACCTTTCTGCCCGATGTTTCCGTCGATGCCCTGCACGACAAGATGCGCCATGAGTGGGCCAGCCGCTTCGCCACCGCACTGGTCTTTCTCGCACCCGCCCTGCTGCTGCACTTCCTCCTGCCCTACCTCGCAACCGGCGACCTCCTCGTGCCGCGCCTCCTCGAAGCAGGGCTCGTCGGCTGGGCGGCGCTCGCGGCCGGCTGGCCCATCCTCTACCAGGGGGCGCTGGCGATCGCCGCACGCCGATGCACGCCCGATCTCTACGCCGCGGCCGTCATCACCATCGCCTTCGTCGGCGGAATCGCGCAGACGGCCCTTCGCGCTCCGGACACATGGTTCCACATCGCTTCGTGGATGATCCTGCTGACGGCCCTGCAGCGATACCTGTTGTGGCGAACGGCCCTCGCGCGCAGCGGCGCGGCCCACTCCATGCTGCCCACCGGGCCGATCCTCCTGTTCTGGGCGGGGTTTGCCGCGCTCGTCGGAATCTTCTCGCGCGATGCAGCGCTGGCCGCCGCCCTGCTGCTGCTGATGCCGGCCAATCTCGCCGGTCTCTCGATCAACCGCCTCTCTCCGGGGCTGCTCTCGCTGCCACCGATCGTAGCGATGGGGCTGGCGCTGCTGCTGGTGCCGCGATTTGCCCCCGACCTCGACCTCGCCTCGGTGCGTACTGAAGCCGCCGCCGGGCTCTGCGCGGTGTTGACTCTCCTCTACGGGCTCAATCCAATCACTCCGACGACCACGCAGGACACGGAGCCAGCCCAGTGACCGGCCCAACCGCTGCACAATCCCTCCGGGCCGAGCCGAACGCCGCCGCAGCGCGGACGATCGCCGCCCTCGTCTCCCTGCTGCACCTGCTGGCCGCCTTCCTGATCCTCGCCCGGCCCGACCTGCTCGATCTCGATGAGGGTTCGAGGCGGGGGCGGGGCGAGGTGCTGCTGGTCCTGGCCATCCTCTATATAACGCCGGCGCTTCCCGGGGCGTGGTGGCTGCGGGCGCGGGTCTGGAGCGCGATGGTGGCGGCGCTGGCCGAGGCGATCGTCTTTGCCGCAATGGCGTGCCTGGCCGCGCTGGCGGCCTTCAGTCTCGGCGACCCGAGGCAGCTCTCGATCGGCGTGCTGCTGCCCGGCTCGATCGCCTGCCTGCACTTCTTCCTGCTCCTGCACCTCTGGCCGCTTCGGCGCGGCGTGCCGGTCTCCGGAGGCACATCATGACCGATGCTCCCCGCGCCGATGCGCCGCCCTCCGACCAGCGCGCCTACGCGCGCGGCGTCGGCCTCATCGCACAGTCGGCCGGTGCCTTCATCTTCATCGTCACGCTCTGCTCCTGCTGTCTCGTGCAGTTTCAGGAAGCGGGCGTCGATGAGAGCCGAAGCGCCGGCGAGACGGTCGCCACCGTCGAACCCGTCTCCGGCGCCACACTGCTGCTGATGTCCAGCGCCTTCGGTTCCCTGGCGCTGGCCGCCTTCGGACTTGGGGTGCAGGCCGACCGGGGGCGCCTGCCGGCTGCGGGGGTCGCGGTGGTCTCGACGGCCCTTGCCCTCTGCGGCCTTGTCTCGCTCCGCCTGCTGCTGGGTGATGAGGCCTCGACGGGCTTTGTCATCCGTGCCGGGCTGCTCACGCTGGCAGCGGGGATTCTGGCGCTGCTGGCCTGGCCGGCGTGTGTGGAAGTGTGGCGGAACCCGCCCCCTCCGGGGCTTCCTACGATTCCTGCGGATGCCTACATCGATCCGCTGACGGATCTGGATGCACCCGGCGAGTTCACGCCGCAGGAGCGGATCGCCGCCCGCAAACGCGCCCTGCAGCAGAAGATCCGCGAACTGGAAGATCAGGAGCGGCGTCTGGCTGAGGGGAAGCCGCCCGCCGACGCACCCGGAGAGACGCCATGACCCGCATGATGACCCGACTGCTCATCGTCATCGCCCTGTTTGCCGCAATGGCCGCACCCGTCCGCAGCGCCTCGGCCATCGACGATGAACACTACGAGATGGCACGCGAGATGATCGACCGCGCCATCGCCTACCTCCGCACGCAGCAGGATGAGGCGACCGGCGGCTTCAACATCAACCCCGATGGACCCTCCTTCCCCGGAATCACGGGGCTGATTGTCCACGGCATGCTCATGCATCCCGACATTCACAGCGATGACCCCACGGTCTCAAAAGCCGTCGATTACATCCTCGCCAACCGTCAAACCGACGGCGGCCTCTACGACCGGATTCTGCCAAACTACAACACCGCCCTGTGCCTCAGCGCGCTTGCGCGCGTGGAGCGCGAGGGCATCGACGAGGTCATCCGTGATGCCCAGGAGCACCTCAAGCGCATCCAGTGGTCCGACCAGACCCTCGACGACGGAACCGTCATCACCCCCGATCATCCGTACTACGGCGGAGCCGGGTACGGCAGCAGCGGCCGGCCCGACAACTCCAACCTCAACTTCATGCTGCAGGCGCTGGAAGACTCAGGCGTGGACTGCAAGGACCCGGCCGTCGTCCGCGCCATGACCTTCCTCCGCCGCACGCAGATGCTCGATGAGGTCAACGACATGCCCTACGCCGACGGCTCCTCGCAGGGCGGCTTCATCTACGCGACCAGCCCCAACAAGGAGAACATCGGCATCGGCGAATCCAAGGCCGGTGAGATCGAAGAGACGCTCGATGACGGAACGACCGTCTCCCGCCTGCGCGCCTACGGCTCGATGACCTACGCCGGCTTCAAGTCGTATGTGTATGCACAACTCGATCGCGACGATCCCGCCGTCGTCGCCGCCTGGGAGTGGATCAGACGGAACTACACGCTCGAAGAGAACCCCGGAATCGGCCAGCAGGGGTACTACTACTATCTCGTCACCTTCAGCCGGGCCATGGACGCCTGGGGCGAGACGACAATTACGCCGGTCCTGCCCGACGGGAGCGAGGGGCAGCCGCGCGACTGGGCCAACGACCTCATCGACGCCCTCTATACCCGGCAGCGCGAGGATGGTTCGTGGGCCAACGCCAACGATCGGTGGATGGAGGGCGATCCGGTGCTGGTCACGGCCTACTGCCTGCTCGCCCTGCAATACGCCATCGACTGAAAGGGAAGGGCGCACCATGGCGCCGCAGGAACACTTTCGCTCGCCGACGGCCCGCCGCCGCCTCGTCGCCGGCTACTTCATCGTCCTCCTGGCGCTGCTGCTGGGTGCGGCGGCTCTGCTGGTCGCGGCCCGGGGATGATCCCGCCGGCTTTATCGGGACGCACGGAATCGCTGGGTTTGAAGCCCGGCTCTGGTCGATGAATTGAGGCAACTCCGCACTGGATTCGGGAGAAGACCCCCATGACGCACATCTCAACACGCTGCCTCTGTCTCGCCTTCGCTCTGCTGACCGCCGCCCTCACCGCACCGGCGCCGGCACAACCCGGCGGCGCGCCAAAGCCCGCCGACCCCCCCGCCTTCATCGACTGGACGACGCGCGGCCTCAGCCCCGCTCCCGTCGAACTCCCGAGCGTCGGCCTGACGGTCCACCTGCCGGCCGACTCCGCCGTGACCATCGACCCCAACGCCAACCGGCGCATCCTCGCGCAGGCCTCGGACAAGTCGTGGGTGCTGGCCCTGGATGTGATCCGCACCGGCGACCCGAATGTCACCAAGGAGTCGCTGCTGGATTCCTCCGTCAACTCCGCCGTCCGCGCCATCGCCGGCGTGCCCGCCGATCACGACATCTCCAAGTACATCCGCGAGCGCGTCACCTTCAAGCCGCGCGAGACGCTCGACATCTCCGGGGCCGAAGCGCTCCTGGCCGAACTGCGGCTGCAACTCTCCTCCGGCGCCGAGGAGATCCGCATGATCACCGTCATCAACCCCTCGCCGGAGACGCACCTGATCTACACGATGTGGTTCGACGGCGCCGACAAGGAACGCGCCGACCGCTTCCGCGCCCTCTATCGCAGCAGTCTCGACAGCATGACGCTGGCCGACCCCGAGGTTCTGGCCCGGGAGCGCCTCGAAGCCGTCGAAGCCACCGAGTCGGCCATGTCAGCGCTGACGGATTCCAACTACCGCGCCGTCATGGGCCCGGACCGCTGGTATCGCATTTATCGACCCGACGGGTCCGCCGAGCGAGAACTCGGCTATTACGTCGTCAGCGAGAAGATCGGCCCCCTGGGCGAACTCACACCCAACCGCAATGCGGCCGACTACGCCGCCGGTGAAAAGGAGATCGGTCTGATCATCCGCCTTCTGGGCCGGTACCTCCAGCCCGACGGCTCTGTCTACGACGTGGAGAGCATCTCGTGGATGAGTTACGACCGGCGGCGCGAGACCTTCTCGATCCGAAGCGCCTGGTATCAGAAGCTCACCGAAGGCGGATACAGCGGCGCGATGGAGTCGGCCCTGACCGGGACGCGCAACGAGGGCACGGTGAAGATAACCTCGGAGTTTCCAAACGAACCCGTGCGGCAGTTCAGTCTGACCAGGCCGCCCAAGGCCTACATCAGCCAGGTCGATGTGCACCTGCTCTACCGTCTGCTGAAACCCTGGACGCATGACACCTACGGCATGTTCGCCTTCGAGCCCATCAAGGAGGGCATCGCCTACCGCGTGGAGAAGGTGCTGCGGCGCAACGCCGACGGCTCCGTCGTCATGCGATCCCATCGCACGCCCGACGCTGTCCCCAACGACATCACCCTCGACGCCGACGGGCTGATCCTCCGCATCGAAAAGGGCAACGGCGAGATCACCGTGCCGGCCGACCCGCGCGAGATCCAGCGCCTCTGGAAGGCCAAGGGTCTGCCGACCGAGTCGATGAAGAGCCGCGCCGGTGCCTCGGGCCGGCGCTGAGTTCGAACCGATTGGCTCCGATGGCGCGTCTACACTTGGCGACCATGCCAGGACAACGCAGCGCCCCGCGCCCACGACATCGGAAAAAGCGAACCGCGCGATCCGCAGGCCTGACTGCGCGCACCGCCGATCGCCACCGCCTCTACGAACTGGCCGTCCAGAGCCCGGAAGTCGAGATCGACTTTCTCAACCGGGTGTACAAGAAGCGCAATGGGCGGCGTCCGCTGATCCTCCGCGAGGACTTCTGCGGCACCGCGCTGACCTCCTCAACCTGGGTCCGCCAGAGTCCGCAGCACCGCGCCTTCGGGGTGGACCTGCACGGACCGACGCTGCGCTGGGCACGTGAGCACAACCTCGGCTGGCTGGCCGAGGAAGAGAAGGGCCGCGTCACGCTCACGCAGGGCGATGTCCTCTCCACGCCGCAGAAACCCCGTGCCGACGTGCTGGCGGCCATGAACTTCAGCTACTGGGTCTTCAAGACCCGTCGCGCTCTGCTTGAGTATTTCAGGGCAGCGCACGCCAACCTCGCCGACGACGGCATCTTCGTCTGCGACTGCTTCGGCGGCTATGAGTCGCAGCAGGATGTCGAGGAGACGCGGAAGTGCCCCGGCTTCACCTATGTCTGGGAACAGGCCGACTACGACCCCATCACCGCCGACCTCCGCTGCCACATCCATTTCCGCTTCCCCGACGGCACTGAGAAGCGCCGGGCCTTCACATACAACTGGCGCCTCTGGTCGATCCCCGAAGTCTGCGAGATGCTCGTCGAGGCCGGCTTTTCCAACCCCACGGTCTACTGGGAAGGCAGCGATGAGAAGGGCGGAGGCGACGGCGTCTTCAGGCCCCGCAAGCGCGGCGAGATCTGCGCCGGCTGGATCGCCTACATCACCGC
>CAZPFK010000050.1:6025-19887 GCA_964585855.1 uncultured Vicinamibacteraceae bacterium
AAGGTCGGGAAGGGCGAGCGGCACCGCGGAACCTCCGCCGGCGCCACCGGCTCGCAGACCGCATCAAACCGCTCCCACAACCCCAGAACCTCGGGATGGCGATGCGCCTCGTCAATGGCCTCCTGCGACTTCCACTCGAAGACCTCCAGCATGAGGTCGCCCCCGCCCTCGAGGATGACCGCCGGCCGGGCAGTAACCAGCCCGAGACGGTCGAGAAACCCGTGGTGCTCCCGCAGGATCTGGCGGAGGTCGCTGAGCCGGCCGGGCCGGGCCCGGAAGGCCGCGATGACCACCCGAGGCGTGCTCTCGTTCATTGGACAAATCCTCCACACCGCGTCCACAATGGCGTCATTCTCGGACGCGAATCGGTTCGCCGACTCAGAGTCTACCAGATATTGTGGCCTGACGTGGGCGTTCACCGAGTCGTTTCGAAAAATGTCTGAAAAATTGACCACTTGTCAGGATTTGACCATTTTTGCGTTATATTGGACGTGATTGGGCGTCCAACGAACTGGAGGAGAGAGAGGAGCGGTAATTCCGAAAACATCGGGGACATTCTGACCGATCAAGGGACAGGCGCAGCATGACGCACGGAACCATCGGCCCGCGAAGGCAGGTGAACTCATGAGCGAAATGGACTTCGGACACTCCGGCCCCTGCACACACTCCCTCCTGGAGCTCGATCCGCTCCCGGCCGAGTGGATCGATCAGTCCGCCGCTCCCCGCAGGCCCCGCAGGCAGGATGATCGCTTCCCGCTCTGGATGGCCGCACTCTTCCTCGTGATCTACTGCTCAGTCTTCTGGGTCGGCCTGCTCACCGTGGTCCGCTGGGCCTTGGTCTGACTCGCACCGGCATCCTCAATATGAACGTGTCATTCGGGCCGTCGACCGCGACGGCCTTTTTCATGCGCCCCCGGGCGTAGGATGGGAGGTCTCCTGCACCTGCCACCCGGAGAGACTCCATGCGCGCCGCCCTCCTCCTCGTGACGCTCCTCGCGACCGTCGGCTGCTCCCGGTCGGATGAGAAAACCGAGGTCGTCCTCTACTGCTCTGCCGACCAGGAATTCGCTGAACAGGTCGTCGCCGCCTTCGAGGCCGCGCACCCGGACATTCGCATCCTGCCCCGCTACGACACCGAGCAGACCAAGACCACCGGCCTCGTCCAGCGCCTCCGCGCTGAACGCGCCAATCCGCAGGCCGACGTCTTCTGGTCCAGCGAGGTCTTCCTGACGGTGCAGCTGGCCGACGAGGGCGTCTTCGAGCCCGTCGCCGAGTGGGCGGGCATGAACTCCCCGAATGTCGATCCGCAGGGTCGCTGGCACGGCTTCGCCGCCCGGGCGCGCGTGCTCTGCTGGGACCCATCCCGCACCGACGATCCGCCCTTGGCCTGGACCGAACTGGCCGAGCCCCGCTACCGCGACCGCGTCGTCATCGCCGACCACAACTTCGGCACGACGCGCGGCCACGTCGCCGCATGGTTCGCCCTCTGGGGCGAGGAGGCAGCCCGCGACTTCCTGATCTCGCTCAAGGACAACGGCATCCGCGTCGTCGCCTCCAACTCGCAGACGGTGCGCGAGGTCATCGCCGGCCGCGCCGACTTCGCGATGACCGACACCGACGACGTCTGGGCGCAGGTCGCTAACGGCTATTCGCTTGAACTGGGCTACCTGCGTCACTCCGCCGGCGAGGGCATGGGAACCCTGCTGATCCCCAACACAGTGGCGCTCGTGGCCGGCCGGCCCGGCGATCGCACTGCCGCGCGCGCCCTGGCCGACTACCTGCTCAGCGAAGACGTTGAGCGGCTGCTGCTGGAATCGTCCTCGCGCAACCTGCCGATTCTCCACGCCGGCTCGCTTGCGATTCCGAAGGACGTGCTCGTTCCCGATCCCCTCGCCCTCGACTACGCCTCCATCGCCTCGGCCATGCCCGGCGCGGTGGCCGCTGCGGATGAGATCCTGCTGGACCGATAGGTGGCCCGTAGAATCCCCGTCTTCACGCACCGGGGAATCACACCGTGTCCGACCGCGATCCAGTCGTTGATCCTGTCCTTCGCACACCCAAAGGCGCCGCCACCGATGCCCCCGTGGCGCTGATTACCGGCGGCAACAGCGGCATCGGGCGCGCCGTCGCCCTGCAGATGGCGCAGCGCGGCTGGCGCCTCGCCCTGGCCGCCCGCCGGGGTGAGCTGCTCGAGGAAGTCGGCGACGAGGCGGAGCGGGCCGGCGCTGCCGACCTCATGCTGCGATTCACCAACCTGGCCCACGAGGTCGAGCCGATCACGATGGTGGAGTGGGTTCATGAGGCATGGGGGCGGATTGACGTGCTGATCAACTGCGCGGGCATGGCCCCGCTCAATCCCATCGGCACGATCAAACCGATGACCGTCCACGACACCTTCGAGATCAACGCCATCGCGCCCGCGCTGGCCGTCAACGCTGTCTGGCCCATCATGAAGGCGCAGGGCGGAGGCCGCATCGTCAGCGTCAGTTCGGCCGCGGCGATCGACCCCTTCCCGGGCTTTTTCGTCTACGCGGCGACAAAGGCGGCGGTGAACTCCTACGCCCGCTCCATTGCCATCGAGGGCAAGCGCCTCAACATCAGGGGCTTTGCGATCGCACCCGGCGCCGTGGAGACGCCGATGCTCCGCTCGCTCTTCAACCAGCAGGCGATCCCCCCCGCAGCCGCGCTCTCACCTGATGAAGTCGCCGCCCTGATTGTCCGCTGCGCCCTGGGCGAAGCCGATGAGTGGAACGGCAGGACGATTTCAATCCGAAGGGGCACGGACGGGGGAGTGGAGATTGAGCCGGGGCAATGACCTTCACCGCACCGGCCTGATCAGCGCGATTCGCCGCTCCGTACGAAAGAAGCCGGCGCGCTCGTAGAGCCGGATCGCCGGTCCGTTGGATTCATCGACGGCCAGCACCATCCGTGTCGCCCTGCGCTGCGCTGACTGCCGCTTGCCCAGCGCCACCAGCGCCTCTGCCAGTCCGCGCCGACGAAACGCCCCGCCCACCCCCAGGTACGTCAGCTCCACGCGCTGCCCGTCGGGCATCGGAGAGAGCAGCAGCACGGCCGCTGGCTCGCCGTCGATGCGCACCAGCGTCCACAGGTCGGGATCGAAGACGCCGTTGTGCTGGTGACCCCGAACCACATCCTGCGTCTCGCGAAGACCGCAGAGGTCCGGACAGTCCTGCGTCTGTTCGTAGCTCGACTCAATCGCCCGGATGAAGTTCGGTTCGTTGGGGCCGAGATACGTCTCGAACTCGCACTCCTCCGGCCACCGCGGCTCCGGCAGCGACTCGGCCGGGGGCAGCCGGGCCTCCATATAGGAGATGTCGGCGAGGTGGCGGAAGCCGCCCTCCTCGAAGCAGCGGCGAAGTTCGCGCTCATGACGCTCCAGCAGCGCCTGCGCCAGGGCGATCCGCGAGGCGTCAAGCGCGGCCCCGGAACGCCGGATCAGCTCGGTGATCCGTCCCCGCCCGCAGCGCCACGTCGGCGGCGAGCAGAACACCAGCGCCGTACGGCCCGGGTTGGGAATTGCCAGAAATGAGGCGGCGAGCCGGCCCGTCTGGTCCTGCAGGCCCCAGAACTGGTCGAGGTCGAGGCCTCGCTCCCGGGCAACCCGCAGGAACGTCTCCGCAGCACCACCGTCGGGAGAGGCGGAAAAGAGGCGCAGACGCTCCACGGCCTCGGCCCATCGGGATTCGGGAATCCGGAGGAAAAATGGATCGGGAACCTCGTCGCCGGGGCCGGTGTCAGACTGGGGTGCTGCGGATCGGGTCATGGGCGGTCCTGTCCGTGACCGTTGACGGTGGATCGCATGATTCTAGAATGACCGACTGCCTCGAAACGCCTGAATACTTCGGAGACCCGCTTATGCCCCGTCGCGCCCTGCGCCCGCTGCGTTCCGCCGCCCTCTTGGCGGCCGTCTCCGCTCTGCTGCTCCCGCTTCCCGGCGCGCCCGTGATGACCGCTGCGGCGGCTCCGGAGCCGAGTGCGGCCAAGCCCCGCTGGCAACTTGAGTTCGAGGTCGTCAACGATCTGCGGCTGATCCTGCTCAACGACCGCTACTACTGGTTCATGACCTACAAGGTCACCAACCGCACTCGCGAGGATCTTGTCTTCGCCCCCTCGGCCTGGCTCTTCACCGACGCCGGCCAGCTCTCCCGTGACTTCAATCCTGAGGAGGTTCCACTGGAAGTCGTCGATGAGATCATGCGGTTGATCGGCAATCCGCTGCTGGAATCCAACACCGACATCCTCGGCGTCATCCGCCAGGGCAAGGAGAACGCCCGTGAGGGGCTCTTCGTCTGGGCGGCCCAGGGCCTGGACATCAACGAAGTGGCGATCTTCGTCGGAGGACTGAGCAGCGAGTCGCAGGTCGTCAGGCACCCCGTGACCGGCACGGACATCGTGGTCCATAAGACCCTTGAACGGCGCTACGACATCCCCGGCGATCCGTGGCGTCGCCCCCAGAAGCCCGGCGAACTGACCGGGGAACGCTGGATCATGCGGTAAGCACGGGCTACACTCCGCGTCCCGCACGACGGTGAGAGGAACTCCGTTTGCGGCACAGAACACGACATCCAGGGGTCTTGGGCCGATTCCCGGCCCGCCCGATACACGAGGCTCGTCATGGCACATAAAAAGGGACAGGGCTCGACTCGCAACGGTCGCGACTCAAACCCGCAGTATCGCGGCATCAAGCTCTACGGCGGACAGTTCGCCAAGGCCGGCTCGATCATCATCCGGCAGGTCGGAACGAAGTTCAAGCCCGGCTATATGGTCGGCCGCGGCAACGACGACACGCTGTACGCCCTCTGCGACGGCCATGTCCGCTTCCGCACCCGCGCCATCGACATCATCCCCGCCGATGAGTCCATCCCGGCCTACACCGCCGCCGGCAGCGGTCGGAACTGAACCCGAACATCAACGATGACCTACCTTTCACGCCGCGACCCGACATGGGTCGCGGTCGTCATTTTCTGTGCGCAAGAACCGCGCGGATCAACGCCGCATGACGCGCCGTTGACCCCACATTCGCCTCCACCGTCGCCCGCGCGCGCTGCCCCATCTCCCTCCGCGCCTCCGCGTCGCCAAGCAGAGCGGCCGCCGCCCCAGGCAGCGCCTCAGCCGTAACCTGCCGCAGCCCGCCCCCGGCCGAGAGCGTGCGCACCACCGTATCAAAATTGCGCACGCTCGGGCCGATCAGCACGGCTTTGCCGAGCGCCGCCGGCTCGATGGGATCGCTCCCGCCGAGATCGCAGAAGGAGCGGCCCACGATGACGAGGTCCGCCAGCCGGTAGGCGGCCCGAAGTTCGCCGATGGTGTCCAGAAGGAAGCGGTCTGAACCGCCGGAGCCGGTCTCCGGACGGGAGCGTCGCGTGCAGGGGGCCAGCAGGCCCGCAACCTCTTCGAAGCGCTCCGGGGCGCGGGGGGCGACGAGCAGTTGTGCGGCCTCACCGATGGCGTCGCGGATCAGCGCCTCTTCTCCCGGCCCGGTGGAGCCGGCGACGACCAGCGGCCGGACGCGGTCGATGCCCAGGGTCTCGGCGAGGGCGGCAGCGCGGGCCTCGGCGTCGGGCTCATGGAGCAGGGCGTTGTCCCATTTGAGGGTGGGAATCACGGTGATGCGGGAGGAGTCAACCCCCAGGGCGGCAAACCGGCTTGCGCACGTCTCATCCTGCGCCGCCACGGCGGAGAGGCGGGCGAAGGTTCCGCGCAGCAGCGCGCGCACACGCTGATATTTCGGGAAGGAGCGATCGCTGATGCGCCCGTTGATGACGATCATCGCAAGGCCTCGATCGGCGCAGAGGCGGGCGAGGTTGGGCCAGACTTCCAGTTCGACGAGGATGACCGCATCGGGGGCGATCGCGTCGAGGAAACGCCGCTGCACCCAGCTGAAGTCGAATGGATAGCGCACCACCGGCAGCGTCTCTCCGTAGAGCTCGGTGGCGCGGCGGATGCCGGTGTCGGTCGTCGCGGCGATCACGACCTCACAATCACGGCGTAACTCGGCAACCAGCGACGCTACGGCATTGACCTCGCCGACGCTCACGGCGTGCAGGAGCAGGCGCGGACGCTCCGACGTCGGCGGCGCGAGCCGGGGCGTAGTGCGGGCGAAGCGCGCGGCCCAGTCGGTGCGGAGCTTGCCGGTGCGGAGGTGGCGCAGCAGCCACAGCGGCGAGCCGAGCAGCGCGGCCAGCAGGTAGAGGAGGTTGGTCAGGAGCATCGCCACGATTCAGGAAGAGAGGCGGGCGAGGCGGCGGCCGGCCTCCTCCAGCACCGCCATGGACTTGCAGAAGGCAAAGCGCGCAAAGGGCGCGCCGTGCTCACGGTGTTCGTAGAAGGCGCTGGGCGGGATGGCGGCCACGCCGACGCGCTCGACGAGGTGACGGCAGAAGGCGACATCATCGGCAAAGCCCAGCGGGCGGTGGTCTGCGAGAATGAAATAGGTCCCCTGCGGCTCAACGGGGCGCAGGCCGGCGCGGCGCAGCACGTCGAGCAGGTAGTCTCGCCGGGCGCGGTAGTTCGCAAGGAAGTCGGTGAAGTACCCCTCCGGGGCGCGCAGGGCGGCGACGGCAGCGTGCTGGAGCGGCGTGGCGACGGCGAAGGTGAGGAACTGATGGGCGCTGCGCAGCGCGGCGGTGAGATCCGCCGGGCCGATGGCCCAGCCGATCTTCCACCCTGTCAGGGAGAAGGTCTTGCCCAGCGAGGAGAGCGTAAGCGTCCGTTCCGCCATGCCCGGCAGCATCGCAAGACGGATGTGCTCGCCCTCGAAGACCAGGTGCTCGTACACCTCGTCGGTCACGGCGATCAGGTCGTGTCGGCGGCAGAGCTCGGCAATCGACTCCAGTTCCGCGCGCGTGAAGACCTTCCCCGTCGGGTTGTGCGGTGTGTTCAGGAAGATCGCCCGCGTCCGGCCCGGTGTGACCGCCTCCTCAAGCGCGGCCGGGTCGAATCCGAAGCCCCCATCCGGCTGCGGCGTCAGGGTGACGAACTTCGGCACAGCGCCGGCCATGGCGAGGCAGGGGCGGTAGGAGTCGTAGAAGGGTTCGAAGAGAATCGCCTCATCCCCCGGGTTCAGCAGGCCCAGCGCTGCCGCGGCAAGCGCCTCGGTGCAGCCGGCGGTGACGGTGACCTGTGTCAGCGGGTCAACGGTCTGCCCGGTGAGGCGATGCCAGCGTTCCGCGAGCGTTTCGACGAGCGGAATGATCCCGGCCATTCGGGCGTACTGGTTGTGCCCGTCGGCCATTGCCTTTGCGGCGGCGTCCTTGATGAAGTCGGGGCCGTCGAAATCCGGAAAGCCCTGGGAGAGGTTGACGGCGTTGTGCTTCTGCGCCAGGGCGGTCATCTCGGTGAAGATGGTGGTGCCGAAGGGGCGGAAGCGTCGTGCGATGGGGGAATCGCTCATGGGGAGGGAGTGTATGGGCCCGGGGCGTGCGGCGGCGGGTAGGATCAGGTCGTGACCGAAATCCGCGAACCGACATCTCCGCCGCAGGAGGCGATTCGGCTGGCGCAGGAAGCGCTGCAGCGGGGAGTGCGCGGCCGGGCGGAACTCATCGAGGAAGTCAGCGCCGCCCTTCCGGGGCCGACCACCTTCGATGCCCTCTTTGCACTCGGCGCCCTGAGCGAACGGCTCCTCGACGATCCGCTGCTGAGCCGAAGCGCCGCCGGCCCGGCCTCGCGCTCCCGGCGGGAAACGGGCGTGTACTACACCCCGGCTGATCTCGTGCGCCGGACCCTGCGCGAGGCGATCCCCACAGCGCCCCGAAGCAAGAACCTGTGCATCTGCGACCCTTCCTGCGGCGGCGGGGCCTTCCTGATCGGGGCCGTGGAGCGGCTGGTCGAACTCGGCGTGCCGGCGGAGCGGGCCGTTGCGATGATGCGCGGCATTGAGGTGGATGAGACCTCCGCCGTCATCGCCCTGGCTCTTCTGGGCCGTTGCGGACCCGTGGAGCCCTCGGCCGTCGTCGTCGCTGACGCACTGGTGGAGGCCGGCGATGCGTGGACCGAATCCTGCGATGTCGTCGTCGGCAATCCGCCCTTCGTGGATTCCGAGGCGCTTTGTCGGCTGCAACCGGGCTGGCGCGAGGCGGTGGCAGCGCGGTATTGCTGCGCCCGGGGCAACTGGGACCTCGCCTGCATCTTCATCGAGCGTGCCCTGCAGATGCTGCGGCCCGGGGGACGGCTGGCGATGATCGTTCCGGCCCGAATTCTCGCTGCCGACTATGCCGCTTCGCTGCACTCGCTCCTGTTGCGCGAGGCGCGACTCGAGGCGATCCTTGACGGTGGCGGGGCCTGCTTTGCCGGCGCAACCATGCCGGTGGCAATCCTCGTGGCAAGCCGGTCTCCCTCGCCGGCTGCCGTTCGCGTGGAGTGGGAGGGCGTGCGGCGAGCGGTCGAACCATCGCAGTTGGAGGTCCTGCCGGCCGGTCACTGGTCGGCCATTGCCGCGCCGGCCCGACATGAGCCGTGGGTGCAGGCGCTCACAAGGCAACCGGAGCGTTTCGTGCCGCTGGGCGACGTCTGCGGGCACATCGGCGACGGGCTGACGACGGCGGAGGCCTACGCGATCGCGCCCCTGATCCGCGAATACCGTGAGGGGGATTCGGACGATGCGATCTTCCGCATGGCCAACACCGGCACGATCGACCCGTGGCGGTTCCTCTGGGGCGAGCGGCCGATGCGCTGGCTTGGTCGTGAGTACCTGCGCCCCGTCGTGGAGCGCGAGGCGTTGCGCCGACTGCTGCCGCGGCGGGCGGCGCAGGCGGAGCGGCCGAAGGTGCTGCTGGCGGGGCTGTCGCGGCGGATCGAGGCGGTCGTGGATGCGGAGGGCTGGTGGCTGTGCGGCAAGAGCGCCTTCCAGGCCCTTCCCCGCCCCGGCGTCAATCTGTGGGCTCTGGCGGGCATGCTCAATTCCGAGGCGGCAACGGAAATCGCCACCGTCCTTTTCGGGCTCCGGGGGCTGGGCCGGGCCGGCACTTCCCTGTGTCTGGGAGCCAGGCAATGGCGAAATCTGGCCCTGCCGGCAACCTTGATTGAAGGCCCGGAGGTGGGTGAACTGGGGCGTCGCTGGGCTGCGGCAGTGGCCGAAGGAGGCGAGCAAGGGCAATGGAAGGGGCGTCTTGAGGACATGATGACGGAGGCGGCCGGGACGTCGAAACGGGCGGAATGAAAGAAAAACCCAACCTGGCCGGTTTTGCCGGCGGCGGAATCTGGTATATTGGAGATGCGAAAGGCGGCACCATGACCATGACACGTCGGAATCGTCGAAGTCGCGGCTTCACACTCATCGAACTGCTGGTGGTGATCTCCATCATCGCCCTGCTGCTGGGATTGCTGCTTCCGGCCCTCTCCCGGGCCCGGGATGTGGCCCGGCAGTCGAAGTGCGCCTCGGGGCTGCGGCAGATCGGCATGGCCCTGCACTCCTACGTCACGGAATACGACATCGTGCCGCGCGAGGCCGCCTATGAGAATCGGGGCGGCATCTACCAGTATGACATCGCCTGGCCCTATGCCTTCCGTCCCTACTTCCTCGACAAGGGCAACCTTCAGGTCGAGGACGATCGTTACGCCTCCGTGCCGCTCTACCGCTGCGATTCGCATCCGAACCCGAATCACGCCATCAACTACATCAACAACGGCATGAACTTCCGCGAGCCGGGCGTCGTCACCGAGAACCCCCGGCAAAAGGCGTGCCGCTTCGAGTACTTCCGCCGGCCGACGCAGACGATCTACATCACGGAATTCGCCGACGACCCGGACAACGTGATGGCCGACGAGGCCAACAACTACCGTGGCGGGCAGGACAAGTGGATTGCGATCTTCTACGACGCCTGGCAGGAGGAGCACATCACGAAGGAGACGCAGTCGTACTGGACGGACATCCGCATCGAGCCCCGTCGCCACCAGAGAGGCGCCAACGCCCTCTACGTTGACGGGCACGTCGGATTCAACGATGAGTCGGTCCTGCTGGATATCAACTCCTGGGACGACATGACCTACAACGACATGTGAGCCGGCAGTCAGGCCTCCGCATCGGCGTAGAATCGCTGCGTCCCGACGCGCGGGCGTGGCGGAACTGGCAGACGCGCCAGATTTAGGTTCTGGTATCGAAAGATGTGGAGGTTCGAGTCCTCTCGCCCGCATTTCCCACCCCCTCGCCGCCGCCAACCCCCGCTTTTCTGTCAGAGTCGGGGGCCGCGGCCGTCTGACTTCCTTCCAGGGCCGCATCAGGGTCCGCTGTCCCCCCCAAGGATCAGGAGCACTCAGGTATGACCACTCACACAGGCCCGGGGCGCGCCATGCTGCTCTCGGCCCTGGCCGCCCTCACGCTGTCAGCGCCGGCCCCGGCCCAGGAGGAGCACGCCACCGGCGCCTCGGCGGAATTCGACACCGCTACCTACCACAGCCCCGAGGACCTCGCGGCGTGGATGCGGCAGACCTACTTCGACTACCCGAAGATGATGGGTGTGACCGATTACGGCCAGAGCATCGGCTTCCGCTCCCTCGGAGCCGTCCGCCTCGCCTTCGAGGGAACCATCGACCCCGACAAGCGCAGCGCCATCCTCATCGTCGGCAACATCGACGGCAACGAGCTGGCCGGCAGCGAGATCGCCGCCCGCATCGCCCATCGACTCGCGCAGCGGGCCGAGGCCGGCGAGGAGGCGATCGTCGATCTGCTGACCGACCACAGCGTCTACATCGTCCCCTGCGCCAATCCCGACGCCGCCGCCGCCTACTTCCAGAGCCCGAAGTTCGAATGGCGGCAGAACTTCAAGCCCGATGACGCCGACCGCGACCGCGAAATCGACGAAGACGGCCCCGAAGACCTCAACGGCGACGGCCTCATCACCATGATGCGCGTCTTCGACCCCGAAAAGGCCGACCTCATGCCCGACCCGGCAGATCCCCGCCTCAACGTCAAGCCCGAACGCATCAAGGGCGAGCGGCCGGCCTTCCACCTCCTCATCGAGGGAACCGACCTCGACGGCGACGGCGAGTACAGCGAAGACGGCCCCGGCGGCGTCGACCTCAACATGAACTTCCCCGCCGGCTACCAGGCCCATGCGCGCGGCGCCGGGATTCACCAGCTGTCGGAGCCGGAATCGAAGGGACTCGTCGATTTCGTCCTCAAGTATCCCAACATCGCCGTTGTCATCGTCTACGGCCGCCACGACAACGTCGTGAAGACCCCCGACGGCAAGGGCCGCGACGCCGCCGGCGCCCCGACCAACCTGCTGGCCGACGACGTTGACCTCTACACCCACCTCGGCGAGCGCTATCGCGAGATCACCGGCGCCAAGGAGAGCGCAGACCAGGACTTCAACGGCTCCTTCGTCCAGTGGGCCTACGCCCACTTCGGCGTGCCGACGCTTGCCGTCAAGCCGTGGACACGGCCCGAGATTCCAAAGGAAGAAAAGAAGCCTGAGGCGGAAACACCTGCTGACTCCGAGCCGGCAGCCGAAGCGCCCGAGGCGACCGAGGAAGAGCAACCGGAGAAACCCGCCAAGGAGGAGAAGCCCCGCGACAAGGAGGAGGCCGCCTGGCTGGAGTACAGCGACAAAGTCCGCAACGGCGAGGGCTTCATCCCCTGGACCGAGTTCGACCATCCGCAACTTGGAACCGTCGAGATCGGCGGCTGGGTCCCCTACTTCCGCACCCTCCCGCCGCCCGATCAGCTCGCCGACATCGCCGAGAAGCAGATCGAGTTCGTCCTCGAAATCGGCTCCATGCTGCCGGAGATCACCCTCACCGAGCCGAAGGTCACGCAGCTGGCCGACGGCCTCTGGGAGATCACCACAGCGCTGGTCAACGAGGGCGGACTGCCGACCTCAACTGCCATGGGAGCGCGCAACCGCAAGGGCCGGCCGCAGGTCGTTCGGCTGCTGGTTGACAACGACCGCATCGTCACCGGGCAGCGTGTGGATGTCGTCTGGTCGCTGGCCGGTCACGGCGGGCGGGCCGAGCAGCGCTGGATCCTGCACGGGGAGGCAGGAGAGACGGTGACCATCGAGGTGTATTCAGAAAAGTACGGCCGCATTCAGCGCGACGTTGAACTGAAGGAGACGGAGTGATGATGAAGTACCCCCTCAGGGCCGCAATCGCCGCGCTGATCGCCGCCGCATCGCTGACGCTCTCGCCCACGGCCCTCGCCCAGGGCGACTACGAGAGCAAGGTCGATCTGCGCTTCGACCGCTATTACGACTACGAGGAGATGACCCAGGCCCTCAAGGACCTCTGCATCGCCTACCCGAAGTACCTCAAACTCACCTCGCTGGGTCTGAGCGTCGGCGGCCGCGAACTCTGGGTCGTCACCCTCAACAACCCCGAGACCGGCTCCGACCGCGACAAGCCCGCCATGTGGATCGACGGCAACATCCACGGCAACGAGGTGCAGGCCGCCGAGACCGTGCTCTATTCCATCTGGTACCTGATGAAGAGTTACGGACACATCGAGAAGCTCACCAAACTCGTTGACGAGCGTGCCTTCTACTTCATGCCCATGGTCAATCCCGACGGCCGCGACGTCTGGTTCCACCAGGGCGCCACCCCGCACTACCTCCGCGGCGGCATCAAGCCCACCGACAACGACCACGACGGCGAGAACGACGAAGACGGCTACGACGACCTCGACGGCGACGGACACATCACCCAGATGTGGATCGCCGACCCCCTCGGCCGCTTCAAGCGCGATCCCGAGGATGACCGCTTCTTCATCCGCGTCGATGCCGACGACCCGCCCGGCGGATGGTCGTTCCTCGGCTCCGAAGGCATCGACAACGACGGCGACGGCCGCATCAACGAAGACGGCCTCGGCGGCTACGACCCCAACCGCAACTGGCCCAGCGACTGGCAGCCCGACTGGATCCAGGGCGGAGCCGGCGACTACCCGCTGAGTCTCCCCGAATCCGAGGTGATCGCCAAGTTCCTCATCGATCATCCCAACATCGCCGCCTTCCAGAGTTACCACAACACCGGCGGCATGATCCTGCGCGGACCGGGCGCGGAATACGTCAGTTACCCGCGCGAGGACATCCGTGTCTACGACACCCTCGGCCGTGAAGGTGAGAACATTCTCCCCTTCTACCGCTACATGATCATCCACGCCGACCTCTACACCGTTCACGGCGGCATGGTCAACTTCGCCTACGAGGGCCTCGGCATCTTCGCCTACACCAACGAATTGTGGAATGACGCGAAGATGTTCTACGACGCCGGCCGAACCGGCGAGGAGGACACGAAGAAGTTCCGCGATCTCCTCCAGTTCGGCGATGTCTACGTGCCCTACAAGGAGTTCGATCATCCGCAGTTCGGCCCGGTGCTCATCGGCGGAACGAAGAAGTACGCCAGCCGCGTCACGCCCCCGTGGCACCTCGAGGAGACGTGTCACCGCAACTTCGCCTTCACGATGTACCATGCCGACCAGATGCCGCAGGTGGAGTGGGGCTATGAGTCCGTCAAGCCGCTGGACAGCGGACTTTGGGAGGTCACCCTTGAGATCAAGAACACCAGGGCGACCCCGACGATCTCGGCGATGGCGCGGCAGAACCGCATCGGCTCGCGCGACCTGCTGAGCGCATCCTTCGACGAGGAGGCGGGCATCTCGATTGCAACCTCGGGGACGATCCGCTCACTGGTCGGCAACGTGAAGCTCGATGCCGTCGAACGCCAGCCGCATCGCCTCTGGGTGGACGGCGGCATCGGCGGCCAGGGCGCAGAGCTCTTCCGCTTCCTCATCCAGGGCCCGGAGGGGGCGGAGGTGCGCTTCACCTATGAGAGCGACAAGGGCGGAACCATTGAGAAGTCGGTGACTCTGGAGGAGACCTCTGAGTAACACTCCAGGGGCAGGGTCCGCC
>CAZPFK010000051.1:0-19682 GCA_964585855.1 uncultured Vicinamibacteraceae bacterium
CCGGAGTTGCTTGATGGGCTGCTTGGCGGGTGAGGGTGGGCGGCTGGTTGCGGTGTATCCACAACGTCCGAGAATGTATATTATGTGATTTGCGGGTAGGGTTCCGGAGCCGCTCTCTGTGGGCCCGGGGTCGGCACGTAGCCAACATTTCTGAAGTTTCCAAGACAGTCCGGGTGATGGGTGCATATGCTACCGCCCGGCCATTTGGCCGTGTTTTGAGCGATAAGTGCCTGTAAATACAGATTTTATGTCTTATTCGTTTGATTGTTGTTCGGGTTCCGAGGCGGCCGATTCGCTCCTGAAACTCCCCATCTTCACCCCTCCTGGAAGCAAAAATGGCAGCAATCACCCACGACCCGCAGAGTCTCCAGATCGATGGTCGTCGAATCTGGCTGGTCTGCGGGAGTCTGGACTATTTCCGCATCCCAAGAAGCGACTGGGAAGCTCGACTTGACGACGCCGTCTTCGCCGGCCTCAACACCATCCTCGTCCGCTGCCCCTGGGGCTTCCACGAGCAGCGTCCCGGCGACTACACCTTCGAGGGCGATGTCGATGTCGTGGAGTTCATCGAACTGATCCGCAAACGCGACCTGCGCTGCATCCTGCGGCCAGGGCCCTTTGTCGGCAGCGACCTCGACTTCGGCGGCATGCCCGCCTGGCTGCTGGGCATTGAGAACCTCACGGCCCGTGAGGGCAATTCCGCCTTCCTGGAGGCCACGAGCCGCTACTTCGGCGCCCTGCTGGGACGCTTGCAGAAGTTCTCGGCCAGCCGCGGCGGCCCGATCATCATGGTGCAGGTTGAGCACCAGTGGTACTGCGGCAATCAGACGGCCGCGCAGGAGTATCTGCTGGAGTTGGCCCGCTTCATCCGCGAGCATGACTTCGACGTTCCGCTCTTTAACACCAACGATCTCTACCAGCGTCGAGAGGAGACGATGGATACGTGGTCGGGTCGGGAGCGAATGCTGGAGCACCTGCGGCAGTTCCGGTCGATCCAGCCCAGGACCCCCCTTCTGGTCGGCGAGTTTCAGGTCGGCGACCCCGACGTCTGGGGCCGTGACCGGACGACGCCTCCGGCTCCACGCACGACGGCGCAGCAACTGGGCCAGGTCTTTGCGGCCGGCGCCCAGGTGATCATCGCGCCGTTTTTCGGCGGGACGAACTTCGGCTTCAGCGGCGGGCGGCTTGTCGGGGCCAGCGATCAGTATGTCGTCGCCTCAGCCGATTGTCATGCGCCGGTGAGCGAGACGGGGATCCGCAACGAGACGTTCCGGCTCTTCCGCCGGCTGTGCCTTTTTGCCTCGCAGTTTGAGCGGGTCTTTTCTGCGCTGGACTGGGATTACACCTCGGCGGTGCGCAGCCCGGAGGCGATTGACGAGGGTTCGACGACGCAGGGGCTGTCGGTCGTGCATCTGCGCGGCGGTCAGGGCGAGGTGGTCTTCGTGCTGGCAGATCCGGATGCGCCGCCGCAGAAGGCAGGGATCGTGCTGCGCAACGGCAAGTCGGTCCCGGTGCATCTGGATGACCAGCCCTTTGCGTGGCTGCTGCTGAACGTTCATCTCGGCGGACGAGCGCGGCTGGACTGGACGAACCTCAACGCACTGATGACCGTGGGGAAGGACATCCTCGTCCTCTACGGTTCACCGGGGCAGGTGGGGTACGTAAGCATCAATTACAGCCAGATCGAGATCGAGGTGCCCAAGACGCAGTCGCCGTCGATCGTGGTGCACGAGGATGTGACGATTGTGGTCTGCAACTACGAAGCGGCCGACGCCTGCGCTGCCGACGGCAAGGGCAACGTTGTTTTCGGCGTCTCCGGGATGCGCGACGGTCAGCCGATGGCGGCGGAGGGATGGAAGTCGCAGTACACGATTTCGCCGGGAGGCGACGTCTCGCGGCGCAGCATTTCCGGCGGCTCGGCGGAGCGGAACACGGCCTCGATTGGCGAGTGGAGCGGCATCGGCGTGCAGGAGTATCTTGACGGCTCAGCGCCGAGATACGCACGCATTGACGGGCCGGCGACGCAGGAGCAGTGCTCGGCCGACTCCGGCTACGGCTTTGTGCGGATGATGATTCCGCGCGGTTCAGGCAAGAAGCTCAAGCTGCTGTGTCCGGGTGCGGCGGATCGGCTGCACCTGTACGTCAACGGCGAGTTCCGCGGGATCGTCGGCTACGGGCCGGGTGCTGACCGTGGCGCCTTCGACCTGGCGATTCCCACCGGCAAAGTCTCGCTGGTGGCGATGATCGACAACCTCGGGCGTTATGCCGGCGGCAACGACATCGGCGAGGGCAAGGGTGTCATCAGCCACATCCACCAGGTTGCGACGCTGCGGATGGGCAAGGCGACGCTGATCGAGGCCAGCCCGATCCGTCCTTTCACGCTGCGGAACTATCTTGAAGGACTGCACAACAACGAGATGACCAGCGGGATCGATCTCTACTGGTCCTTCATGCATCGACGGAAGACGTCGCTGATCCTGGAGATCGATGAAGCGCAGAGCCCGGCGGTGATCCTGATCAACGATGAGCCGGTCGAGTTCTTCTCGGGTCGTACGGGCAGTCCGACGATGCACTTCGTGATCGATACGGAAAAACTGAAGCGCGGAAAGAACGAGCTGCGTCTGGCTCCGCTTGACGATCCGGAGGAGTGCGACCTTGAGAGCAAGGTGCGGCTCTACGAGATCAAGTCCTCACTGACGGATTCCGCGGAGTTCTCCTTTGCCAAGTGGCAGCCGCCAAAGCCCACCGCCTACGCTCCGCTGGATGCAAGTCTGACGCGACAGCTGAGCAGTATGCCGGCATGGTATCGTGCGACGTTTACGGCAAAACCGGCGACGCTGCCGCTGTGGTTTGAACCGATCGGGATGACCAAGGGTCAGGTCTTCCTCAACGGTCGCAATGCAGGGCGGTATTTCGTCTCCACCCGCGAGCGACGTCAGGTCGGGCCGCAGAAGCGCGTGCTCCTTCCCACCTCGTGGCTCAAGGAGGAGAACGAACTGGTGATTTTCGAGGAGCACGGCCGCTCGCCTGCGAAATCGAAACTGGTCTACAAGAGCAGCGCGTTCTGACGGAGCGTTCACTCTGCAGTTCGATTCGCCTCGGCCATGCGGCGGCGGCGGTAGGCGGCTTCCCTGCGGAAGAGCAGATCGGGGAAACGGGGGAAGGCGACCATCGCCGCGGCGGCAAAGCGCGTCACGTGGCTCGTCCAGACTTCCGGGACCGGTTTGTGCAGGCAGCGAACGATGGCGCGGGCGACGCGGTCGGCTGGTTGCACGAAGAGCCGGGGCGTGTGCGAGGGCACTCCCTCGGGCGCCCGATTGGATCGATCGGCCGCCACATCGAAGAACTCGGTTTCGGTGGTGATCGGATGAACGACGGAGACGTCGATGCCCTCGGGTTCGAGTTCAAGCCGCAGCGAGCGGGCCATCTGCGTCTGCGAGGCCTTGGTCGCGCCGTAGGCGGAGTAATACGGAATCACAAAGCGTGAGACGCAACTGCTGGTGATCAGAATGTGACCCCCCTGCCGTTGCCTGAAGTGCGGCACAGTGGCCCAGATGACGCGCAGCGTGCCGTAGAGGTTCACGTCAAAAATGTCCCGCCACTGCTCCATGGAGGAGTCGGCCACCGAGTGCTCAAGGCCGTAGCCCGCATTGGCCAGCACAGCATCGAGTCTGCCAAACCTCGAAAGCCCTGCCGCCACGAGCGCCTCAACGTCGGCGTCGGAAGCGACGTCGCACTCCATCGGCACAGCGCGGCGGCCCAGCGATTCGATCTCTCGACTCAGGGCCTCGAGGCGATCGATGCGGCGGGCGCCCAGGACGACATCCATCCCGGCACGGGCACAGGCCAGGGCCGTGGCCCGGCCGATGCCGGCGCTGGCGCCGGTGATGCAGATGACTCGTCCCTGAAGATCACGTCTGGCCATCGTCGCCTCCGGGATGCGGTGCTGAGACAATTCTTCGCCGCAGCAGCCAGTGAAGTTCCGGCGCCCGCAGCAGCCAGGAGAGGCCGACGACGATTCCCGCGCCAAGCGCGACCAGCAGCACCAGGCGACCGGCCTCGCTGCTCCAGGTGGTTTCGGAATCGACTTCGCCTCCCAACCCTGAGGGCGCCCAGAGAACGGCTGCCAGGATGAGCGCGATGAGAACGACGCGGCCCGCGGATCGGAAGAGATCGGCCGCCAGAATCTCCCCCTCATTTCGCCGGTTCAGCAGGTAGAGCAGAAGGAGGCACTGCAGGATCGAGGTCACCGAGGATGACCATGCCAAACCCGCCGTTCCGAGGGGCCAGATGAGCAGGATGTTGAGCAGAAAGTTCAGCAGCACGACGGCCGAGGCGATGCGCACAGGCGTGCGCGCGTCGCCGGCCGCGTACCACGCGCGAGTGAGAATGTGAATTACGGAGTAGGCCACGACGACTGGGGCGTAGGCGATCAGAATCGCGGAAACTCGGCCGACATCGGCTCCCGTGAATTGCGCGCCGAGGAAGGCCGTCGCGGTGAGCGGCCGGGCGACCATGATCAGCCCGACGCTTGCCGGAAGGCCGATGAATATGGCCAGCCGGATTCCCTGGCGGACGGTCTCGCGGAATGCATCGTGATCTTTTGCGGTCCGAGCGAGCGTCGGGTAGAGCGCGGTGGCCAGCGCGATGGCGAAGACGCCCAGCGGAAACTGGTAGAGACGCTGCGCATAGTAGATGTCGGCAGCGGCGGACTGATCGAGGGGGTACTCGGCTCCGAAGATGGTGGGCCCGACGGCGACGGGCCAGGCGGCGATGAGGCCGTCCAGCAGCGTGTTGATCTGCAGGACGCCCAGGCCCAGCAGCATCGGCAGAAACATCTCCATCATGGAGCGGAGGTGTGGCCTCAGTTCGTCGGCGAGACGCAAATTCGCAGAGAAGACGTGCCGGCCGCGCAGGGAGGCAAGCGACCAGGCCACCTGCACGACACCGGAGAGCAGCACCGACCATGCCAGCCAGGTGACCCCCCCACTGCCGGCGTTGAGATCGCTTCCGACGGCGCTCCGCGACCAGGCGAGAAGGGTCGCTGCAATGATGAACAGATTGAGCAGGATCGGGGCCGCAGCGGTCGGCCCGAATCGGCCGTGGACCTGAAGCACGGCTCCGAGCATGGCGACAAGGCAGATCAGCGGCATGTAGGGGAGCATGATCAGGAGCAGGCGGAGGATGAGCGCCTGCTCTGCCTCGGCGGACCGGCTTGCAAGGATGACAAGCGGAATCTCGGCGAGGATGACCAGCAGCGAGAGTGCGACGGTCAGCCCGCCCAGCACGAGGGTGGCGAATCGGCGCGCCAGTGCAGGATCAGATTCAAGCAGCTGCGCATAGCGAGGGAGAAAGGCGGCGGTGAGTGCGCCCTCGCCGAAGAGGCGACGAAAGAGGTTTGGAATCAGGAAGGCGAAGGCGAAGGCGCTCCAGACCGGGCCGGAACCGAAGGCACGCGAACAGACGGCGTCGCGGAGGAGCCCTGCGATGCGGGAGAGGAGGGTGAGCGCGGCGACAGTCCAGGTGTGTGCAAGATACGACCCGGAGACGGCGCGGGGCTTGGCCATGAAGGGCGGATTATAAGGGATCGGAGGGCAGGCTTGCGCGGCCCCTGAAACCTGAACGTGCTCAGGAGGTGTGCGCTGCGGCGCAGGCAGGGAGGGCGTGAATGAAGGAAGCGGAGAGGGTGGGATTCGAACCCACGATAGTCCGAAGACTATACCGGTTTTCGAGACCGGCCCGTTCAGCCGCTCTGGCACCTCTCCGACGTCAGGGTGTGACCCATGAGGGTAGAGCGTCAGGGCGGGCATTCAAGCGTGCAGGATTGACTACACTACCGGCGATATGACCCCAGGACCGCCGATTGACCGATCCATCGTGGAACTCTTCACCGACGGCGCCTGCTCAGGCAATCCGGGTCCGGGCGGGTGGGCTTACCTGCTGCGTCACCCGGCCAGCGGAACGGAGCGCACCGGAAGCGGCGGCGAGCGGGAAACGACCAACAACCGGATGGAGCTGAAGGCGGTGATCGAGGGGCTGCGCGGCATCAAGCGCAGCAGCGTCGTGCACCTCTATTCTGACAGCCAGTATGTCCTCAAGGGACTCAACGAATGGATGCCGCAGTGGAAGCGCAACGGCTGGCGGCGGGGCAAGAAGCGGGAGCCGGTGATGAACGTCGATCTCTGGCAGGTCCTTGATGCCGAGGCCGCGCGGCACGACCTTCATTTCCACTGGGTCAAGGGGCACAATGACCATCCGGAAAACGAGATGTGCGATGCAATGGCCGTGGCCGCCATGGAGGCGTACCGCTGACGACCCGAGACAAGGAATCCGATCGACATGCCGCGAATCTACTGTGTGCAGTTTGACATCGCCTGGGAGGACAAACCGGCCAATCACCGGCAGGTGCAGTCCCTCCTCGAGGCGGCCCGACCCGAAGCGGGGTCTTTAATCCTGCTGCCGGAACTCTTCGACGTCGGGTTCTCGCTCAATGTCGAAACGTGTTCAGAGCAGGCCACCGGCCACGCCAGTGAACGATTCTGCGCCGATCTTGCCCGTCGGCTTGAGATCTACGTTCAGGGAGCGTCGATCCAGCGGCCGGCAGGGCACGCGCTGGCGACCAACAACGCCGTGGTCTTCAATCCGGGGGGTGAGCTGATCTGTCGATACGAGAAGATTCATCCGTTCAGCGCCGGGCGGGAGCCGGAGGCGTATGTGGGAGGCGAGGCGATCCGCACCTTCGACTGGCAGGGCGTGCGGGTGTGCCCCTTTATCTGCTACGACCTGCGTTTCCCGGAGATCTGGCGGGCGGCGGCCGTCTACCGGCACGCCGAGCTCTTCACGATCGGGGCCAACTGGCCGGTGCCCCGGCACCACCACTGGCTGACCCTGCTGGAGGCCCGGGCGATCGAGAACCTTGCCTGGGTGGCGGCCGTCAACCGCGTTGGAGATGACCCGTTTCTGCAGTATGGAGGCGGCTCGCGCATCGTCAGCCACGCCGGGGAGGTCGTGGCCGATGCCGGTGATCGGACCGGGGTGATCTCGGCCGAGATCGATATTGAAGCGATGCGGGCGTGGCGTGATTCCTTCGGGGCACTGCGCGACGTTCGGGAGCAGTTTCTGGCACCTGTGCGGGAGGGCGACAGTCAATGAGCATTGCCCGCCTGCGAGCCGACGACACCGTGCTGCTGATCATCGACGTGCAGGAGCGGTTGCTGCCGAGTCTCATTGAGCCGGATCGGCTGGTGTCGCGCTGCGCGTTCCTGGGGCGGGTGGCCGGAGTTCTGGGCCTGCCGACATTGGTGACCGAGCAGTACGTCAAAGGGCTGGGGCGAACCTCGCCGGAGGTACTCGAGTCCGTCCCGGGAGCGACGATCGTCGAGAAGACGCGATTCTCGGGGTATGTGCCCACCGTGGCGTCGTGGCTTGAGGGAACCGGTCGCCGGACCGTGCTGCTCTGCGGGGCCGAGACGCATGTCTGCGTGCTGCAGACCGCGCTGGACCTGCTTGCCCATGGTTATCAGACTTTCATTGTCTCCGATGCCGTTACTTGCGGGGAGACGGATCAACATCAGCACGCTTTGTACAGAATGTCACGGGCTGGAACGATCACAACTGGTTGTGTGTCAGCAACTTACGAATTGCTTGGCGACGCGGCCTCCCCCCGGTTCCGCGAGTGCCTGCCGCTGGTGAAAAAGTTGCGGGCTGGAACGTAAATCGCCTCAGAAATCAGAAAAAACCGCACTCCGAGTTGCCTTGTACCCTTCTGACGGCCATGCTAAGCGACCCAACGTGTTCACTCTCTGACCGAGGAAGACCCAATGGAAGAGTATGACCGTCTGATAAATGCAGTCCGAAGCGTGGAAGAAGACGTGCGCAAGGCCGAGGGTGGCAACAAGGCGGCGGGCACGCGGGTTCGGAAGGCAATGCAGGACATCAAGGGAATCTGCCAGGACATTCGTGTGAAGGTTCTGGAGATCACTCGCAAGGATGAGTCGTAAGCCTTGATTCGACCGTCCGGGCCATGACGCCCGATGCGCTGACGGCCGATTCGATTGTTCGTGGCATTCATCCGATCTGGTAGTGTCTGTGCGTGCGTCCATGCCTGCCGCGCTCACGGGATCGATATCGTGGTTCCTTCGCGTCAGCGGAGGGTAATTAGAGGCAGGTTATGGCCAGCCCGATTCTTTTTGACATCAGTGCTATCGATCTGGACGCCACGATGGTGCCCATCGATCTGATCCGCAAATTCAACAAGCACCGTTTTGAAGCGGAGATGCTGGATCGGATTGCCTGGCATACGCCTGACCTCACCCGTGCGGTGGCCATCCGAACTGTCCGCGACGATGAATGGTGGGTGCGCGGGCACATCCCGGGCCGCCCCCTGCTGCCGGCTGTTCTGATGCTGGAAAGCGCAGCGCAGATGTGTTCGTACATGTTCCTTGCCCGGGAAATCATCAACTACGAATTCGTAGGGTTTACCGGGATCGGCAACACAAAGTTTCGCGGAACCTGCACAATTGGTGATCGGCTTGTGATTCTGGGTAAGGAAGTCAAGTTCCACATCAAGCGATTTATTGTCGACGTGCAGGGGTGGGTCGGTGACCGCTTCATCTTCGAGTCACAGATCATCGGGATGCCGTTCTGATCAACCTGGCATCAGAGCCGTCCGGCCCACATGAGCCCGACAATTGCTGCGATATCGTCGGCCGGGGGTCTGTCCTCATCCAGCGGTGCAACGACGGCCCGGATCGTTGTTCGGGCCTCTTCGATCGACTTTGATGATTTCAGATCTGCGTAAAACTCCAGCGCCTCTGCTGCGCAGAGGAACTCGATCGCAATGACTTCCCGGGCCAGCGTCAGCTGCTGCTGCAGCGCCCAGGCGGCAGTCGGGCCAAAGGAGTTGTAATCCTCCTGGCCGGCTGATGTCGTGATGTTGGCAATGGAGGCAGGTGTTGCGAGCGTCTGCATCCGGTTGACGCAGGCGGCGGCGGTGTACTGGGCGATCATGAGGCCGGAGTGCAGCCCCGGCTGGTGGGCGAGGTGCTTGGGGGCCAGAGGCGGGTAGCCGGGAAGCCCTGCATCGCGGGCTGAGAGCAGGAAGAAGGTACGGCGCTCGCTGATTGAGGCAATGTGGACAATGGCGATGCGCAGGAGGTCCAGCGCGATTGCCAGGGGCATGCCGTGAAAGTTACCGCCGCTGACGACGTCGGCCCGCTTCGACTCAGAGTCGAGGAAGATCAGTGGATTATCTGTGACGGCGGCGAGTTCTGACTCAAGCACGGATTCAGCGTGTCGCATCGTGTCGAGCACTGATCCCAGCACCTGGGGCGAGCAGCGCAGGGAGTACGGATCCTGCACACGGGGATCATCCGTGCGATGGGAGGCGAGAATGCTGCTGCCGCGCAGCAGACGGCGCAGAGCGGCGGCGACTTCTGTCTGACCCGGCTGGGGCCGGACTTCGTGAATGCGCGTGTCGAGGAAGGCGTCGGTGGCCTTGCAGGCGTCCATCATCATCGCGTTTGCCAGGATGGCGGAATCGGTGAGTCGGCGCATGTCCTCCAGCAGCAGGGCGAGCTGCGCCGTCATCAGGTGCGTGCCGTTGAGGAGGGCGAGCCCCTCCTTGGCTTCGAGGGTCAGCGGGGCAAGACCCGCCTTTCGCAGGATGGGTCCGGCCGGCCGGCTCGTGCCGTCGACCAGGATCGATCCCTCACCGATCAGCGGCAGCGCGAGGTGGGCCAGCGGGGCGAGATCGCCCGAGGCTCCGACCGATCCGCGCTCCGGAACAGCGGGAACAAGGCCGGCGTTGAGCATTTCGATGAGCCGATCGACGACCTCCGTCCGGACGCCGGAGCAGCCGCGTGCAAGACTGGCGGCCAGCAGGAGCATCATGGCACGGACGACCTCCGGCTCCAGGGGCGGGCCGACTCCGGATGCGTGCGACCGCACGATGTTCAACTGCAACTGTCGCACGTTCTCCGGGGCGATGCGGGTTTGCGCAAAGTTTCCAAACCCTGTGTTCAACCCGTAGACCGTCTCACCGGACGCGAGAATGCCTTCGAGCGCCTTGCGGCCGGTCTTGATCAGCCGGCGTGCCTTCGGGGTAAGGGCTGCCTTCGCGTTCCTGCAGGCGACGTTGAGCAGGTCGGTCCGGCTGAGCGGGCCGCCGTCGAGCCGAACCGTCTGGGTCTTGTTCATCGTGGGAGTCCTGAGCTGCGGAGCGATTCTGCGCACGTGTCCATGGCCGGCCATTCGGGGCATACACTAAGCCCGTTTGAGTCCGAGAGACAATTCCAAGCCGGTGACGTCTGCAACGAGAGGAGCATCGAGTGCCGCACTGGAGCCGAGGCAGAGGTATCGTGATTCCGGGATGTGCTGCGCTGGGCCTGGCCGGGGCGGGAGGCTGGGTGACCGCCTCACCACTGCAGGCCCCTGCGGGCATTGCAATTGATTCCCCGGATCAGTCCCGCACGATGTCGCTGCACATTGACGCCACCGATCTCCCCCGGCACCTGCTCCGGGCCGATCTGACGATGCCGATGTCCAGCGAAGTCCGTGCCGACGGCGGTGAGGTCTCGCTGTGGTATCCCAAGTGGGTTCCCGGCACGCACGGCCCGCGCGGCCCGATCGAGAACCTGGCGGGCATTACGATCCGCGATGACGACGGCGCGGAGATCACCTGGACGCGCAACCCCGGCGATGTCTACAACATCATCGCCGATGTGCCCGCCGGTGCGGGTGAGCTGCACATCGAGATTCTGTACATTACCGATCAGCCGACGACCAACTCCCGGGGCGTGGACTCCTTCGGCAGCGAGATGATCGGTGTGCTCAACTTCAACACGGTGGTCCTGTATCGCAGCGACCTTCGCGTGGATGAGACGGCCGTCGTATGCACACTCGATTTGCCGGCGGCATGGAAGTTTGCAAGCGCGCTGCCTGTGGAGTCCTCGGTGCAGGGCGATGTTCACTCCATTGAGTTCAAGCCCGTCACCCTTGAGGCGCTGGTCGACTCGCCGTTGATCGCGGCCGAGCACCTGAAGACCTACGACCTGACGGAGGGGCTGCCGGAGGCCGATTCGTGGATCCCCCCCCACTACCTCCACGTTGCAAGCGAGAACGGCGAAGCGGTCGAGGTGCACGAGACGTTGCGTGAGCGCCTGACGGGAATGGTCGTGCAGGCATCGCGGCTCTTCGGGAGCCACCCGTACGATGAGTACCACGTTCTGGTATGCGCGACCTCGGAACTGCCCGGCAACGGCCTGGAGCACCTGCGCTCCTCGTTCAACGTCGTCGGGCTGCGCTCATTCATGTCTGAGACCAGCATGGACGGGTGGGCGAGCTACCTGCTGCCGCACGAGTATGTCCATGCCTGGTGCGGCAAGTACCGCCGTCCGGAGGGCATGTGGACGGGTGACTACCACTCCGATCAGGACCCAGAGCTCATCTGGGTCTACGAGGGGCTGACGCAGTATCTTGGCATTGTGATCGCCGTGCGGTGCGGACTTGTGGAGGAGGCGAAGGGTCGCTGGGACATCTTCAACACGATGCGATGGGCCCGGCTGACGCAGGGGCGTCAGTGGCGGCCGCTGGCAGATACCTCGCGGTCGTCGCACATCCTTCGGGCCGGGAGCCGATTCTGGAGCAGTCTGCGTCGCAATCAGGACTATTACAGCGAAGGCGAACTGATCTGGATGGAGGCCGATGCGATGATCCGCAACTCCACCGACGGCACGAAGAGCCTGGACGACTTCTGCCAGTCCTTCTTCGCCTGGGACTCTGCGCATCCGCTGGTCAAGACGCACGATCGCAGCGACGCCATCGAGGTCCTCAATGACTTGCTGGCGCACGACTGGGAGCGGTTCTTCGCCGATCGGGTTGATGCCACACAGGATGAGTTTGCGCTGGGCCTCGTCGAGCAGCTCGGCTACACCTGGCAGTATTCCAATGAGCCGCCCGAAGCGCCCCGGGGCGAGAGCTGGCACGGCGGCGGCGTGGATGCACGAGAATCCATCGGTGCGAGGTTCTCCTCAAACGGCAATGTGCAGGACATCCTCCTCGATTCGCCGGCGGACAAGGCAGGACTCGGCCCGACGATGCAGGTCGAAGGGGTCAACGGGTACGTCTGGAGTGCGGATCGGATGATCGAGGCGATCGCTCAGTCAGCCGTCCGGGGAACGATTGATCTGATGTTCGTCAGCGGCGATCGATTCCTTCATCGAACCATCGAGTATGACGGCGGGCCTCGTTACCCGAAGCTGGTTCGGGCCGACGACAAGGCGGATCGATTCGGGGAGATTCTGACGCCGCGGGAATCACGCTGAGTCGTGAGCCGATGGCGGAGCAGGCCGCCCCACCGGGGGAACGCACGAGAGGGAAGGCGATTCGATGAGCCCGACACAGGGTCTGGACTCGGCTGCGGCCGCACCGCTGTCATGGCCTCCGGGTCGTCGCCGTGAGACGAGTGTGCGGACGCGTCTCTCGGTTGCGATCGGGTCGCATGTCGTTGTGGACTTCTACTCGGCGATGATCGTGCCGATCCTGACGGTGCTGGAAGGTCGGCTTGAGCTCGAGCCCGACCAGGGCGCTCTGCTGCTGGGACTCGGCTCAGTCTGCAGCGGAATCGTGCAACCGTTGACAGCGTGGGCCTCAGACCGCTTCAACACGCGCATTTTCGGGCCGCTTGGTCTCTTCTTCTCCCTGGCGGCGTTGAGTCTGCTGGGATGGGTGCAGAACTTTGAGCAGCTGCTTCTGCTTCAGGCGGTGGCAACGGCCGGCAACGGCGCGTACCACCCTATCGGGGCGGCCTCAACGGGCCAGCTGGCCGCGCAGAAGCGATCGGCGGCGATGTCGCTTTTCTTCGTGGCGGGGATGATCGGGTCGATCCTCGGCCAGGCGGTGACGCCGGTGTGGACGGCATCTTTTGGCTTCAAGGCGCTTGCGTGGTTTGCGATCCCCGGCATGATGACGGTGGCGCTGCTGCACTGGGCGGTCGGTGGCGTATCGCATCGCAACGACAACCGGGGCGACGATCACCTCGACGACATCATGCGCGAGGCGGCTCGTCGGACCGGCTGGCGGACGATCACCGTGCTGTACTTCGGCAACGTCATCCGGTTTATGGTCAACATGGCTCTGGTCACGCTGGTGATCCGGTGGGCGGAACTGGAAGCGATGGCAAAGCTGGATCATGCCGTGCTCGATCAGGCCTCGCGGGAACTGAGCGCGAGGATCAATGGCGTGTACCAGGCGGCGATCTACGTGGGGATGGCGCTGGGCGGGCTCGGAGCGGGGCTGCTGATCCGTGAAGGGCAGGAGCGCATCGTGCTTTACGGTGCGGCGATTCTCGGCGTACCGCTGATTGTGGGAATGGGTTACCTCTCGTCGGGAGTTGCTGCGATTCTGGTCGCGGCGGGGTGCGGTGTAGGTTTTGCCTCAACGGTTCCGGTGACGCTGGCGATGGCGCAACGAACGCTGCCGCATCGGACGAGTATCGCCTCAGGGATGATGCTGGGCGGCGCGTGGGTCTTTGCCGGTATCGGCCCGATTGTCGCCCAGGCGATCCTGGATACCTGGGGCATCCGCTGGGCCTTCGGCTGGGTGGCTTTGATGTTGGCGCTGGCCGGAGCGATGACCGCCCTGCTGCCGCGCAACGGAAACGGCAGCAGAGCAAACCGCTGAGATCTGATCGCCTGGATTACCCGGTCGGACGAAGCGTGAGTGCCGGAGCGACACGGGCGGGGCTTTCGGCGCAACCGCTTCGGGCCTCGCTGAGCGCGTAGTCGCGGAGCTTCTGAAGGCCTCGGAACTTCCAGTTGTTGAGTGTGGAGATCGGCACGCCCATCGTGCGTGCGGTAGCCTCGTAGCTCATTCCCTCGCAGATAATGAACCGCAGGGCCTGCTGCTCACGAAGTGGAAGACTGGCCAGCGCCTCCGCCAGATCAGGGCTCCAGGCCCGGTGCCCGGAGGCGACGGAGTCGTGAGAGACCGGGCGCGGCGCCTCGGCCGCACGGCGGGCCCCCTCCTCCTGCATGTACCGGCAGAAGCGCTGTGCCCGGCGGTACTTCCGTTTGATGAGGTTGTCGGCCATCTTGATCAGGTATCCGATCGAGATGGTCCTCGTGTCCAGCTCTTCAACCTGCATGAGGCGGGTGAAGACCTCCTGCACGATGTCCTCGGACTGATTCGGTGGCAGGAACTTCCGCGCAAAGCAGAAGAGCCGCTCCGAATACTGTTCGAAGAGGTCTTGAACAACCTGGTTCTGACGTGAGATCTGCGAAACGACAACGTGACCCATAACTGGCTCCATGAAGGTCGTCTCCACGTGACAATCCATGGTCCCGTGGAACTGGGGATCCTCTGAAACCCGTGTCTGCCGGGCGACCGGCAAACAGAGCGGCTTTCTTCCCTCCTGGTCGAAGCCACTCAGCGACGCACCGAACGAACATGGTTCGGGCGGGCCGCGGAATAAATTGTTCGTGTACGCCGTGAAGGTGCCCACCTGCGGCGTATCCGTTTGCCGGGTGAATCCGGCGAGATAACAAGTTATCCACTTTCGCTCCGTTGTCAAACGCATTGCGTGGAAGTTTGCAGAAATTCTCGGACGAGCCGCCACTGACATCTCCATCGCAGGCCTTATCACCAGGCCATCCACAACTTCTGCTCCGCCGTTGAACAGAACTGCCACTTAACGGATGGGGACGGCTCGTCGAGGATCGATGCTCCACGAGGGGTCACGAGGCCAGTTCACAACCTTCAGTGTCTCAATACCTTGCGCGACACCGCATCGACGGTGAACCTCGCAACAGCCCTGAGGGAGACAGGGCACGGGCCGAGCCGGATTGAACTCGCCGAATGCGGCCAGAGCGACTTTTCCACAGCATGTCCACAGCATCACTCCTTGGCATCAAGTGTACAGGGAGATTGCCCTGTTTACCGCCGACGGACCCGATCGGCTCCTTGCCGGGCCGTTCATCCGCAGTTCTTCCACATCCGTGGATGAGAAATGGAACAGGGCCGCCGGAGATGCCGACGGCCCTGAGATCGTTGCGTTGGGCTGCGTCCGGCACAATCAACTGACCGGCTGGGCGCTCTCCTTGTTCTTCTCCGCATCGGCTGCCAGGACGGCCTTGCGGCTGAGCTTGATTCGGCCCTGATCGTCGATGGCGATGACCTTGACGCGGATCATGTCTCCGAGCTTGACGACTTCACTTACGTTCTTGACGTATCCGTCGGAGAGTTCGGAGATGTGGCACATGCCGTCGGTTCCGGGGGCGATCTCCACGAAGCAGCCGAAGTCCTTGATGGAGACGACCTTGCCGTTGTAGAGCGTCCCGACCTTGACCTCCTGCGTGAGCGCTTCGATCTCGGCCCGCACGTCGTCGGCCGCGGTCTGGTTGTGCGTGCTGATGTAAACGGTGCCGTCGTCTTCGATGTCGATGGCGGCGCCGGTGCGCTCCTGAATGGCGCGGATCGTCTTTCCACCGGGGCCGATGACCTTCCCGATGAGATCGGGATTGATCCGGATGGTGATAATCCGCGGGGCATGAGCGCTGATGTCGGGCCGCGGTGCGGCGATGCACGCCTCCATCTGATCGATAATGAAGAGCCGGGCAACCCGCGCCTCTTCGAAGGTCTGGGCGATCTCCTCAAAGGAGAGTTCGCGGGCCTTGAGATCCAACTGAATGCCGGTGATGCCCTCGCGCGAGCCGGAGACCTTGAAGTCCATGTCGCCGAAGAAGTCCTCTTCGCCGATGATGTCGGTTACATGCAGATACTTGCCGGAGTCGTCGGAGACGCGGCCGACGGAGATGCCGGCGACGGTGTTCTTGATGGGAACGCCTGCATCCATCAGTGCAAGGCAGCCGCCGCAGACGCTGGCCATCGAGGATGAGCCGTTGGACTCGGTGATGTCCGAGACGATGCGGATGGTGTAGGGGAACTCTTCCGGGTCGGGGAGCACGCCCTGAAGACTGCGTTCAGCAAGCGCCCCGTGGCCGATCTCGCGGCGGCCGGGGCCGGTGATGCGCTTGGCCTCGCCGGTGCAGAAGGGCGGGAAGTTGTAGTGCAGCGTGAACTTCTTGGAGTACTCGGGAAGCAGGCCGTCAACGATCTGCTCATCGCGGACCGTGCCGAGGGTGCAGCTGACCAGACTCTGCGTCTCGCCGCGCTGAAAGAAGGCCGAGCCGTGCGTGCGGGCGAAGACGCCGACTTCCATCTCGAGCGATCGGACCTGGTCGAGGGGGCGGCCGTCGGCCCGGATGTGCTTTTCAAGCAGCAGCTTGCGGGCGACTTTCTTCTCCAGTTCCCTGAAGCAGGCCTTGATGTCGGCGATCTTCTTCTCCCGGGCACGCACCTGGGCGTAGGAGGCGCCTTCGACCTCCGGACACTCTTCGAGCAGGAAGGTGTCGAGGATCTCCTTGAGGCGGTCCGAGCGATCCTGCTTGCCGGGAATCTGCCGGGCCTCGGTCACGGCCGCAGCCAGACGGTTGCGGACCAGGTCGGCAATCTCCTGCGGCGGCAGCTGCAGGTTGCCCGGCTTCTTGACCGGCTTGACCTGTTCGACCAGTTCGCCGATCAGGCCCAGGAGCGTCTGGATGTGCTCGTAGCCGAACTTGATGCCCTCAAGCACGTCTGCCTCGGGAATCTCGGCAGCGCCGACTTCGATCATGTTCACACCGTCCGAGTGGCCGGCCAGAACAAGGTCGATGTCGGAATACTCAAGCTGGGCGAAGGTGGGGTTGATCACCCACTGCCCGTCGATGCGACCGACTCGGACGGTGGCCGTCGGGCCTTCGTAGGGCGCGTCAGAGATGGCAAGCGCGGCGGCGGCGGCGGTGCAGGCGACGACGTCGGCGTCGTTCTGCCCGTCATGGCTCATCACCCAGCACTGGATCTGAATCTCATCGACGAAGCCGTCGGCAAAGAGCGGACGGATCGGCCGGTCGATCATCCGCATCGTGAGGATTTCCTTCTCGTTGGGCGCGGCCTCGCGCTTGCGGAAGCCCCCGGGGAACTTGCCGCCTGCCGGCATCTTCTCGCGGTAGTCGACAGTGAGGGGGAAGAAGTCCAGCCCCTCCCGCGGATCTGCGCGAACGACCGTCGCGAGCACAGTGGTCTCGCCGTAGGTCGCCAGAACGGCCGATGAGGCCAGGCGGGCGATGCGACCGGTCTCAATGGTGAATGTGCGGTCGCCGATGACCCGCTCGGCTCGAATGACATGCTTGCTCATCGTGGTGATTCCTCTAGGGTGTTTCGTGTGATAACTCGTTGTCTACTCTGTTGACCGGCTGACCACGGCTCGAAGCGGGCGCAACGCGACAACCCGAAGGCGGATCGCCCCGGTTGGCGCGGCTCCGGCTGCGGACAGGCAGCGGGCCGGATCGATTTCATCGTGATTGTTCATGACTCGCGCCTCCCGGAGCGGGCCGCTCTGGGCGTCGGATTCGGTCGAAGGGTTCGACCGCTGCACCGCCGGGGGCGCGGTGCATGAATCCGGGGGGCGGCTTACTTGCGGAGACCCAGTCGCTCGATCAGGGCGAGGTAGCGCTCGCGATCGGTGCGGGCCAGATACCGCAGCAGGCGGTTTCGCTTCCCGACCATCAGGAGCAGGCCCCGACGGCTGTGGTAGTCGTGCTTGTGCTGGCGGAGGTGGCCAGTCAGGTCGGTGATCCGGCGGGTCAGCAGGGAAATCTGTACTTCGGGCGACCCGGAATCCTTCTCGTGTGTCTGAGATTCACGGATCACGGATTGCCTGGCTTCGGCGGCGAGCGTCATGTCGTATCCTCATCTGCGGCCCCGCATTTCGGGGCTGTTCTTTTCGACTCTCTTATTGAACGTTGATAATACGCCCGGTCGGCAGGGGTGGCAAACCGCCGGACGGCGTGCAATCGTCGATTTCCGGGGCGTAGGATCAGCCGAGAGGACTCGGGCCGACAACCCGCACTTCAAGCCCCTGCAGGTACTCCGGCCTGCGGGGGCGGTCAGCCCGGAACCACCGGAAACGGGGAGGCCTGACATGGCCACACTCGCCGCCGTCAAGACGCGAACCATCCGCGCCCCCAGAGGCGCCGCCCGGACCTGCAAAACCTGGGCGGCCGAGGCCGCGCTTCGAATGCTGATGAACAACCTCGACCCTGAGGTCGCCGAGGACCCGGATCGACTTGTGGTCTACGGCGGCCGGGGGCAGGCGGCCCGTTCGTGGGAGGCCTTCGACGCCATCGTCGAGTGCCTGCGGAATCTCGAGGCCGATGAGACGCTGCTGGTGCAGTCGGGCAAGCCCGTGGGAGTCGTCCGTACCCATACTGATGCGCCAAGGGTGCTGATCGCCAACTCCAACCTCGTCCCTCACTGGGCCACCGATCACCACTTCGATGATCTCTGCGCCCGGGGGCTGATGATGTACGGCCAGATGACGGCCGGCTCCTGGATCTACATCGGCACGCAGGGCATCCTGCAGGGGACCTATGAGACCTTTGCCGAGGCGGCTCGTCGGCACTTCAACGGCTCGCTCAAGGGGCGGCTGTGCGTCACGGCCGGCTGCGGCGGCATGGGCGGGGCGCAGCCGCTGGCGATCACGATGAACGAGGGCACATGCCTGATTGCCGACGTCGATCCGGTCCGTCTGCGCCGTCGCTGCGAGAAGCGGTATCTCGATGAAGTGGCCGACAACGTCGATGACGCGATCCAGCGTGCGCAGCACTATGCGCGTCAGGGTGTCGCACGCTCCATCGGCGTTGAGGAGAATGCGGCCGACCTGCTCGACACGCTCCTGGAGCGAGGCATTACGCCCGACGTGCTCACCGATCAGACTTCAGCGCACGATGTCCTCTCCTATGTGCCCTCCGGCCTGACTGCTCACGAGGCGGAGGAACTGCGATCAGCCGACCCGCGCGAGTATGAACGGCTGAGCGTTGCGACGATGACAAGGCACGTGGCGGCGATGGTCGAGCTGCAGCGAGGCGGCAGCATCGTCTTTGATTACGGGAACAACATCCGCCAGCGCGCTTACGACAACGGCTACTCCAACGCCTTCGACTTCCCCGGGTTCGTCCCCGCCTACATCCGACCGCAGTTCTGCCGCGGCCGGGGGCCCTTCCGGTGGGCAGCGCTTTCGGGCGATCCGGCCGACATCCGCGCCACGGATGAGGCGATTCTCTCGCTCTTCCCCAATGACGCTGCGCTGCACCGCTGGATCCGGCTGGCGCAGAAGCGGGTGGAGTTCCAGGGCTTGCCCGCGCGAATCTGCTGGCTGGGCCTGGGCGAGCGCGACAAGGCGGGGCTCGCCTTCAACCAACTCGTCGCCTCCGGCAAGGTGAAGGCGCCGATTGTCATTGGGCGCGATCACCTCGACTGCGGCTCGGTTGCCAGCCCGAACCGGGAGACCGAGGGCATGAAGGACGGGACCGATGCAGTGAGCGACTGGGCCATCCTCAACGCGCTGGTGAACACGGCCTCTGGCGCCTCATGGGTCAGTTTCCATCACGGCGGCGGAGTCGGCATCGGCTTCAGCCAGCATGCCGGCCAGGTGATCGTCGCGGATGGCACGGAGGAGGCGGCCCGGCGGCTTTCGCGCGTGCTGACCAACGACCCGATGATGGGCGTGCTGCGTCACGTGGATGCGGGGTACGAGGAGGCGGAGCAGTGCGCCCGCAACTGCAAGGTTCACGTGCCGATGGGGTGAG
>CAZPFK010000052.1:0-19143 GCA_964585855.1 uncultured Vicinamibacteraceae bacterium
CTAACGCCCGTACCGCGCCAGCAACTCCACGATCCGCGGCTGCTCGCCCTGAATCCGAAGCGACTGTCGAAGCAGGCTCACGGCCTCCTCCCGGGCTGGCTCATCTGTCCGGCCCGAGCGCAGATAGTCGTTGAGCAGGTTCACCGCCAGCCCGTTCAGTGACGGGTAATACTCAGGCGCCGCCGCCAGCGACTGCCGGTACGCCGCCTTCGACTCCTCAAACTCCTGCAGCTTGAAGCGGGCGTAGCCCAGCCGCTCCATCACCCCCGGCGTCGGGCTCTCCCGAACGATCGCCTCAAGTGCGGTCGCCATCTCCGCGTGCCGGTCGAGCCGGCGGAGACTTTCGGTGAGGTTCAGCACCAGCTCCTCCGAGGGAGCCATCAGTTCCAGCGCCTCCTCGTACTCCTGCACCGCCTCCTCATGCCGCGACAGCGCTGCATAGATCGCCCCGAGATTCACCCGGGTCGGGCCGTGTGCGGGCTGAAGTTCCGCTGCAGTCAGCGCAAAGGGAAGCGCCTCCGTCGGCTGGCCGCTCTGCAGGTAGGCCGTGGCGAGATTCAGATTCGCCTCGTGGCTGCGGGGGTCGATCGCCAGCGCCCGTCGATAAGCGCGAACCGCTTCGCTCAGGCGGTTGAGAATCTGCAGGGCGAGGCCGTGGAAGTAGTTTGCCTCGTAGCTGCCCGGATTGATCTCCGCCGCCTCCCGGTACGACTGCTCGGCAAAGCCGTACTCGCCCCGTTCCCGGTAGATGTCACCCATGCCCATGTGGGCACGGAAGATGCGCGGATTCTCCTGAATCGCCTCGGCAAAGGCCGCAAGCGCAGCGTCAATGTCGCCCTCGTTGAGTGCCGCTTCCGCCTGGGCGACGTGCTCCTCGGCCAGTGCTGCCGCCAGTTCATCGCTCTGCTGCGTCGTATCCGCCTGCGCCTCGCGCCACGCCCTGCATCCGGAGAGCAGCACTCCCGCAGCCAACGCCAGAGCCAGGCCGACTGCCGCCATCCCGGGGCGGAATCCGTACGTCCGTGTCGTTGCCGCTGCGCTGCTCATCGTCGGATCATCCTCCGTAACCGACCCAGATTAATCGAATCCAGCGGCTTCCCCTCCTCCGAATCCCCCTTGGGAGTCTCGAGGATCTTCGGAATCGAGGCAAATCGCGGGTCGTTCATGATAACCCGGAAACACTCCCGGCCGACGTGCCCCTCGCCGATGTGCTCATGCCGGTCCCGCTTGCTCCCGATCGGAAACATCGAGTCGTTGAGGTGAAAGACCGCCAGGTCCGCAATTCCCGCCCCGTCATCAAAGGCCGCAAAGACGCCGTCGGCCCCGCCCTTCGAGGCGGTGTCGTACCCCGCCGCCGCCGCGTGGCAGGTATCAAAGCAGTAGGCGATGCGTTCGGGCGTCCGCACGCGCTGCCGCATGAATCCCAGTTCCTCAAACCGACCCCCCAGCTGATGCCCGCCGCCGACGGTGTTCTCAAGGCAGATCACCGCGCGGAAGCCCCTCGTCCGGCCGATGACCTCATCCAACCCCCTGGCCACATTGGCAATGCCCGCTTCAACGCCGGCCCCCTTGTGCGACCCCGGATGCACCACCACCAGCGGAACCTCCAGGGCCTCGGCCCGTTCGACCTCGTCGGTCATGGCATCGACCGACTTCGCCCAGAGCTCCTCATCCGGGGAGGCGAGATTGATGAGATAACTGGCGTGGCTGACGGTCCTGGACCATCCGAGGTCGTGCAGTTCGGCCAGCCAGGCGTCGATCTGCTCCTGCGAAGTGGGCGCTGAGGCCCATTGGCGCTGGTTCTTTGTGAAGATCTGGACGGTGTCCATCTTCAGGCGGCGTGCTTCGTGCAAGGCGTTGACCGCGCCGCCGGCGACTGAGAGGTGTGATCCAAGCATGGCAGGCGATGATACCCGCCCCTCAGGCAAGCAGGTGGCCGTTGTTCCGCACGGAGACCATGTAGGACTGAAGACTCCGGCCCGGACAGGCGGTCGGTCGCAGTTCCTTGTGCGTGTAAACAGCCCGGGTGCGGATGCCGTGGCGCTGCTGGATGGCCCGAAGATGAGCGACCAGCGAGCGGACCTGGGCATCGGTCGGCGTCTGAAGCTCGAAATTGCCCAGACACATCACCCCGATGTTTCCGGGGTTGTGGTCCTTCACGTGCGCGCCCTGCCAGTTGAGCGGCCGTCCCTCCCACACCCGCCCGGCGCGGTCGATGATGTAGTGGTAGCCGATGTCGCCCCATCCGGCCCCCTGGTGCGCCCGGCGGATGGCGTCGAGACGTGCGGCGGAATCGCGACTGGAATCCGACCAGAAGGCCGTCATCCCGTCGTGATGCACCGTGATGCGGGAGATGCCCGTCATCCGGTCCATCCGCGTCGGAATCGGGTTGCCGTTGGCCCACTCCTGCCGGCTGATCATGCCCGGGTAGCCGGCTGCGCCGGCCGTCGGCCTGGAGAACTCGGAATCGGGCAGGGGGGTCCAGGGTGAGCGGTCCTGCGAGGTCGAAACCGTCTTCCGCTCCCACGGGGTGGCGGGCAGCGCAACCTCGCGGCTGGTGCCGGCGCATCCTGCGAGCAGCCCCAGACCGGCTAACAGAAACGTTCGTCGGGTGTGTTCCATGGCGGCGTCATCTTCCTTGATCGGCCATCTGAACCGTGCGCGCCCAACATCTTCACGCCCGGCCCCGCCGTTCGCAACACCCAAAGCGTTAAATCAGGAAAAATTGACGAAAATCTGTCCGCCGCCGCCCGGTACGCATCAGGTGAGCTCGACGGCGTACTTCTCCACCTGCACCACCTGGTCGGTCGGCACCATCGAGATCACGTCCCACGGGCAGACCTGGGCGCAGAGCGTACACCCGATGCAGCGCGGCAGGTCGATGTGGCAGTGCTGCATGACCGTCTGGAACTGCGGGCCGGGAATCGTGTCGATGCAGTCAACCGGGCAGACCGAGACGCACGCCTCGCACCCCGTGCACAGGTCTTCATCGAGAATGGCGAATTGTTTCGGAAGCTTCTTGGCCATCAGGATGCAATCCTAGCACGACTCTCCGGCGGGTCTTTCCGCAAGTCGGCGTCCGTACTGCCGCTCATAGAACGCCCGGTACTCTCCTGACAGAACGTGTGCCGCCCACTCCGGGTTCGCCCGATACCAATCAACGGTTGCGGCCAGGGCCTCCGGCCACTTCGAATGCAGCGGCCGCCACCCCAGTTCCCCGCGGATCTTCCGCGTGTCAACCGCATAGCGACGGTCGTGACCCGGGCGATCCTCGACATGGCGGATCAGGGAGGCGTCGCGCCCCGTCAGGTCCAGCAGCAGCTGCGTGAGTTCCAGGTTGGATCGCTGGTTGTCAGCCCCGATGTTGTAGATCTCCCCGGCCCGGCCCCTCTCAAGCACGGCCAGCAGGGCAAGGCAGTGGTCCTCGACGTGAATCCAGTCCCGGACGTACAGGCCGTCGCCGTAGAGCGGAACGGGCTTTCCGGCCAGCAGGTTCAGGATAAACAACGGGATGATCTTCTCCGGAAACTGCCAGGGTCCGAAGTTGTTCCCGCACCGCGTGACGATGGCATCCAGCCCCCAGGAGTGCCCCGCCGCAAGCGTCAGGTGGTCGGCCGCCGCCTTGCTGGCTGAATAGGGGCTGCGCGGGTCCAGAGCCCGATCTTCGGAGAAGGTTTCCTGCGCATTCTCCAGCGACAGCGAGCCGTACACCTCATCCGTTCCGACCTGGAGGAATCGGGTCACCCCCGCCTTCCGCGCTGCTTCGAGCAGAATGAGCACCCCCTCAACGTTTGTGCGCACGAAGGGTCTTGCATCCTCCAGGGAGCGATCCACGTGGGATTCCGCCGCCAGGTTGACGACCGCGTCGCAGCCCGCCACCGCTGCTGCGACAACATCGGGATCGCAGACGTCGCCCCGCACGAACTCGTGACGCGGATCGTCGAGCACATTCGGCCCGAGACTCTCAAGGTTGCCGGCGTAGGTCAGTTTGTCGAGGTTGACGACCTGCGCATCGGGGCGCTGACGCAGCAGCGTGCGCACAAAGTTGACGCCGATGAACCCCGCGCCCCCCGTGACGAGAATGCGTCGAAACTGACGTTTCATGCCCGTCGGCCGCGATGCGCTCCAAGGCCGCCGGCCGTCTGGGTCGCCCGGTCCTGCCTGCACTTCTCTGCCACCAGTTGCGTGGAGCGGTACAGACTCTCGATCGTTCCGGCGTCGCTCCACCACCCCTCAAGGACGGAATACTCCAGTTGTCCTCGTGAGAGGTAGCGGTTGTTGACGTCGGTGATCTCCAGTTCCCCCCGGGCCGAGGGCTTGAGGGTATGGATGATGTCGAACACCTGGTTGTCGTAGAGGTAGATGCCGATCACCGCCTGCCGGCTCGGCGGATCTGCCGGCTTCTCAATGATGCCCGTCAGCCGGCCCTGCGCGTCGAACTCGGCGACGCCGAAGCGCTGCGGATCATCCACTTCCTTTAGGATGATCCGGGCGCCGGACCCCTCCCGATCCAGTTGCTCGCGGTACTCGCTGACGACCTCTGCGATCGAGCCCTCGATGATGTTGTCCCCCAGCACGACGACCATCGGCTCCCCGTCGGTGAAGTCCTCCGCCAGCCGCAGGGCATCGGCGATGCCTCCGGCTCCCTCCTGGTAGGCGTAGGCCAGTTCGGTGAGGCCGAACTGCTTGCCGCTGCCCAGCAGTTCCACGAAGTCGCCCGCCTGGTTTCCGCCTGTGACGAGCATCACCTCGGTGATGCCGGCGTCGCGGAGGGTCTCCAGCGGGAAGAAGACCATCGGCCGGTCGTAGACCGGCAGGAGGTGCTTATTGGTCACTCGGGTCATCGGCAGCAGCCGCGTGCCGTATCCCCCGGCGAGAATGACGCCCTTCATTCCACGGTCCCCTGTGGTGGCGAGGCCGACCGGCCCCTATGCCGTGGATGATAGTCAGGCTGCCCGGAGAGGGTCCTGAGGGGATCAGGAGAGGGTTTTCGCGTGATTTTTGGGTCAATCCTGAAACAAGGGGCGAACCGGTACGTCTTGATAGGGGGAACATGTCGGGGAGGAAACGTCATGCGTTCGGACAGAAATGAGAATCTCGTCGCCGCTGCTGAGTCGTCCCCCTGGTCTCAGTCGGGGGCGGCGCAATCGACCGACGCGCGGGTCACGAGCATCGACCTGCCGGCGGCCCTGTCGCTCTATGACATTCCCCCGCTGCGGTACACGACCTGCTACATGATCTTCATCATCGCAGCCGCGCTGGACATCATCCTCACCTGGATCATCCTCGAGCACGGCGGCTGGGAGGTCAACCCCATCGCCTCCACCGTCATCGTGCGCCACGGCGCCAATGGCATGATCGCCTTCAAGTTCGGCCTGGTCGTCTTCACCATCGTCATGTGTGAGATCATCGGCCGCAAGCGCGAGTCGACCGGTCGCCGGCTGGCCGGGTTCGCCGCACTGATCTCCTCGGTGCCTGTACTCTGGTCCAGCCTGCTGCTCTCGCTCTAAGCGGCTGCGGCTACTCCAGTTGCACTTCCCCCACACGCCGATGCTCAGCTCCCTCCGGGCGCAGAATGCTGCGCACGATCAGGACCGTTCTGATGCTGACTTCACGAAGTGCCTCCTCGGGCAGGCGTGCTGAGGCGATTGACTCCACCGTTGCGGCATCGATCTGGCCCGGCCCGAAGCGGCAGAGCGTCATGTGCGGCAGATAGCGATCGCCGGGATCGGCCCGACCTGCGCCGGCGAGGCGACGGGCCAGGCGCCTCTGAATCTCCAGCAACCCCGGTGAGACCTGCACCTCCAGGGCGACGAGGCGCGGCGGTGTGTGCGCGCTGTCGCCCTGCGGCAGCAGGATCGGGCGAAGCGCCGTAAGCGTCTGCGGAGCGGGAATCCCCGAAACGGCGTGCCGCACCGCCTCCGTCACCTCGTCGAGGCGACCCCCGGCGACAAACTGCAGCGTCAGATGCACCTGCTCGACGGGTACGAATCGGGCCAGGGTGTCACGTATCAGCGGCTCCAGCATCGCCTGGCACAGGACAGCGAGGTCGGCCGGCGGGTAGACGGCGACGAAGAGCCGGTCGCGACCCTTGTGCGTCGGTCGTTTGCGGGAGGATCTTGGGCGGTCGCGCATGGATCAGGTTCCCTCGTCGCTGCCGGGCCGCGGCCCTACAATTGCGACTCATCGTTCCCGAAGCAACCGCATCCTTCTCCGATTACGGACCCGGCCTGCGATTCCCATGACGATTACCGAAAAAGAAGCACAGTTCCGCATCCAGCGACCCGAAGGCGCCGACGGCGCAACCCACGGCCCCGGGCCGCACGGGCTGCTCGTTGAGGACCAACACGCCCCCTCCGGCATCGAACTTGAAGACGTGCGCACCGAGGAGATGCTGGTCAACATGGGTCCGCAGCACCCCTCGACGCACGGTGTGCTCCGCGTCGTGCTCCGGACCGACGGCGAACTGGTCCTCGAGGCCATCCCGCACCTGGGCTACCTGCATCGCTGTGCTGAGAAGATCGGCGAAAACGTCGCCTACTACCAGTACATTCCCTATACCGACCGTATGGATTACCTGGCGGGGATGAATGAGAACTGGGCCTTCTGCGCCGCCGTGGAGAAACTCGCTGAAGTCGAGATCCCCCGCCGGGCAGAGTTCATCCGCGTCATCATCGGCGAACTGCAGCGCGTCGCCAGCCACCTCGTCTCGATGGGAACCTACGGTCTGGACATCGGGGCCTTTACGCCCTTCCTCTACGCCTTCCGCGACCGGGAGTACGTGCTTGATCTCTTCGAGATGGTCTGCGGAGCCCGCCTGACGTACTCCTACTACACCATCGGCGGTCTGACCTTCGATCTCCCCGAGGGCTACCTCGACAAGGTCACAGAATTTCTCGATTACTTCGAGCCGAAGATCAAGGAATACAACGACCTGCTCAGTTACAACCGCATCTTCGTCAACCGCACTGCCAACGTCGGCGTGCTGACGCCGGAGATGGCGATCAACTACGGCTGCACGGGTCCGGTGCTGCGCGGCTCGGGGGTGAAGTACGACCTTCGCCGCGACAAGCCCTATTCCGTCTACCCGGAACTGGAGTTCGACGTCTGCGTCGGCAGCGGGAAGATGGGCACGCTGGGGGACTGCTGGGACCGCTACATCGTGCGCATGATGGAGATCGAACAATCCGTGCGCATTCTCCGTCAGGCGATCAAGATGATCCCGGACAAGGACTCCGGCGGGGCGCACCGCGCCAAACTCCCGCGCAACTTCAAGCCCGATGCCGGCGAGGTTTACTACGAGATGGAGAACCCGCGCGGAGTGCTCGGCTTCTACGTCGAAAGCCAGGGCGGCGCGATTCCCTACCGCGTCAAGGCCCGCGCTGCCACCTTCTGCAACCTCTCTGTGACCTCGGAGCTGGGCCGAAACGTCCTGCTGGCCGACATCCCGGCGATCATCGGCTCAATCGACGTGGTCATGGGCCAGGTCGATCGCTGAGGTCGCGCAGGCGCATTTCATACGCCTTGGCCTGCGAGATGAACTCATACCAGGCCAGCAGACGGCACATGACGAATCCGGGGTAGCCGTCCAGGAATCCACCCTTGAGGATGTAGGCGTAGAGGAAGCGCAGCGTCGGCCGCAACGGCAGCCGGCGGGATTTCGCCTTCAGCCACCGTCGTCGCTCGATGGGGCCCCCGAAGAGCGAGGGTTGGACAGCCCCGGCATCGCCGGCGTTGGCGGCGTGCGCCTCCCACGTTGAGTACCGGTTGTGCTTCTCCACCCAGGTGGTCAGATCCGGGTAGGCATAGTGCAGGAAGTCGTGTTTGAGATAGCCGGCCTCACCCGTGGAGAGGACGATGTGCTCATGGACCTCGTTGTCGCCTGAGCCGGTGTCGCCGAGGGTTCCGATGCGCTCATAGCGCCCGACTCGATGTTTGAAGAGGCGGATGTTCCAGGAGGGGTAGTACCCGCAGTGGCGGATCCAGCGTCCCATGAAGATGAAGCGTCGATTGAGCCAGTAGCCGTCGCGCCCGCCGGGGTTGGCGGTCACAACCTCGCGGATTTCGGCGGCCAGTTCCGGGGTGATGTGCTCGTCGGCATCAACGATCAGCACCCACTCGTGCTTCCATGGCACGTTTTCGAGCGCCCAGTTCTTCTTCTTGGGCCAGCCATCCTTCGAGTAGCGGAACTGGACGACCCGTGCGCCCATCGCCTCGGCCAGCTCGCCGGTGCGGTCGGTCGAGGCCGAATCGACGACGACGACCTCGGCGGCGAAACCGACGTGGCGGATGCACTCGACGATGTTCCGCTCTTCGTTGCGGACGGGAATCAGCACGCTCACCGGCACCGAGCCCCACGCCGGCCACTCGCCGGGGGGCATTCGCCCGGCCTCGACCTCGGCGGCGGTGCCGGATTGGGTGCGGCTTGCCTCCACGCTGCTGCTGACTGCCTCCGAGTGCACGATCCCTGTACCCATGAACGGGATTATCGTACCGTGACCGGCAGGGCTTGGAGTATCATCGGCCGGTGATCGCAATACCGGCTCGGGTCGGACCGATCTGAGCAGGGGATTCGGGTGAGCCGGGCGGGCGGATGGAGTTGCATGATCCGATATCTGCGCGAGTTTCGTCTTCGTTCATCGCTGGAGCGGCGGCGCGGGCAGTACCTGGAGCCCCTCTCCGAGGCGGACCGGCTGGCGTGGCAGCTGACGCGATTCAACGAGCAGTGGGGGACGATCCGGCAGCGCGTGCCCTACTGGCGCGAACGGGCGGCGTCCGAATCTCTTCCGCAACGATTCGCCTCCTGGGAGGAGGTGATCAACCTGATTCCGGCCGTGACCAAAGAACAGGTGCGCGCGCACGTTTTGGAAATGGCCAACCCCTCCCGTCCGGCCGACTTCACCCGCACCACCGGCGGATCGGCCGCGCAGCCCGTGAGTCTGCCCGCCTGGAACTCGGAGAATCTGCAGACGATTCCCGATGTCTGGCTGGCCCGCTCGTGGTACGGCATCCGGCCCTCGAGCCGGTTGTTCATCATCTGGGGCCACGGGCATCTGCACGGGACGGGGTTGAAGGGGACGATCAAGGAGGCGATGCGACACCTCAAGGATCGCCTGCTGGGCTATTGCCGTGTCTCGGCCTACGACCTCTCCGAGGGGTTTCTTGCGGATGCCGCACGCCGGCTGCTCGCGTTCCGGCCTGAGTACGTCATCGGCTACTCCACGGGGCTGGACGCCTTCGTGCGCGCCAACCGTGACTACGCAGAGCAGGTGCGGGCGCTACGGCTCAAGGCGGTGATTGCGACGGCGGAATCGTTCCCTCATGCCGAGAGCAGGGCTCTTGTCGGCGAGTTCTTCGGCTGCCCGGTGGCGATGGAGTACGGAGCGATCGAGACGCACGTGATGGCGCACACGCACCCGGAGGGCGGCTACCGCGCCTTCTGGCGGAACTACTTCCTCGATGCGGTCGAGGCCGGGCCGTCGGGGGGCCGCCTGATCCGCGTGACGAGTCTCTATCCGCGCTGCTTTCCGCTGATCCGTTACGACCTGACCGATGAAATCACGCTGCCGGCCGAGGAGAGCGGGGTGGGGCTGACTCGGCTGGAGGGCATTGCGGGTCGCGCCAGCGCGTTTATCACGCTGCCGACAGGAGAGAGCGTGCATTCCTCGGTCTTTGACCATGTGATCAAGACGCTGGAGTTCGTCGCCCGCTACCAGGTGGTGCAGGAAGGCGAAGCGGTTATCTTCACCATCGTGCTCGATCCGCGCTACCGGCAGGCGGAACGGGGGGAGATGGAGCGGCGGACCCGGCAGACGCTGGCGCTGAAGAACCCGGCCCTGGAGCGGGTTCCCATCCGCTTCGTGGAGGATGTGGAGCGGACGATTGCCGGCAAATCCCCGCTGGTGATCCGCCGGAATGCCGGCTGAGGTTCGGGGATGTGTTTCGGGTGTGAAATCTCGGTGAATTCCGGGCCGACCCAGCTTAACGCCGTGTGACGGCGATGTCCGCAAACACTGCAATTGCAGGGGTTTGGCGGCATCGGCAGGGCTGCGGACGGCTGCGCCAACCTTTGACAGAGGTGGCACGGGAAACATCCGCAGGGCTAACATCCGTGGCGCAATCTATGGCTGTCTGATACGCCACCTGTGTCGCGGTCGGCAACGTTGCCGCCGCTGCCGGTGTGCCCGCAGGATTTCCAACAGGAGGAGTGGAATCGTGAACATCGTTGCAAACACCGTCGGTCTCGTGTCCCTGTCTGTGACAGGGGCGGCCCTTGCCATCAGCCCGGTTCAGTCCGGCGACCTGATGATCGGCCTCAACCGTGGCACTGCCAGCGAAACCCTTCAGCAGGTCCGCGGCGGAGCCCTCGAAGGCAACTACACCGCCCTGCCGTGGATTCAGTCCGTCGAGTTCGACAATGCGGCCGGCCCCTTCAGCCACAGCGGCAACCTGCTGGGCCTGAACTTCGGCACCACCTCGGCCGGCGGCCAGCTCTACAACATCGCCACCAACGGCTCCGATGCCGGCGAGATCATCTATGAGTTCAACACCGCGCTGGGCGGCGTCGAGACGACGCGCGTCAGCGGCCTCTCGGTCAGCCCCGACAACAGCCGGATCGCCGTCTTCGGCAGCGACACCGGCAGTCTGCTGATCCTCGACTACTCGGCTGACAACGGCGACGGCAGCGGCGCGTCCATCACCGGCGACGATGTCTTCCCCTTCATCGCCTTCTCCGGCACGACGCAGGGAACGACCTGGCGTGACGACAACACCGTGCTGATGTTCACCGTCAACGCCCCCAATCGCGAATTGATCTCCGTCAACGCCAACACCGGCGCGCTGACGGTCCGTGCGACGATTGCCGGCGGCGATGTGCCCTTCACCTCGAACTTCCTCGATGTGGAGTACAACCCCTCGGTCGAGCCCGACTACATCTACCTGCTCGCCTCCGGCTTCGACGGTGTCTCCTGGAATCAGCTCACCGCGCTCGATGCCACGACCTATGCGGTTGTCAATCAGGTCACCCTGCACAACAGCCTCAACACCGGCCGCGAGATCGCTCTCGGCCCGGACGGGCTGCTGTACCTGGGCGCTTACGGCGGCTCCGATGCCCCCGGCCCGGTCATTGACACCATCTCTGCCAATCCCCTCACCTGGACCAATGACGGCTCGACGGACTACTACCAGGCCGTCGGCATCTCCTCATCCTTCAACGGCCTCGATGTTGCCCTGGGCGGCTCAGCGCCGGCTCCGGACCTGACGGTCAACGGGACCTGCCCCGGCCAGATGGAGCTGGTGGCCTCGAATGTCACCCCCGGCGCACAGGTGGCGTTCCTGTACGCCTTCGGCACTGGCAACTTCACGATTCCCGGCGGCTTCACCTGTGCCGGCACGCAGCTGGGCCTGAACAACACCGTCACCCTCGCCGGCGCGCGTAACGCCAACGGCCAGGGCGTGGCGACCTTCACCGGCAACGTGCCCTCCGGCGCCTGCGGCCGCGTCTTCGTGCAGGCGGTGGACACGTCCAACTGCACGACCACGGATGTTGAAGGGCTGTGATTTGTTGATTGACTTCCCGACCCTCGCCTGCGAAAGCGGGCGAGGGTTCTTGGCCTTGAAACGGTGTAGGATGGTTCCCTTCGAGACCCGATTCCGGGAGACGACTCCATGACTTTCATGAGCCGGAAGCGCTCCGACCGCTGCCGACTGAGTCCTGTGGCCTTTACGCTGATCGAACTGCTGGTGGTGATCTCGATCATCGCCCTGCTGATCGGCCTGCTGCTGCCCTCGCTCTCCAAGGCGCGTGCGGCTGCGCGGACGGGCGTTTGCCTCGCCCAGCAGCGCCAGGCGGGGGTGGGAATGCAGTCGTATGCGACGGATAACAACGACTGGCTGGCGGGGCCGAACACCAGCGGTCGGTATCTCACCTCAAGGAGCCCGATTCTCGGGGGCGCTTCTACCTCACCGACGCAGAATCTCGACTGGGTTTCGCCGACGCTGGGAGATGCGCTGAACCTTCCGAGTACAGGTTCCACGGATCCGAGTAAGCGGGAAGAGGTGCGTCAGGAGCGGATGCGGGCGATCTTCGAGCAGAAGTTCGCCTGTCCCGCCAACAAGGAGTTCTACGACGGGAATTATGGTGGAGACAACACGCTCGGGGGTCGGCCTGTGACCGAACTTCGGGTTTCCAGCTACGCGGCAGCGATCGGCTTTCATGCCAGCAGTCGTAATTGGGAAGCGGATAATCTCACAGATACGACCCCCGGGTCACGCTTCCCCGTTGACCTCAAGGGGTACCTCCCCAAGATCGACCAGATTCGCCGCCCGGAAGTCAAGGCCTACGCGATGGATGGAACTCGGTATCTCACTCCCGGAACATGGGAGATGACCTTCAACGCCTTCATCTTCCAGGATGAGGGCGGCAACTTCATGGCTCAGGGGCCTGCCATCATCGGAATGGGTGGCGATCCACACACGGCCGGCGGCGGCGGACCGAACTTCGATTCCGAGCAGCGCGAGGCGATGGAACGCTTCGCCTACCGGCATGACTCGAAACTGGTCGTCTCCTTCTTCGACGGTCACGCCGAGGCGATGGTCGATGAGGACACCCGCAAGATGTCGCTGTGGTTCCCCTCCGGCTCGGTCGTCAAGGCACAGAACTTCGAGGGGCTGCGGCCCGGCTCCGTGATCGAGTAACGGCCGCGATACAATGCGGACATGCCAGATCCACACCTGCTTGAGGTCTTTCCCAGCCCGGCCGATTCGCCCTTTGTGATCGAACACATCGCCGAGGAGTTCACCAGTCTCTGCCCGAAAACGGGGCATCCGGACTTCGGCACGATCACGCTGCGCTACGTCCCGGCCGTCGGCGGTGTCTGCGTTGAACTCAAGAGTCTCAAGCTCTACTACCAGTCCTTCCGGCAGGAGGGCATCTTCTACGAGGCGGTGACCAACCGCATCCGCGATGATCTTGTCGCCGCCATGAAGCCGCGCTGGCTGCAGGTGGTGACGGAGTGGAAGGGCCGGGGGGGCATCCGCTCGCGGATCATCGCGGAATCGGGAGAGGTTCCGGCGGAGTGGAGGCGGCCGTAATGACCGTCAGCGACGCTCGGGCGGGACTTCGCCCTCGACAAAGGCCTTGAGCTCGCCGATGCGCTCGATCGGGCAGATCAGCGTGGCGTCCGCCGTGCGCACGATCGCCAGCCCGGAGCAGCCGATCGCGGCCACGAGGTGGTCGGGCTCGGAGGAGAGGATGACAAGGTCGGCGCACTGGCGCAGGGCTGTTTCGGTGTTGCTGCGGTTGCCGGCGGCGTCGGGGGTGAGCGTGGAGGCGAGGGCGGGGAGCGAGCCGACATCCAGCCATTTGATCTGCAGCGGCACGGCCAGCAGGGGAAAGGCGCCATCCTGTGAGGCGGGCTGCATGACGGCGTAGTCGATCGAGGTCTTCGGAAGGGTGGGGTAGACCTCGGCGAGCACGCGAGTCCGGTCGGGCGTTTCCCATGCATCGGCGATGCGGGAAATCAGACGATGATTCTCCGGGGCGTAGCGCTCGACGGCGCTGAGGATCGTCTGCGCGGCGAAGATGAACATGCCGGAAGACCAGCCGACGTTGCCGGCGTCGATGAGTCGGCGAGCCATCTCGACCGGGGGCTTCTCGATGTACCGGCGGACGGGCCGGCCTGCGGCGGGTTGAGACGGCTCATACTCGATGTAGCCGTAGTCGGCGACGGGCCGGGTCGGGGCGATGGTGAAGGTGATGAGCCGTCGGGGATCGTCCTCGACGAGGGCGAAGCCGCTTTGCAGTCCTGCGACGAAGCGATCCACGGGTTCAATGAGATGGTCGGCGGTGAGAATCGCAAGCACCGCCTGCGGATCGGAGCGGGCGATGACGGCGGCGGAGAAGGCGATGGCGTTGAGGGTGTCGCGGCCGATCGGCTCGCCGAGAATCCGGTCCGCGCGGAAGGGCAGGGCTGCGGCGATCTCGGCGGCGAAGCGATCGGAGGCGCAGATCCAGCGGCAGGCGTCATCGGAGACGAGTGCGGCAGCGCGGTCAGCGGCGAGGGAAAGCAGGGTCTGCCGCTCGGGGCCGATGAGGGGGAGCAGTTGCTTGGGGTGGTCGGCGCGGGAGAGGGGCCAGAGGCGAGTGCCTGATCCTCCGGCGATGATGAGGGTCTGTCGCGCCACGGGTGGGCCTCGCTGGTCAGGATTCCCGGAAACGGAAGGCGGCCTCGACGACGGCCTGCACCTCGCGGAGTTCCGGATCGCGGATCATCGCCTGCTGCACCCACTGCCGGGCCAGGTGGCGCGGTTCGCCGAGTTGCACAAGGACGGTGACGGCATCGTGGCTGATGCCGACGACGGGGACTTCATCCGGCGCAGCGCGGCCGGGGGCGCTCTTTGCGGGTGCGGCGGCATCGTGCAGCACGGGCCCCATCTTGTCGTGCAGGGCGGCGATGATGGTTTCGGCGGTTCGGCGGCCGATCTCCGGGAGGGTGGTGAGGGTGGCGATGTCGCGGTCCTCGATGGCGCGGGCGAGGGTAGGGGGGTCCAGCGCGATGGCGCGGAGGGCCTTGCGGTAGCCGATGCCCTTGACGGTGGTGAAGAGTTCGAAGAAGCGGCGGTCGGCAGGCGAGGCGAAGCCGAGGAGTCTCGGGATGATCGTCGCGCCCTGGTTGGCGGATTCGAGGTAGAGCAGGGTGGTGAGGGTGATCTCCTCATTGACCTTCGCGCCCCAGCGGAGGGCATCGGCGGCGGGAATGAGGACTCGGCAGGTCAGCGGGCCGACGGCGAGGTCGAGGGCTGCGGATTCGGAGTCAACGCGAATCAGTGTGCCGGAGAGCGAGGTGATCATGGGGAGGGATGGTAGCGGGGGCGGGCGTCAGTGTGGTGGCGATTCATCGCTCCGCTCCTGCACGGGCCAGCCCGATGTCTGTGCGATGCGATCCTGGATGCGGCGGGTGATCTCCTCCGGCGGGTCGGATCGGTCGAAGTGCATGATCGGCGTGAAGACGATGCGGGCCCGGCAGGGCATAACGACCGATGCCAGGGCTGAGGCCGATTCGGGCGTTCCGCTGATCCAGACGGGAAGCACGGCGGCCCGGGCATGACGGACGAGAAAGCCGACGCCCTCCTGGAAAGGGCGAAGGATTCGCGGCGGTCGTTCGATGTGGCCTTCGGGGAAAAGGCCGATGACGCCGCCGTCCCTGAGGTGTCGCAGGGCGGTGCGTGTGGAGGCGAGGTCGGCGCCGTCCTGATCGACGAGGATGATGCGGAGGAAGGCGGTGAAGGGGCGCATGATGTGGACGTTCATTTCCCGCATCATCATCCAGCGGATCTCGAATGGGCAGACGGCCTGGAGCATGCCGGGGTCGATGCCGGCGGTGTGGTTGGCGACGACGATCAGCGGTCCGGGGCGGTTGCCGGTGGGGATATGTTCCAGCCCTTCAAACGTGGCGCGGTAGAGGAACCGGGTCAGCGCGCGGGCGAGCAGCCACAGCGCGTAGCCGGACCAGGTCGGTCTCGGTGAGTCGGCGCGGCGTCGGTCGAGAGCGTGCCAGGCGGCGATCCACAGCGCAGCCAGTGCTGCGGCGGTCGCGAGGAATGCGAGGAAGGCGGCGGCCGACAATGGCGTCATTGCGAGACTCAGAAGGAAGAAGCGACTGGTGCGGGCGGGATGATATTGCCGAAAGCGCGATCATGCGGCGTGCGGCCTTGCGGTCTATGCTCTGGCCCGTGTGAACCCCGCTGACGGGACGGAAGGTGTGATGGCTGCGAATCGGCGTCCCAACGTGCTGATGATCGTCATGGACGCCGTGCGCGCCGAGAACCTCTCGCTGCTGGGCTACGGCCTGCCGACGACGCCGAACCTGGAGCGGTTTGCCTCGCAGCTGGCGTGGTACAGCAACTACATTGCCGCGGCGACATGGACGCTGCCGAGCTCGGCGAGTCTCTTCACGGGTACGCACGTCTCGACGCACGGCCTGGTGATGGACGGGGATCGCATTTCGACGAAGTACGACGTGCTGCCTGAGATGCTCCGTAATGCGGGGTATGCGACCCTGAAGTCCACGGGCATCGTTCCCTATGTCTCGGAGTTCTCGGGGCTGGACCGGGGGTTTGCGGAGAGTTTCGAGGCCCCGCCTCCGCCGCTGAAGCGGTGGGTGCGGTCGTGGCGGCGACGGCTGGCCGGCTCCCGGGGCGTGGAGCGCAAGGAGGGCGTGGATCTCGGGCTGGACCTGCAGACCGAGGCGCGGATGGCGGAACAAGCGAAACTGAAGAATCGCCTGCGATTCTGGAGCAGCGGCTTCTTTGACCGTGGAGCGGGGGCCTGTTTCGAAAACGTCCGGCAGTTCTGGGAGGCCAACGCCGACCGGCCGCGCTTCGTCTACATGCACCTGCAGGAAACACACGCCGAGTACGCCCCGCCGCATCGCTATCGAGGACGCTTTGTTCCAGAGGCGCTGCGATCGCGGAGCTACGCGGCGATCAACCAGCGGCCCAATCCGCACGCCGTCGGCCTCGTGAAGATGACGCAGGAGGAGTATGACATCCTGCGCGGGCTTTACGACGGCTGCATCGCTTACCTCGATCATCGCATCGGGGAGATGCTGGATTTCCTTTCGGCCCGGCCGGACTTCGACGAGACGCTGGTGCTGGTGACTTCTGATCACGGTGACTGCATCGGGCGGCACGGGGTGCTGGGGCACCAGTTTGTCTGCTACGACGAACTGATCCGCATTCCGCTGGTGGTGAAGTGGCCCGCCTCGGTCGGGCTCACCGGGCAGCAGTCGCGGCTGGGACAGAACGTCGACCTCCTTCCGACCATCTGCGAACTTGCGGGATTGGAGGTTCCTGCGCAGAACGAGGGGGTGAGTCTGTTGTCCGGGTCGCGGGAGACGGCCTGGGCGGAACTGATCAAGCCCTTCGGGTTGTCAGCGATCAAGCAAAAACTGCACGAAATGGCCCCGCAGTATCACCGGACGGTGCTGGCAGCCCGCAGCGCCACCCACAAGCGGATCGTCTACTCCAATGACCAGCCCGAGGAGCTTTTCAACCTTGTGACCGATCCGGGGGAGAGCCGCAACCTCCTTTCCGAGTCGGAGCTGGCTCCGCAGGACCGCGAGGCTGCTGAGACGCTCGCAGCGGCCATTGAGCGTCGCCGGGAACGGTGGAGCAAGGCCAGCCGGGCGGTCAACGACCGTCTTTTCGGAGGCGACGGGGTGGAGCTTGAGCCGGAAATCGAGGAGCGTCTTCGGGCGCTTGGGTATCTTGATTGAGTTGTGCGGGTCGCTGCGCTTGAGACTGGGCGGAGGCGTGATACCCTTAGCAGATTTGCCCTGAGTCGGGCAGATTGGGGTTCGGAGGCGACCTGGTTCGGGCTTCGCCCGGGTGCTTATGCCGCGTCGGGATGACCTATCGACGATCCTGATCATCGGATCGGGGCCGATTGTGATCGGCCAGGGTTGCGAATTTGACTATTCGGGTACGCAGGCGTGCAAGGCCCTCCGCGAGGAGGGGTATCGCATTGTCCTGCTGAACTCCAACCCGGCGACGATCATGACCGACCCGGAGTTCTCCGACCGCACCTACATCGAGCCCATCACCCCCGAGACCGTTCGCCGCATCCTCGAAAAGGAGCGCGACCTCGGCAGGCCGATCGACGCCCTGCTGCCGACGCTTGGCGGTCAGACGGCGTTGAACTGTGCCTGTGCCGCCTTCGACCAGGGGATTCTGGCCGAGTTTGACGTGGAGATGATCGGGGCAACACGGGAGGTCATCCACCGGGCCGAGGACCGGGAGCAGTTCCGGCGGATCATCGAGTCGATCGGCCTGAAGCAGGCGAAGGCGGGAACCGTCTCCACCATCGAGGAGGCGCTGCGCCTGGTCGAGGAGATCGGGCTGCCGGCGATCATCCGTCCGGCCTTCACGCTGGGGGGCTCCGGGGGCGGGATTGCCTACAACATGGAGGAGTTCCGCGAGATCGTCAGCCGGGGGCTGGCGACTTCGCCGATCCGGCAGGTGCTGATCGATCAGAGTCTGCTGGGGTGGAAGGAATACGAGCTCGAGGTCATCCGCGACCGCAACGACAACGTGATCATCGTCTGCGGCATCGAAAACATCGACCCGATGGGCGTACACACGGGCGATTCCATCACGGTCGCGCCGATCCTGACGCTGACGGACAAGGAATACCAGCGCATGCGCGACTCGGCGCTTGCGATCATCCGCGCCATCGGCGTCGAGACGGGCGGCTCGAACATCCAGTTTGCCGTCAATCCGGAGAACGGCGAGCAGGTCGTTATCGAGATGAACCCCCGCGTCTCCCGCAGCTCCGCGCTGGCATCCAAGGCAACGGGTTTCCCGATTGCGCGTGTTGCAGCCCGACTGGCCGTGGGGTATTCACTCGATGAGCTGCGCAACGACATCACGGGAACCACCAGCGCGTGCTTCGAGCCGAGCATCGACTACATCGTGACGAAGATGCCGCGCTGGACCTTCGAGAAGTTTCCCGAGGCCGACGAGACACTGACGACGCAGATGAAGTCCGTCGGCGAGGCGATGGCCATCGGCCGCACCTTCAAGGAGAGTCTGCAGAAGGTCATCCGCTCCATGGAGGTCAAGCGCTTCGGCCTCGGCCTTGACCGCAACGACAAGTGGCTCGAGGCGACGCGCCACATCGAAAACGGTCGCCTCCGGCTGGACGCCTCCAGCCCGACGGGTCTGACGACGGCCGACGGGCAGCCCATCGAGTGGCCCATCTCCGAGGAGAAACTGCGGCGCAAACTGGGCGTGCCCAGCCAGGGGCGGCTCTACTACGTGCGCTACGCGTTCAAGATGGGCTGGTCGATTGCCGCCGTTCATGCCCTGACGAAGATCGACCCGTGGTTCCTCGATCAGATCAGGCAACTCGTCGAGTTCGAGGATGAGCTGGGCCGCTATTCCCGGCTGGAGGATGTCCCTACAGAGCTGCTCCGGCAGGCAAAACAGTGGGGGTACTCCGATCCGCAATTGGCCAATCTTTACCTCGGTGACATTACGACCGAGAGCATCCTTGCCGTCCGCGCCAGGCGGAAGGAGCTCGGCATCGAGCCGGTCTTCAAACTTGTCGATACCTGCGCCGCCGAGTTCGAGGCCGTCACGCCG
>CAZPFK010000053.1:0-13738 GCA_964585855.1 uncultured Vicinamibacteraceae bacterium
TCGCGGCCGTACTCGTACGCACCCAATCAGGGCTGTCGGTATCCAGCGGCGGGATCCCTGCGAGTGCAGCTTCAGTCGAATCCACCGTTGGTTGACCCGTTGCCTGCAATTGCTGGTCACGAACCAGCGGCCGAGATTCGCGTCGAGCCTGCACGAGTGCTCGAAGCAGGTCCGGTGCTGTGCAGTGAATGAGCGACTCAAGTGCGTCAAAGGGTGCGGGCAGATGGGCGGCAAGGATGTCGGCCCGGACCGTCACCCAGCTGGGTTCATGTGGATCATCGTCGGGGTACATCTGCCTGATCAGATCGAGATCTGACTGCCGAGGACGGTAGTAGCGGTAGATAAAGGTCCGGCCCGGGAAGCGGCGACCGCGATCGGTCACCAGCCACGCATCCGGAGATCCGAAGGTGTCCGGCTCCTTCTCCTTGATCGTGAAATCCAGCCCGGGTCGGGCATCGGTCCTGAGCCGGCAGTTGCGCTCCTTTCGGCCCGGGTGCAGCGGGTACAGCGGCCAGACTCGAACTTCAACACCCTTGGTCTGCTCTGCGTTCTTGGAACGGACCGACGGCATGCTCTGCACCCCCTTGATGGATCCGGGAAGGGCGGACCGTAACGGCAACCGAACAACCATACGCCGATTGATGCGACGTGGCACGGCGGGCCGCACTCCGGTGCGAGGAAGCGGTCAGTGGTCCCGGTGAATGGCCTTGGACAGATGGAGTTGCGCCCACTGCCGCCACTGGTCTGAGGTGCCTGCCAAGGCGATCTCGCGCAGCATCGACTCGGTCCTGGCATCGGGGCGGGCCCGCCGCAGTTGCAAACGGACGAGTCCCTGTGTCGTCGGGATATGGCCGGGATAGACCTCAAGGGCGGACTCATATCCGGCCAGGGCATCCTCGTAGCGTCCCGCGCGTTCAAGAGTGATCGCGAGATTGAGTCTCGGGTCAGGGTGGCCGGGGAGGAGCTTGCGCGCCCACTCGAACTCGTTTGCGGCGGCGTACAGATCCCCTCGCTGCAACAGAAGCACTCCAAGGTTGTTATGGGCAGGCCCGTGAAAAATGTCCGCGCCCAAGGCACGCCGCAGCAGGTCTTCGGCTTCACTCGGATCTGATTCCATGACCGCCGTCGCCGCCTGCGTCAATCGGCGTGCTTCGGACGGGTCCCGGTCAGCCTCTGAGGTTGGTGTGTACAAGGAACCTCTGTCGGCCCGGGTCGCCGCGCAGGCAGCTGCGAGGAGAAGGATGCCCAACAGGCAGATGCCGGCCAGCATCTGGTGGACATGGGGAGCCGGGCGTGATCTGGCTATCGACATACTTCCAACCTCTCAATCGGCGACATAGGTGGCTGCGATGACAATGACCGCGTTGAGCGAATCGTTCGATTCCTGGTTCCGGCTTCGTGAGTCGTGCGCGGTCAACTCGACTCGACTCATCCGCCAGAGGGGCTGATGTCCCTGCCAGTGCTGCAGGAATCGTCCCAGCGAGAGCAGATCGACGTCATTGAGCTGCAGCCTCATCGATTGCCGGCGCCAGCGTGGTCCTGAATCCGAGTCGGCGATGAGGGCGATGTCCGCCTCTTCCCGGAGGTCGATGAGGTGCGCTGAGGCGACCCCGGCGGCCGCCAGGCTGCCGTTGACCTGTGCGAGAACATCCTGGGTCGGCTTCCTTCGCCAGGCGACTCGCTCCGATTGCCGGCGCAGATCCTGCACTTCGTGCACCTGCGCTGCGAGTTCCTGCAGGAGTGCCAGGTCATGATGGAGTTCCGTCACTGCGGTCCGCCAGGCATGGATGTTGGCGAACGTCACTGTCAGCATGACGAGGATCGCAAGGACAGCGAGTGTCTTGATGAACCGTTGAGGAAGTGTCATCGTGAGCCGCTCGCAGCTGGTATGGTGGGGTCGGGAATCTCGAGGTTGAGGACCAGTCGGGTGCTCCCCGAATGTGTGCGAACCTGGGGCTGCCGTGCCTGCCAGCCTTCGACGGTGGAGAGGGCGGCCGCCATCCGCTGGGCTTCCACGGCATCGGGTAGGAGACAGGTCACGGTCACCGTCGGTGGAGAGGCGACGATCGACTCCGTCAGAGCATGCACTTCGTGCGGCCATCGGCTCAGCAGCTGCATCAGGGCGCTGCCGGCATCGATGGTTGAGCCGGAGGGGTCTTGCGCGGCATTGCGGGTCTGGCGCAATCGTCGAAGTTCACCCGTGAGGATGATTGCCGGGGGCTGTCCGCCCGGGATGAGCAAATGGCCGACCGCATCCTGATACGCATCGTTGATCAGCGCTGCGAGGTCATCGGTCGCCGCCACGACCACGGCTAGCCGTCGATTGAGTCCGAGATTGATAAGCAACAGAGCGACCAGAGCGGCTATCACGACGATGGTTGACCAGTGCCGGCGCAGGCGACGGATGGGTCGCGGCTCCAGCGCCCCGCGAAGGAAGTTGAACGACTCCGGGGGTGGGGCACTCGTGAGGTGCAGGTCGGCGGGAATCGCGGTGGGTCCGAAGGTGAGGGCGCCGTTGTCCAGCGCCATCTCGCAGACCGACCGCTCGATGGCACAACCCAGGCAGCGCCCGTCGGCCAGCGCTTTGGATACAACCTCGACATCCTCGAGCGGCAGGGGCAGGAGGGGTTCGAAGGCGAAGCGCAACTGCTCCCGGCTGAGACGGTGAAAAAGGCCCCGACCCGGGAGATCTCGTGTGTCAATCACGCACCAGTAGAACCGGTCCGGTGGGAAGTGGATCGAGATCGCGACGTCGGAGGTCATGGCCCATCTCCTGTCTGCTGCGCCAGCATCGACTCCAGGGCGCCGCGCGGGGCCCCAGGTTGCTTGAGGATCAGTTCGAGGTCCTGGGCCCCATCGGTCAGGATGACCCCGGCATCATGCACAGCCTTGATCGCAAGACCTGCGATGACCTCTCCCGCTCCCACGAAGACCACCCGGTCAGCAACCGGGTCAAAGAGTGCAGCCCGTGTCTTCGATCCCTCCCGGACGATCGCCAGCAACTCCACCTCGCTCGTAAGTGGAGCACGAACCTGGCGCACTTGCGGGGCCGCCTCCGGGATGGGACTGGCAGGGGGATTCCACAGTTGCACGCGCCCAAGCACGTCGAGATCAATGGGATACATCTGTCGGGAGGATGAAGCATTCTGATCATTGAATGTCGCGGCCGACTGAGTGTCGGGGAGTATGGATGGGGCGGGGGCAGGCAATGGCTGCAGCGCCCAGATCGCAACGGCAGAAGTGATCGCAACACCTGCGATCACTGCCCGGCGGTTGCGTCGGCGCCAGGTCAGGAGTGGATCATTCGGGAATGACAAGGCGTTGCACCTCCTGCCAGGAGTTCCGATGTCGCTGATAGACCAACCATTCCGAACGATGCGCTGGCCCGACGGTGACATCCACGCGAAATGCCCAGCAGCTGCTTGCCGAGGCAAACTCCACGCTGGGGCCCTCCATTCCCGGCGAACCACGTTGGACACGGGCAGGTTCCCCTCGCCCGCGGGCCGCGGTGATCGTTGACCGCAGGTCCGACTGTGTGACCAGCATCGCCGATTCCAGCAGCTGCATCGGCGCTGTGTTGACGTTGAGCGTGATCGTGTCAGGTCCGTGGCCGTGTGTGGCCAGGAAGGCACCAACGGCCGATGAGGCAGGTAAGACCGATCCAAGCCCGCTGTCCGAGCCGTCTCCAGCGCTCGCGGTTCGCGCGATGTCTGCATACATCCGAGGTGAGGCTGCTGCAGGTTGTGGAAAGGTCTCCATGCCAGCGCCATCGGTCGCGTGCAGCATGGTGTCCAATCCGAGGGGAGCGCTTCGGGAAAGGGCCTCCGCACTCTGATCGAGGGTGAGGCGGAACATCTCGGGCAGTGTCAGGCGAAGCGGAGAGGCGGTGACGGCCGCATGGATGGGCACCATGCCGAGTTGGTCGTAGGCGGTGACGGTCACTCGATGAAGAATACCGCGTCCATCCTTCCAGCCATCATCAAGCACTCGAACCTCGGGGGTCGGGGCGTCGAGCGGCAGGACAACCTCGGCCGCTTCATGATGCAGCCAGTTCAGAATCGGCGCTGTTGCTGCGCGGGTCAGGTCACCGGCCTGGCGCTGCGCTGCATCCAGTGAGGCCTCGAGGCGCCCCAGCATCGCACGTCGTGCCGCTGAGGCTGCCAGCGGCAACGTCAGCACCAGCGCTGCCAGCACCAGGAGCAGTGCTACCCCGCGGTAAGCCCGACAAGCCGGAAGCGTTCGGGTCCGGCGGCTCATCGTTCCTCCCGGCGCGATTCGATCGCGAAACCTCGCGCGATGGATGTTGGCATCTCCCCACGCCCCACCCTCAGTGATTCGAGCACGATGGTCAGCACGCCGCTGTCAACGTCCAAGGCAACCTCCCATCCGCGTAACTCCGACAGCACCGGTCGATTCTCCTCTGTGCCGGACTCGGTGATGATCCGCCGATACAGTGTGCCATCCACTGCATCAAGGCGGTACTCCGCACGGCACCCTCCGCTTGCCGGGGAGCGAGTCGGGATCGTCAGTGTCGATCCTTCGAACGTCACAACCGGAGGGTTCTTCTCCGTGACCGAGTGGTCGCCGGCGGCAAGGTCGTCTGCGATTACCTGCAGCGTTGCCATCGCTGCGCTAAGCCAGCCCTGGACCGCCCGGTGCTCCAGGGCAGTGCCGGCGACGAGCTGCACCCAGGCAGCGCTCGACGCCGCAACGGCCGAGATGATCGACAGCGCCAGGACGACTTCCACCAGTGTGAGACCCCGCAGGGTTGATCGTGCGGTGCTCATGGTTCGATGGCTCCGGCATCAGTCTGAAGCGGAACGCAGCGCGCCACGGAGATGTCCTGGTACTCGAAAAGGATCCAGCAATGTGAACGAGTTGAAGCACCGGCGGACTGGTCGTCGGGAAGAAGTCGGCGCAGGGTGATGGGTCGCCGATCCGGGTTCTCCGGCCAGGTCAGCATCTCGGGAAGCGGGGCAGCGGGTGTGAGGAGCATCTCGGCCGCGACTCCGAATTCCAGCGGGGAGTTTGTGAACCGGTCTGCGACCCTCCCCAGTTCGAGGAGGACATCGGTATCCCCAGGGCCGGGAGCGAGCGAAGTCTGCGGGTCATCCAGTGAACGGATCAACGGCGTCAGCGCTGCAGCCATCAGGGTCAGCAGGATGAGTGCAGCAAGCGCCTCCAGCAGTGAGAGGCCTCGGGGTGGAGAAGGGCGCAGCAATGAATTCATGGCTGACCCTCCGGAGTGTCCACGATGGCGCCGGTCAGTCCGCAGACCCGCCAGGCAGCCCGGCCCTGCCCATGTTCGAGCGTTAGCGCATAGTCGCGACTTCGTCCCAGTGCGTCGATGGTGAGTCCGGAGAGAAGTTCGGGTGGATCAATATGCAGACCGGACCCCGGAAGTAGCTGTGTGTGCCCGGGAAGTGTCGGAGTGGTTGCCGGATTGGCATCGATGATCAGCGTCCCGGGGTGTTCGTGTGTGGGCCAGCACAGCAGGATCATCGATCCGGAGACACGCGCGTGGAGCCGGGCCGCGCTGTCCAGGTCCTGCAGCGCGTGCTGCAACGCCCTGAGGCGGGCGCTGGCATCCGCTCGACCCAGACCTACTGCGACGACGGAGAATGCAGTGGAGACGATGACAATCACCAGCAGCGACTCGAGCAGGGTGAATGCGCCACGAGGGGCTCCCGCAGTATGCCGGCACTGCCCCGAGGCACAACGAATCGCAGATCGAACGTCATGGCGTGGCCCGAAGTTGTATGCGTAGCGCAGTTGCATGATTAGCGATCATCTCGCAGTTGCAGGGAACTGATGTCGGCATCCTCGCCTTCTCCGCCGGGTTGACCATCGGCCCCGTAGCTGACGATCTCGTAGGGATGTCCATCGGGTCCGGGCGTGACGAAAAGGAAGGGGCGGTTCCAGGGGTCGAGGAGCTGGTCTCGGGAAACAAAGTATGCCTCGGTCGGCTGTGCATGCCCCTCTCCAAGCACCGCCAACCCAATCTCATTGCTTGGCCAGCTTCCATGCTCCAGCCGATAGGCCTCAACCTTGCCCTGCAGGATGCCGATGCCGGTCTTGGCCAGTTCACGCTTGGCTTTGCCGAAGGATCCGGAGAAGCCGAGCATGAGCGTGCCGGTCAGGAGCCCGAGGATGACGACGACGGCGAGCACCTCCACGAGCGTCATGCCCCGTAGGGTCGATGTTCGATGCGGCTTGCTTGAGAAGATCATCTGCTCAGCTCCTATAGCATCTCTTGCAGTCGAATCAGGGGCAGGACGCCGGCCATCACGATGGTCCCGACGAGGCCGGCCAGGAGGAGGATCGCCGCCGGCTCGAGGAGGGCGGTGAAGCGGTCAAGAAGGCGCTGCGTTCGGCGCAGCTCCCGGTTGCCCAGGCGGACCAGCACGGCTTCCAGCGCTCCGGCACGTTGAGCCGTCTGAACCTGAAGTGTGAACTCCGCATCGAACCAGTACGGGGAGGCCTCCAGCGCATCGCCGAACTCCGCACCACGCTCGACGACATCGGCCACCGAGTGCAGTTGCCGGCCCAGGGCTGCCAGCCTGCAGGTCGGCGCCAGGATGCGCAGCGACTCCACCAGCGGCACACCCGCCTGGAGGAGTTGCGCCAGTCGTAGTGAGAATGACCCGACGGCATGACGGCGAAGGAATGCCGGTGGGAGCCGTTCAGTACCGCCGAAGAGATCACGATCGAGGTTCTCACGACGGACCGCGACCTGCCGGAGGATCACGATTGCTGCGGGAAGGAAGATCACTCCCAGGAGGATGAGTCCCCACCAGTCGGCCAGCATGATGCCGATGTTCATGACCGCCAGCGTGAGTCCGGGCGGTTCGATCCCGGCGTCGGTCAGGATGCCCACCAGCGTGGGCAGCGTTTTGACGCTCAGGAAGACCGTGACCCCGAGTGCAGCGCAGACGATCAGCGTCGGATAGGAGAGGGCGGCGACCATTCGATGGGACAGTTCTTCATTCGATTCCTCCCGGGATGCCATGGCGCGGAGCGTCTGTGGCAACGATCCTCCTTCAAGGCCTGCCCGCAGCAGGGCGATGTCCGCTGCATCGAACCACGAGGTGTGCCGTTGAGCAGCCTCCGCCGGGCTTTGGCCGCTCCGCAGCGCCTCACGCAACTCGATGAGCATGGAGCGCAGTGAACTCCGGCGGACCCACCCCCGGCCCTCCCCGATGCTTCGAGTCAGTGCATCCACCGCCTCCACCAGCGGCAACCCGGAGTCGAGCATCGTCGCCAGGCTGTCGAAGAGGTCAGCACGGACAGCGCTGCGGCGCCGGCGCAGATAGGATGCCCATGCGGGGGCTCCCGGGAGGGCGACCGTCATCGAGGAGCGTTCGCGGCCGCCGGTCATCTCCACGGCGAGTAGCCCGATGGCACGCAGTGCCGCCCGCGCCTCGACGGCTGATGCAGCGCTGATCTCGCCCCGTTGGACGGCAGCGGCCGCCCCGGCCGGCCGGCCCGACGACACCTCCGGCATCGCCGTTGTCAGCACCGAATGCAGGGGTATGGCTCGGTAGCGCCACGTCGGCATGGTCGTGGGTACTCCTTTAGATGACCTGCGTGACGCGTTGGACTTCCGTCGATGTCGTCGCACCGGCGGCTACAAGACGGTCCCCCTCTTCACGCAGGGAGCGCAGACCGCAGCGACGCGCGGCAGCACGAATGCGAGACAACGAGGCCCCTTCGGTGATCAGCTCCCGGATCGGCTCCTCGAGCACAAGCAATTCAAAGAGTCCGGTCCGTCCCCTGAAGCCCGAATCGAGACACTCCGAACACCCCCGCCCATCGCAGGAGGTGTGCAGCAGTCGAACCAGTCGCTGGGCGAGCACCGCGGAGAGTGAGGCGCTGACGAGGTACGGCTCCACACCCAGATCAATCAGGCGCGTCACAGCGCTTGGCGCATCGTTGGTATGCAGTGTGGAAAGAACCAGGTGGCCGGTGAGGCTGGATTGGATGGCGATGCGAGCGGTCTCGGCATCGCGAATCTCCCCGATCATGATCACATCGGGATCCTGGCGCAGGATGTGGCGGAGCCCGGTGGCGAAGGTCACCCCCTTCTTCGAGTTCACCTGTGCCTGGCTGATGGCGACACCTGCCGAGGAGAGTTCATACTCCACCGGATCCTCGATGGTCATCACGTTCTGCTGCGGTGTGGCGCAGCGTCGAAGCGTTGCATACAGCGTCGTGGTCTTGCCCGAGCCGGTCGGCCCGGTGACGAGGATGATGCCGTGGGCCCGGCTGGCCTGCTCCAGAAAACGGTCCGCGATCTCCGGCGGCATTCCCAGCCTATCGAAGTCGCACAGATGCCGGGAGTTATCGAGCAGTCGGATGACAGCGCGCTCGCCGTAGGTTGTCGGCAGGATACTCAGACGGAGATCGACGGCACGCTCGCCGATGGTGACGGTCGCTCGACCATCCTGCGCGATGCGACGATCGGCGACATCCATCCGTCCCATTACCTTGATGCGGCTGACGACCTCTGTGGCCATGCGGCGCGGCAGGTTGTGGACATCGTGGAGCACACCGTCGGTGCGGTAGCGGATGAGGACGCGTTCGGTCGTGGGCTGGATGTGAATGTCGCTGGCGCCGATCGAGAGGGCCCGGAAGAGCAGCGTATCCACGAGACGGACGATCGGCCCCTTGCCGCTCTGGGTCAGCAGGTCGCGATCGAGTTCACCGAGCAATTCCTCGACGTTCTCGGATTCGTCGAGATCGGTGGGGATGCGGTCATCGTCGGTCTTCCGGGACTGCGCGTAGGCGGCATCGATGTCCCGGGCCAGCGCTTCCTCATCCTCGCAGACCTCGGCGATGATGGGCCTGCCCAAGCGGGTGCCGACGTTGTGGACTGCGATGGGGTTGGTGCGGGGGCTGATTCGAAGTCGTTCGCTGGTCTCGGCCGGACCTGCGGAGAGGAGCAGGTGGAGGCGTGCGTACTCATAGGGAATCCGTGTCAGGAAATCCGCTGAGGGCGAGGATGGTGACGCGGAGACGATGATGGCAACAACTCCCCTATTCCCGGATGATGCGTGGCTCGACAGTGGGCCAGCCGTCGTCGAGACCGGCAGTGTGCAGATCCTCCTCGCTGAGATACTTCAAGTCGTCAAGCTCGAGGTGGCGGAGGATTGTCGGCCTGATGAAGACAAAGAAGCGAGAGGTGCTGCGGGATTGCGAGCGGTTCTTGAACGCTTCCCCCAGGAGCGGCACCGCGCCCAGGAGGGGCACGCGTGACTCGGCCTCGGCCTCGCTCTGCAACTCCAGCCCGCCGACGGCGACGACGAAGCCATCCGGTATCGTCGCGGTGCTGGAGAGACGATTCTGCTGCCGCGGCGGCGGGATGTTGGGATCACTGGACTCACCGACGAAGTCGGAGAGCGCCACGGCGTACTCCAGGAGCAGGTGGTCCGCCCGGGTGATGCGGGGGGTGATCGTCAGCGTCGTCCCGGCGTTCTCGAAGCCGCCGAAGGAGGTCGTTGCAACAGTGTCGGAGGCGTTGGTCTGTGTGAAGGGTTGTTGCAGGACTGAGTCGAGGTTGGCAGTCTGGTTGTTGGAGACGAGCACCCTCGGGACGCTCAGCGATCGCCCCTCGTTGAGCGTCTCCAGGGCCCGCACGACAATGTTGAAGTCGCCGGGGCTGAGGATGACGGCGGTGCCGCCGGCGGGATCTCCCACGGATCGGCCGCTGTCGGATGAGGTGCTCAACCCAAACAGCGAGGCCAGTCGGATGGTGGTCTCGCCGGAGACCTCAAACTTCTCGATCTCCACGCCGAGGTCGAGCGTCTGCCCCTCGTTCAGGGAGACGATCAGGACCTCCAGCAACACCTGCGGCTGGCGGATGTCCAGAGAATCGATCAACCGCTGTACCTGATCGAGTCGCCGCGGCTCTCCAATGGCAATCAGCGAGTTGGTCCCTTCATCGACGGTCATCCACATGCCGGACTCAGAACCTCCTGCCGACCGGTTGTGCTGTGCTGGCAGTTGTACATCCGCGCCACCGTTCCTCAGGCGCTCATTACTGTCCTCCTCGCCGGCTACCACAGAGGATGACTCGGTCGGCGACGTTGCAGGCAGGGGGGCTTCATCGGATTCGGGGTCGAGAAGGCCCGAGGCGATCAAGTCATCCAGGACCGAGAGCACCTCAGATGCCGAGCGGTGGTGGATCGGAAACGTCCGCAGTGGGCGTCGAAGCTCGGGCGGCGCTGAGTTGAGGCGCTCGATGATCGCCTCAACCTGTTCGTGTTGTCGCGGACTGGCCGTGACCAGCAGGCTTCCGGTCAGTTCGTCCCGAACGATCCGGAAGTGATCCCGGGCAGTTCCGGCAGAAGGGGCCGTAGAAGACTGGAGCGATCCTTCGATCAGGCGTGCAACATCCTCCAGGGGGAAATTCCGCGGAACGTAGGTACGCGTTCCCACATGTGGAGGGGCGTCAAGCTGGCGGATCGTCTCCCGCCACCGCGCGACGTCGGTGGTCGGCGTGACAAGGAACACAGCCTTGTCGTCAGGGTCAGCGATGAATTGCGATGGAGGACCGCGATCTCGATCGCCTTGCAGAACCCGATGTGCTGCGGCGAGGGCCGTCAGTGTCGTCACGACTCTGGATGCTGGCTGGTGTTCGAGCAGGATCCGATCGACAAGGATGGGATCTCCCGGGACGTCGATCATGGAAAGCACATCGACTGCCTGATCGATCCGCAGGCGGAGGTCCGACAGGAGGATCAGTCCGCTGTCGCCGATGGCAACCGCATTGGATCCGGTCCGGGAGAGCACCTCCTTGACAGCACTCAGCGCAGTGTTGACGCCGATGTGTTGGATGCGAACCAGAATGGATGTGAAGCCGGGCTGTTGCAGCACGGACTCCCCGAGTCGCTCCGTCGGTGGAGCCAGGCCGGCTGCATCCTGGAGCCGGACGATTGCATAGGAGCCGGGAAAGTCCTCCGGGTCGGGCTGCACGGTGGTCATCCCGCCCAATACAAGGAGTCGATTCATCAACGCCCAGAGTTCTTCATCGGAGATGGGCTCAGCGAGCCTGACGACGACCCGTCCAGAAACCGTTGCGGCGTCGTAGTCTACGTTGAGCCCCAGGCGTGCTGAGGCCAGATCGATCAGTCTGACCAATTCGATCTCACCGGTCAGGGTCGTCTGTGGGGTCTCGGCAGGCTGAAGCGTGCGACCGCCTGCCAAGGCACTGCGGCATGTCAATGCAGTGAACACCAGGAGGATGACTGTGCGGGAGGCGCTGCGTGGGGGTCTGGTCGCAGTCATGAGGGGATTGGGTCGGGAAGTCTGAGGATGTTGGAGCGAATGAGCGCCAGCCAGCCTGGCACTCCACTTCGAGGTGTCTACTGCGAGTCGTACAGCGCGGCGATCGTGTCAAGGTTGGCTGAGAGATCGCCATCGGCTCTGGCAACGTCCGGATGCGACCGGGCATTCTCGAGCGTCGAGGCGTCCTCCTGTTTCAATGATTCGCCAAGACGCAGGCAACGATGCTCCTGTCGTTCAATGCCGGCGATCTCAGCCAGGACCTCGATCGTGGCATCGTATTCGTGGAGGGCTGTCGAACATCCAAACTGCAGGCGTTCCTGGAAGTCGCCCAGTTCGGCAATCTGCGGTTCGGAAAGGATCTCTGCCGTGGCAACAGCTCGAAGGTCGGCCCGCAATTGATCCAGCACCTGCTCCGTGCTCAAGAGTTCACCTTCAGCCTGCTGCAGTTGTGCTTGTGCCGCCTGGTCCCTGGGAGCGATGAGAAGGACCGACTGTGCCTCGGCGATTTGCTGCAGGTGGCCATCAAGTGCCGCGCGAGTGACCCTGATCGAACTGCGAAGCTCCGAGGCCTGGTCGATCCGCTCGAGCATTGCCTGCACCTGCACAGCGTTGGCGCCCACGAGGATCAGCGATGCCGGCTCCAGCCCAACCTCAACCGCAAGGTCGGCTGCCTCAGCTGACACAGAGAATTCGTTGACGTCCTCGCTCACCGCGGTCTCCATCCGCAGCAGCCCACCCAACAAGACTCCCCCGAGAATCAGCGCTCCTGTTCCAAGTACGGTGTGTGCCGGCATGTGAAGTCTCCTTGCGTCAGTTGCTCCAACCGGGTTGATTCGACGATCGGCCGGGGAACCTAAGTCCTGCCCTCAGCAGGAACTACGATAAATGTCTGCAGCGAAGAGGGTGATGCGCTCCTGTGGATCGGGCTGGCCAACGGTTCGCCATCGCTTCCCACTGTACCAGATGAATGGAGTCTGCGAAAGAGCCTTTGATGTTCGAGAATGACTTTTTCTCAAGAATCCTGCGGTCGAGGGGTTGCAGCCCGAAACCTGCCTCGGTACATTGGCGTCACCCTTGCAGTCACAGGTTGTGGTCGAGAGTGTTCAGGGTGAAATCCACTCCACAACGCGGATCAACCGGAGCCGGTTTGACTCTTGACACAGAGGTCAACATCAAATCAGGCGGCCACCCCCGAATGTCCAGGCATTGGAGTCGTCGATCATTCGCCGCCGCAATGATCAGCCGGGAGTGCCTCGTCGTGCTGCTTGTCCTCTCGGGGGTCATGAGCATCTTCATGGTGACGTCGGGTCGTTCTGACCAGCCGACTCCCCGTGATGTCCAGGCGGTTCCGGTATCGTTCAATGGGCTGAGCAGCGCTCGTTCAGATCATAGTGTTCAGGATGATGCTGAGGATGAGCCCGACCCTTCCGGGCAGCAGGCGGGTGAGGGTGCCGCATCGCTTCGGCTGGTTCCGGAGGTTCTGGATCTGGGGCTGGTCAGCATCCGGTCCATGGCGGCGGGTGTGGTTGAGATTGTCAATGAGGGGGACGGTGATGTTGAGATCGAGCGCATTCGCTCCACATGCGGCTGCACAGTGGCGACGCCCAATGCCATGCTTGTCCCTGCCGGAGGGTCTGTGGCCCTGCCGGTGACCTTCCAGGCGGGGGCCCGTCCCGGAGCCTCCTCGAAATCAGTCAGCATTCACTTGAAGGGGTCGTCCCCGCCGTTGCGCCTGCGTGTGCTGGCTGATGTGGTGACGGAAGTCCCGCTGGGCAGTGGATTTAGAGTTCGTCGGGCTGACGATTCCGGCCCCGCCTGGATCGACCGAGCCGATGGCGCGGCCTTCACGGTTGAATGTGTCTACCCGCAGTCGCTTGCGACAGCGCTTGAACGAACCACCTCGGGAGAGGTGGGCCGGATCTCCCTGTCAATTGATCCTGTGCTGTGGGAGGAGGCCGGCTCACCCTCTGCGATCCTCCTGCTGGTGGCGTCCGGGCGGCGTCATCACTTCGAGGTGCTGCGTGTGCCCCTTGGTCTGCGTAATGACTCGACTGCCACCAGGGCGGACATGGCAGATGTGACCAATCAGAGTAGGCAAGAAGCCGACAATGCCACGGTGCCCGTCGGTCCGAAGCAGGAATCGTACTCGGCCAGGGCCATCCCTCGCCGGGTCATGCTCGGGACGGTTTCTCCCGGGGAATCCGTTGAGTTCGAGGTGACAGTCAGCGGTCGCCTGCCGGAGCATCTGCCCCCGCCGCAGATCACCTTCACATCAAGACGCGGCGAGGTTGCGCTCGTTGAGGCCGTCCGCGTCGATTCTCAGACGATGCGCTGTGTGCTGAAGTTCACCGCACATCGCGATCAGTCAGGGTATGTGTCGAGTTCGCTCGTGCTCGATTATGGATCGTTGACGGTTCTGACGACTTTACATGGAGAGGTGCTGTAATGCGGC
>CAZPFK010000053.1:13838-18727 GCA_964585855.1 uncultured Vicinamibacteraceae bacterium
CTTGATGGAGATCCGATACCTGACTCGGTGATCGACGTTCTTGGGATCATGGAGGATCTCATCGATCGCCAGTGCCTGACTCTTGACTGCCCCGATGTGTGGTACTGCCTGCAGGTCGTCCTTGGAAGAGAAGACCTTGACTTCGACAAATACGATGAGAATCAGGGTGTATTGACTGCGCTCGATGCCGTTGCTGGCGCCTGCAACGACGACTCTGAGAACTTCGATCCGCCCAATGATGACCCGGGCACCGACGGCGCGGAGAACACCACTGACTGTCCCGGAGAGAACGGCCCCGGGACGGAGACGGCCGATCCCGTGGACCTGTACGAGGGATTCAAGGGGGAGGGGGTGACGGACCTGACAGTCAAGGTCACCGGCCCGGACTTCCAGCTCTTTCGCATGTACACCAGCGATGTGAACTACACCGGCTCACCGCTGGTCGGTGAACGCTGGATGTTGTCATCCTTCGCCTTCACGGAGATTCCGCCAAGCATCGGATACTTGGATCTGGTCGGGTTCACCTGCGGTCCGCAGGCGCTGTGCACCCCACGGATCTACCGCAAGCTCTCACTGCCCTGGGATGCCACCAATGAGTTCTGGGATGGGACACAGGGGCCGATGACGATCGTCGCCGATGAGGCAACGCTGCAACTCGAGGTCGACGATTCGGTCTTTGAGACCTATGACGTGGTGCGCGTGCAACAGTATGGCATGTACCAGGTGGACTTCTACAACGACACGGACTATCCGGCGCTGGAGGGTTTGCTGCTCCAGGAGCGCGACTGGTACGGCAGTGCCCGGACCTACCTGTATGACACCTCCGGCAGTTACCCCCGGCTGAGCGAGATCATTCTCCACACCGAGCATGAGAACATCTTCGATGAGACGGAGGGGGGATTCGAAGCCAGGATTCTCTTTACCTGGAACCGGGATGACACCCAATCAGGAGCTCATGGCAAGGTCAGGCGGATCCAGGTGCTGCGTCCGGACGGAGCCGGCAACTGGGTGGCGACGCAGCGCGTCCAGTATACCTACTCCGAAGAAACTGACCCAGATCCGTTGGGCACCGGCTTTGCAGGCGATCTGATTGAGGTGGAGAAGTTTGTCCGTGTGAATGAATCCGCCGGGGGGGCCGCAGCAGACTGGAGGCGCACAATCACACAGTATCGCTATCACATCGGTGTGACGCCTCCGGGTAACACGGATCAACGGCTTGAGGTTGACGGCGGGCAGCATCAGCTCAAGATGATCATCGCGCCGGAGCAGATCGAGTTCGCAGCGCAGCAACGGAATGCAGGCGGAGCGCTTTACGATGATTTCAGCATGGCGGTCCGACAGACGGCAGACTGGATGCTGATCCAGGAGGACGATGCCACCGTTTTCACGATCGACACCGAGGACATCCAGGTCGTGGACCTTGCCTCCAAGGTCATCTCCTACGAGACGTCGGGGCAGGGCCGGGTGAGCCGGCAGTTCCTGCAGACCGGCAGCTGCGGCTGCTCCGGCGGGGCAGCGCAGGGACTGATGGTGGACTTCTCCTACGTCGATTACTCGAACCAGCACTCCGTGACGCTCTCGGAGTACATCTACGACGTTGATGACTGGGACCTGCTCTATCGCAAGCAGATTTATGATGTTGAGAACCTCACCAGTTCGCTGGTGTCCCCCTATCTGATCAACCACGCCATCTACGAACAGGTCTCTCCGAATCGCGAGTGGGTGTGGCACTACGACTACTACCCGACTACCCATCTCCTGCGATGGATCGTCATGCCTTCCTGCCTGGACACGTACACTCCGGCGACTGAGCCGCCACCTAACAGTAACTGGGAATACATTGCCAGCGAGACAACCGGGCTCGCGTATGGATTCAAGTACTCCTCAAGCGGGCATCCTTCCGGCCGCAATCTCAAGGCCTCAGTTCACGTCCATGAAGGCTTCCCCGGCGGATCGCCCGATGATGACCTGCGCACCGTGCAGTACACCTACGGGAACGGGACCACCGGCCCCCGTTGGTCTCCCGTCAGCATCGAGCGCTTCCGTGTTGCCGGCACGACGAACGCTGACGACATGGAGACAACAACGTTTGCCTATGACTATCACAATGGTGACGTCATCGCGTGGATCAGGACCTCCTCCGAGCGGGAACTGACAACAGAGAATGGTCCCGGTTCCGGGTCCACATACGACGCCTACGAACTCTTCGATGCCCAGGGGCGCAACACCTGGTCGCGCGCTGAGGATGGCTCCCTGACGCAGCGGTCCTATGCCGACCTCACCGGCGTCATCGCGTCGATTGCACGCAACGCCGACCTGGAGGACCTGGATGACGGCGGCACCTCGGGTGTCGCCGAGGAGTATGCCGATCTGAGTCTCTCGGGCTGGCCGGATATCACCGACATCGGCGGCAGTCTGACGACGCAGTACGGACACGACCTGCTGGGCCGGGTGACCGAGCGGATCTCCCCCGGGGGCGTCCACACCTATACCTCCCGCGCGATGATGCCCTTCGACGAACACTTCGCGACCTCCGAGCGCGATGGCATTCTGTACTATGCAGAGATCACGCTTCCCCACCAGGTGACCGCGTCGCCGGCCGCCTTTGACGGTCCCGTGGAGGTCTCCTGGTACAGCGCTGGCAACCAGCTGATCCGCGCCAGCGAGTTCGCCCTCGACACCGCCGCCTACTCTGGCACCTACGATCCCGACGCATCCGATGGGTTCCGCGCCTACATCTCAGGCGATGAGTTCTCCCGCCGAACCATCCAGCATGCCTACTCCGGCTTCGTGACGTCCACTCGGCGATGGTCCGACATTTCGGCCGAATCCACCTTTGACGAATCGACCTACGAGTATGATGACCTCGGCCGCAACTGGCGGACGACCGATGCCGTCGGCACCATTACCGAGAACGAGTACGATGTGCTCGATCGCGTCATTGCTGTCAACGTCGGCACGTCACCCGGCACGCTGGCACCGGTTATCAGTTACTTCTACGACGATCCCGATGCGGATTCGGTCGCGGAGCAGGGGGTAGGAGATGGCAACCTATCCTGGATCAAGGAGACGGTGGGGGATACCACGACGCGGGAGACCTTCCATGTCTACGACTTCCGCAATCGGCGGATCAAGACGCTCAACCCCGAGCCTCCGCACGAGTTCGTCGAGTATGACAACCTCGACCGCGCTGTGCAGCAGGCCCTCTTCGAATCGGAACCCGACAGCATCGACGATGACACCGCCGGCCGCGGCCTGCACACCCTCTCGCTCTACAGCCAGCGCGGCCTCATGTACCGGCAGCGGATCGCCATCGATCCCGACCCGACGCTGATGTCACCGGAGTACCTCGAGTCCAACTCGTGGTTCGATGCCGTTGGCCGCGTGATCGCGCAGGACTCCCCCAACACACCCTCAACGAAGAGCAGCTATGACGGCCTTGGGCGCGTCATCACCGCCTTCGTCACCGACCGCTACGACGACGATGAGTTTGCCGATGCCGATGATGTCACCGGCGATCGTGTCGTGGAGCAGGTGACGTATGAGTACTTTGACGATCCGCAAATCGATGACCACCTCGGCCGCCTCAAGGCCGTGACCACCCGTCGCCGCGCCCATGATTCCACCCAGACTGGCGACCTCGCCAGCCTCAGCAGCGACCACTCCGTCGCCTCCTTCCAGCACCTCCATTACGATGCAGCCGATCGGCGCATTCGCGCTGTTGACTACGGCACGGCGATGACCGACTTCCGCGGCGGGGGCTCGATGCCCTCCTATCCCGGCACGCTGCCGGATGCATCCGACAGCGATGGGACGATGCTCGTCTCCGAGATGCACTACAATGCGCGCGGTCGCCTGGAGCGATCGGTCTCTCCGGATGAGCAGGTGACGGCCTACCTTTACGACGATCTCAATCGTCGTATTGCCGTCATCGAGAACTACGATGATGCCACGATTGCCTGGAACGCCACGGAGACGCGGTGGGAGGCCTCCGGCCTGACCGATGCCGAGCCCGACACCGACCGCGTGACCTCCTTCGTCTATGACGGCATCGACAACGTCATCCGCCAGATCGCCCACCTTCCCGATGGGGCCTCAGGTGAGAAGGCGCAGGTGACGCAGTACCAGTACGGAGTCACAGCCGGCTCCTACTCCAATCCCGAGGATTCACTGATCTCCTCCAACAGCCTGCTGGCCTACGTCGCCTACCCCCTCGAATCGACGGGTCTCCCCGGTTCGACCGATGAGTACAAGGTTTACTATTCCTACAACCGTCTCGGGGAACTCCGCTATACCAAGGACCAGAACGCCACCGAGCATGTCTACAGCCGCGACCTCGTCGGCAGAATCACTGAAGATGAGGCGACGGTGGATGTCATGGGCGATATCGACGGCACCATCGACAAGATCGCCATCGCCTACGATGACCTCGGCCGGCTGGACCTGGTGCGCTCCTACGACGACACCACCGTCAAGAACGCCGTTGAGTTCGACTACAACACCCTCTGGCAGGTTGCGCGCATCTTCCAGGATGTTGACGGCGACATCACCAAGGACGGCAGCGGCAACCCCAGCGGGAACACGGTTGACGTGGTCTACGCCTACGAGCAGGAGGATGCCTCGGCGGGGAACTTCAGCCGCATCGAGCAGTTGACCTACCCCGATACGAATTACGTCACCTACGGCTACGGCGCCTCCGACTCCCTCAACGACTTGATCTCCCGCATGGATCACCTGCGCCTCGACGGCACGGCCGACACCGGCGCCAACTACGCGCACGTGGGGCTGAGCATGTTCAGCCATGTGGACTATCCCGATCCCGACATCCAGCTGGATCGCACCGCCACGCACATCGGAACGCGCCGGTGGGGCATCTCGCCCTCCGGGGC
>CAZPFK010000054.1:0-9397 GCA_964585855.1 uncultured Vicinamibacteraceae bacterium
AGGAGTCGGTCTGCTGGGTCGCGATGCTCCCAGTCCCAGAGGGCGGCCTGGCGGAGGGATTGTTCGACGAGTTCGTCGAGTTCGTTGCGGGACCACGAGCGGAAGAGGCGGGGGCCGTAGGCGACGTTGTCGTAGATGCTCTTGGGGAAGGGGTTGGGCTTCTGGAAGACCATGCCGACGCTTCGGCGGAGTTCGACGACGTCGAGTGACTTGCTGAGCAGATCGATGCCGTGGAGGCTGAGGGTTCCGGCGGCGCGGGCGCCGGGGATGAGGTCGTTCATGCGGTTGATCCAGCGCAGGAAGGTGCTCTTGCCGCAGCCGGAGGGGCCGATGAAGGCGGTGACCTGGTTTTTCGGGACGTCGAGGTGGATGGAGTGAAGGGCCTGAAAGGTTCCGTACCAGCTGGAAAAGTCGGCGACGTTGAGCGCAGCGGGAGCGGCGACGGCGGACTCTGCGGCTTTTTTGGCGCTGACCTCCATGGGTCGAACGATACGCGTCGCGCCGTCGGCAGACGCCTGAGACTGAATGGCCTGGTTGAATCCGGTCATGAGAGCGGCCTCTGGAACTTGTTTCGAATGACGATCGCCGCGACGTTGAAGCACAGGAGAATGGTGATCAGGACGATGATGCCCGAGGCGGCGACCCGGTGGAACTCCGCCTGCGGGCGGCTGGCCCAGTTGAAGATCTGCAGGGGCATGGCCGTGAACTCGTCCATGATGTGCTGCGGCGTGAAGGTGATGTAGACGATGCCGGTGATGATGAGGATCGGCGCGGCCTCGCCGATGGCGCGGCTCATGGCGAGGATGGTTCCGGTCATGATGCCGGGAATGGCGGCCGGGAGGGTCATTCGTGAGACCATCTGCCAGCGGGTGGCGCCCAGGGCCAGCGCGCCCTGCCGGAGGGAGTCGGGCACGGCCCGCAGCGACTCCTGCGAGGCGATGATGACGACGGGGAGCACGACGAGCATGAGCGTGAGGCCGCCGGCGAGCACACCGCGCCCGAAGGGCAGCTGGAAGTAGTACCAGGCGCGCCTCATGCTTCGCTGGCCGTAGGCGTCGGCGGTGATGTCGCCGGGCTGGGCGTTTTCGATGCCGGGCTGGACGAAGCGGAGGGTGACGGGTTGGCCGGTATCGGCGTCGACTAAGGTCATCCCCTCGGCGAGTTCGACGATGGGGGCGTCGCGCGTGGTCTCGAAGCGGAGCAGGGCGCCGGATTCATCGAAGAACTCGTCGTACCAGGTGGCGCCGATGGTGTAGGTGGGGTCGTTGGGGTTGCCCAGGAGGCCGAACATGCCGACAAAGACGGTCAGCCCGAGGATGCCGTAGACGATAGAGGGAACGCCGGCGAGGTTGGTGATGTTGAGCTCGAAGAAGGCGTGAATGCGGCGGAGCAGGGGATGGCGGGGGCGGAACTCCTGCATGAGGATGGCGCTCCCGACGCCCAGGGGAATCGCAGTCACGACGCAGACCAGGCAGATGAAGATCGTGCCGATCATGGCCGGGTAGATGCCGGCATCCTCGGGGTTTCGGGAGGGAGCGCCGGTCAGGAAAGAGGGGAACTCGTGCATCAGGCCGGCCCAGCCCTGCGCGAAGATGGAGATGAGCAGGGCCGCCAGTACGGCCAGGGAGGCGAAGGCGGCGAGGATGCAGACGACGACGAAGGCGACATCGAGTCGCTGGCGGCGGCGGCGGCGGGACTGGGGTGCGAACTCGCTCATTCGTACACCTGCCGGAATCGCACGCGCACCCGGTGGCCGATGAGGGTCATCAGGAGGGTCATGAGGAAGAGGACGGCGGCGACGGCGTAGGAGGAGTAGTACTCTGCGCCGAAATTGCTGACGTCGCCGAGGAAGATCTGCACCATGTAGCCGGTCATGGGCTGGGCGCTCTGGCGGACGTCAACAGCGGCAAGCGGTCCATCGCTCAGCTGCAGGGCCGTCTGTCCGGCTGCGAGTGCGACGATCATGGTCTCGCCGACGGCCCGCGCCACGGCCAGCAGGAAGGCGGCGATGATTCCCGAGAGGGCGGCGGGGACGACGACGCGGGTGGAGACCTCGAAGCGCGTGCTGCCCAGGCCGTAGGCGGCCTCACGGAGACTGCGGGGCACGGCGCGGAGGGCGTCTTCAGTCAGCGAGCAGACAATCGGGAGGCAGAGGATGCCGACGGCGAGGCCCGCCGAGAGGGCGTTGTAGGTGGGGATGTTGAAGGGGTTGGGGGCCTGGCCCTCGGCCGAGGCGAGCCACTCGAAGCGCAGTGCCGGGGTGATGACGGTGACGGCAAAGAAGCCGAAGACGACGGTGGGGATGCCGGCGATGACTTCGAGGACGGGCTTGAGAATGGCGCGGACGCGGGGGTGGGCGTACTCGCTGAGGTAGATGGCGGTGATGAGGCCCAGGGGCAGGGCGACGCACATGGCGACGGCCGTGACCATGATCGTGCCGACTACCAGCGGCCAGACGCCGAAGTGCTTGGTCTCTCCCAGCAGCGGGCTCCACTCCAGACCGGTGAGGAACTCGACGACGGAGACGTCGGGGAGGCGGAAGAAGCGGACGACCTCGATGGCCAGGACGACGATGATCAGGACAGTGGTGGTGAGGGTAAAGAGGCCGCAGGAGCCGAGGAAGGTGTAGACAAGCCCCTCGCGGAGGCGGAGCGCAGTGCGGCCCCGTGTCCGCCGTGAGCCGGAGAAAGCGGAGGCAGAGGGCGCGGCGAGGGACATTGGGGGCGGCGTTCCTGTGCGGGGGGCGTCGGTCGGGAAACGGAAAGACTCCCGCGCTGTTTTCACAGCGCGGGAGCGAGATGGTCTGGGTGGATTATTGATAGATGTCGATGACCGGTCCCTTGCGGTGGTCACCGGCTTCTGTCAGGTACTGCGAGCCGGTGCGGTTGGTGCGGAAGTTCCGCGTGGCGCGCTCGTAGACGACGGAGGGAAGGGGCACGTAGCCGACTTCGGAGGCGAGTTCGGCGGCGTGCTTGAGGTAGAACTCGACGAAGGCCTTCACCTCGGGACGGCGGGCGGCCTGGCTGTTGACGTAGATGAAGAGGGGACGGCTGAAGGGAGCGTACTCGCCACCCTCGATGGTGTCGGGGTTGGGCAGGACGTTGCGCTCGCCGTTGTGAACGGCCAGGGCCTTGAGCTTGCCCTCGTTCTCGAAGTAGTAGGCACAGCCGAAGTAGCCGATGGCGCCCTTGTCACCGACGACGCCGTTGACCAGGACGTTGTCATCCTCGGAGACGGCGATGTCAGCCCGGACGGATCCGTCGCCGACGACGACTTCCTTGAAGTAGTCGAAGGTTCCGGAGTCGGTGCCGGGGGAGAAGATCTTGATCGGCACGTCGGGGTAGGAGGGGCGGATGTCGTTCCAGGAGTCAACGGTGGAGCCGTCGAGGAAGATCTTCTTGAGTTCTTCGACGGTGATGTCGTTGGCCCAGGTGTTCTGCTTGTTGACGACGAAGGTCAGGCCGTCGTAGGCGACGGGGATTTCGATGTACTCGATGCCGGCGGCCTTGGCGGCCTCGGCTTCCTTGGCCTTGATGGGACGGGAGGCGTCGGAGATGTCGGTCTCGCCGATGGCGAAGCGCTTGAAGCCGCCGCCGGTTCCGGAGACGCCGACGGTGACGCGGACGCGGGTGGCTTCCTTGCCGAACTCCTCGGCGACGGCCTCGGTGATGGGATAGACGGTTGAGGAGCCGTCAACGCGGACCTGTCCGCTGAGGCGGCTGAGGTCCTGGGCGTGGGTGGAGGGGGTGAGGACTGCCAGACCGGCCACGAGTGTGCCGGCACCGAGCACGGACCTGGAAAGGGAGCGATTCATGGGTGTGTTCCTCTGATAGGGTGGAAACGAGCGCCGGAGCATCCCGGCTGAGACTTGGCCACAATCATTAGCGCAGGACCGTTAAGCCACTGTTAAGGCCCGGTGCGGTTGGGGCAAAGAATCAGCGCGTGCCCGATTCCGGGGCTGTGAAGGGGGTTTCCGCTGAGGAATCGTGGTCCTCCGGGGAGGATTCAAGAGGGATGAGAATACGAAAGGTGCTGCCGCGGCCGACGGTGCTCTCAACGTCGACCTCGCCGCCGTGGAGCAGGGTGATGTGTTTGACGATGGCGAGGCCGAGGCCGGTGCCTCCCATGGCGCGGCTTCTGGCCTTGTCGACGCGGTAGAAGCGCTCGAAGAGGCGCGGGAGTTGATCGGGGGGAATGCCGACGCCGTGGTCGATGACCTCGATGAGGCCCCGACCCGACTCTCCCGGGCGGACGGCGACGATGATCTCGCTCTCGGCCGGGCTGTAGCGGATGGCGTTGGAGAGGAGGTTGCCGACGGCCTGTTCGAGCAACTGGGTGTGGACCAGAGCGGTGAGGCCGGGCTGGAGGCGCGGGACGACGCGGATCTGTTTCTCGGCGGCGGCCTGCTCGAACTGGGCGAGGGCGGCGCGGGCGATTTCCGCCAGGTCGGCGGGCTTGCGCTCCAGCGCCTCGCGCGCGCCGGGCTGCTCAAGGCGGGCCAGGGCGAGGACGTCCTCGACGATGGCGGCGAGGCGGCTGCTGTTGCGGCGGATGATGTCGAGGAAGCGGCCCGCCTGCTCCGGGTCGTCCCAGCCGACCTGCTGGAGGGTTTCGATGTAGCCCATGATGTTGGTAATCGGCGTGCGCAATTCGTGGGAGACGTTGGCGGCGAAATCCGTCCGGACGCTTTCGAGGCGGCGGATCTGTGTCACATCGTTGAGGACGATCAGCAGGCCCTTGCGCTCGCCGTCGGGGCCGGTGAGCGATTCGCTGGCGATCTGGACGATGAGACGGGAGTCGGGGCCCCGAATTGGAAACTCGCTGGGAAAGCCGGAGGAATCGGTCGGGCCGAGATGGTCATCGTGTTCGAGGGCGTGGGCGACGAACTGGAGGAGTTCGGGCTGACGGGCGACTTCCTGAAGCAGGCGGCCCCGGGCGCTGCCGGGCCTGACGCCGAGCATGCGTTCGGCGGCGCGATTCATGATCAGGACGCGATGCTGGAGGTCCAGCGCGATGACGCCGTTGCTCATGGACTGGAGGATGGCCTGCTGCTCGGTCTGCTGGGACTGCAACTGGGCGATGCGCGCGTTGAGCTGGCCGGCCATCTGGTTGAGGCCGTCGGCGAGGAGGGCCAGTTCGCGGGCCGAGGGACGTTCGACGCGGTACTTGAGGTCTCCGGAGGCGAAGCGCGCAGCGCCGGTGGCCAGGGCGGTGATCTGGCGGCCGAAGTATCGTCCCAGCAGGAGGAAGATGACCATCAGGAGGATGATCGAGAGGGCGGAGGCCAGCAGCATGAGCGTTCCGAGATCGGCCAGTTCCGCGGAGATGACCGAAAGGGGCAGGGCGCTTCGGAGGATGGGGCTGTCGGGATTGTCGAGATCGAGGCGGCGGGCGTAGTACATCATCAGCCCGGGCTCGGAGCCGCGGCGACGGACGTCGGAGCCGCTCCCGGTTTCACGGGCGGCGCGGACTTCGGGGGCGTCGGAGGCGGCGGGATCGCCCGCTTCATGGCTGTCGGTGAGAATGCGGCCGTCGGGGGCGATGAGGGTGAAGCGGGTATCGATCTGTTGCCCGTCGTTGGTAAGGGACAGGCGCAGCGCGTCGAGCTGATCGTTTGTCAGGAGGTCAGCACAGCGGCCGGCCTGGAGGGTGGTGAGGCGCTGCAGCTGGTGGAGGCGCTGCTCGAGCTGGAAGTCGCGGACGCGGCGGTGGGTGAACCATCCCAGCCCGAGGCTCACCACCAGCTGGGCTGTAATGAACGCCAGGGCCAGACGCCAGAGGAAGGATCGCGGCAGGCGCCAGGTCATGCGCCGTTATTATTGTCCTCAAGATCCTCGATGCGGTAGCCGACGCCGCGAACGGTCGTCAACATTCCGCCGAGGTCGCCGAGTTTCCTGCGGATCGAGGTGACGTGGACGTCCACGGTGCGGCTGGTGAGAACGGCCGAGTCGCCGTGGGCGGCGGTGATGATCTGGTCGCGGGTGCGGACGAATCCGGGCCGGGTGGCGAGGTAGTGAAGGATCTCGAACTCGGTGCGCGTGAAGGGAACGTCCTGGCCCTGCACCATGACGGAGTGGCGATCGAGGTCGATGACGAGGTCGCCGTTGCCCAGCGCCAGCCGGCGACGCTGGCCGGCCTCTTCTGCGCGGGTCTTTTCCCCGCGGCGGAGGATGTTTCGCACCCGGGCGATCAGCACCGAGGGGCTGAAGGGCTTGGTCATGTAGTCCTCGGCCCCGAGTTCGAGGCCGGTGACGATGTCGGCCTCCTCGCCCTTGGCCGAGACGATGAGGATGGGAACGGCGCGCGTGGATTCATCCCACTTGAGCCGGCGGCAGATTTCCAGGCCGTCGAGGTCCGGGAGCATGAGGTCCAGGACGACGAGGCGCGGGGGGTGGCGGCGGACTTCGGCCAGGCCGGTCTGTCCCGAGCGGATGACCCGGGAGGAGAGGCCTTCGCGCTCGAGATGGAAACGGATGAGTTCGCCGATATCCGGTTCGTCTTCGATGATGGTGACGTCTGGGCTTGGCATTGTCGGCTCTCGTGGTCCTCTGAACGGAACGTTCACAGGATGCTATGAGCCGGATGTTAAGGATGCGTCAAACCGCAATGGTCTGTACATGAAGAAGGAAGGGCGTCGAATCGACGCCCTTCCGGGGTGACAAATGCGGGTCTGGACCGAGTGCCCTCAGCGAATCGTCTGCTCGACCACCTCGCTGGTCAGACCGGTTTCCGCGGCCTGAAGCCAGACAGTGCGGCCGACTGAGCCAGCGGGAACGGGAATAGAGGCGGCAAAGTTGCCGGAGCCATCGGCCGGCCCGGAGATGAGCAGGCGGGGGTCGGCGAGTTCGAGGGTGACTCCAAGCGGGGGGACAGGGGTGTGACCGGGGCCCCTGAGACTGACGGCGACGTACTGAAGCGTCTCAGGGGTGGCGTTGCTGACGGTGATTCCGGCGGGTTGACCGGCGACAAGATCGCCGACTTCGAGGGTGTAGGGCACGGGGGTGAGCAGGGCGCTTTCCTGGAAGCGGCTGACGAGGATCTGGCCGGCATCGTTGAGGTCCACGGCAAAGACAGAGGTCCAGCCGAGGGCGTCGAGGATGATCGGGGCGAGTTCGACGAGGCCGGATTCCGGGCTCCAGAGGACGGGGATTGACTCGTAAAGTTCCGTGTGGCCGGTGGCGATGATCTGCCCGTTGTCATTCAAAGCCGAGACCATCGTCGAGAACTGCGAATCTTCGAGGCCGGGAATCTGGAAGGTGCGGAAGCCGGCATCGGCGTCCCAGAGAAAGACGTGGTTCCGTGTGCCGTCGAAGTAGGTGCCCGCAACCTGGCCGTGGTCGTTGATGAAGAGGCCCTCGCTGCGTCCCGGGCTATCGGGGTGGATATCGATCATTCCGGTGGCCTGCGACCAGTAGAAGGCGCGGGGCTCCATGGTCGCCGACCAGGACTGGCCGGTCACTTCGGCGGAGTTGTTGATGTCGGCGGCGCTGCTGAATCCGCCGCCGAGGTGGCCGAGGTCTTCCATCACGCCGTTGCGCCAGAGGAAGGCGCGGTAGACGTTTGATTTCCAGGAGTAGCCGACGACATCGCCGGCGTCGTTGACCGCTTCCGCGTAACTGGAGCCGACGCCGTCGAGGGCGCCGAGGTTGAGCAGGCCGGTGTGGTCGGAGAAGTAGAAGGCGCGGGGGCGGCTGAAGCCGTTGTCAGACCAGTAGCCGACGACATCGCCGAACTCGTTGATGTCTCTGACCTGACCGTAGTCGCCGCCGAGGGTTCCGATGTTCTCGATACCGATCCCGGGGGTGTAGCGGAGCATGGTTCCGTGGCAGGACTGACCGGGGAAGATGCAGCCCTGGCCGCCGACCTGCCCGGCATCGTTGAGGACGATGCCCTCGGTAATGTCCCAGTCTGAGTCATCGGGCCAGGTCATGCCCTCGGCTTGCGACCAGGTGAAGAGGTGGGTTCCGATCTCAATCCAGTTGGAGCCGGAGCGGCCGGTGGCGACGCCGAGGTTGTTGAGGTCTGAGGCTTCGGTAAGGTGGCCGTCGGGGAGGATGGGGAGGATGACGGCGCGGTATCGTGGGGTGTTGTCGGCGGAGCAGAGGAGGGGGAGGGCGGTGAGGGCCAGAGCGGCGACGGCGGGGGCGGTGCGGCTGGGCATGGCATTTCTCTCGCTGTGTTAAAACAGGCAATCCGTGGGTGCAAGGGCGGACCAGTGAGAGATGTCGCCGGAGAGGTTCGGGCTTGCGGAAGGGGGGAGCGCGGGGGGAATGTGGCGGCCGGGGGAGCAAGATTTCGAGAAATCTGCAATGACCTCTGGCGGACATGGCGTATGTCAGGTATATTCACGCCGACGCGGGTGAGAGCGCGTCGCGAGAACCCCCTGCAAGGTGATCCACGGCCACCGATCGCTTGCTGTCGGTGAACCCATTCCTGCCCGCGGAAGTCCGCCGGGCGGTCGTAGTCCTGTGACTGGAGGGTGAGCGCGGATGCGAGCACTCAGAAGTACTGTCGTTGCGTTTTCGGCCGTGCTCCTCATGCTGCTGTGCGCGCAGGCGGCGACGGCTCAGCCGGCTCCCAACATCATCTTCATACTGACAGATGACCAGGGGGTTGATGCGATTCAGGGGAATCACTGGCCAAATGCGCTGAATTGCCGGACGCCGGTCCTCTCAGCGCTTTCCCAACAGGGGCGGGTCTTCACGCAGACGCGGGTGAACCCGCGGTGTTCGCCGACGCGCGCGGGGCTGATGACGGGGCGCTCCTCCCTGCGGACGGGCGTGACGGGTGTCGTCAACGGCGTACATCCCCGGCCCGATCGCGATCGACTCTCGCTGCAGGCGCATGAGTGGACGACAGCGGAGATGCTGCAGGCGAGCGGGTACTACACGATTCTCATTGACAAGTGGCACCTCGGCTGGTCGGCCGAGCATGGTCTGCTGCCGGAGTCGCAGGGCTTTGACGTGTGGGAGGACTACCAGGATTACTCACATCTGGACGATCCGCTGGACGTGGGCGATGAGCATCTGACGCGATCAGTGAACATGGCGATTGATCATGTGGTCAATCGTCCGGACCCGCAGAAGCCCTTCGCGCTCTTCTTCCACACGATCGACCCGCACAAGCGCATCGACTATACCGGCAAGGAGAGTTTCCTGTGGTGGAAGGTGGATTCGTCACTGCTGCCCTCCGGCGAGGACTACTACGCGCCAGAGGTTGATTCCAACCGCAACCGCTATCGCGCCGTTGTGGAAGCAATGGACACCGAGATCGGCCGGCTGCTCCGATCGCTTGATGTCATTGACTCGGAGAACAACTACCGTCACTCGAGCCAAACGATCGTCATCTTCACCTGCGACAACGGGACACCGGCGGAGGTGGCGCCGGACCCGGAGAA
>CAZPFK010000054.1:9497-18536 GCA_964585855.1 uncultured Vicinamibacteraceae bacterium
CGACGAGATCATCACGGAGCCGATGCCGCTTGGGCACTCCGGGATCGGCTCAGAACGGCCGATCGAGTCGCGCCTGCTGGTTCGCTTTGACCTCAGCGATCTCGAATCCATGCTTCCGGGAAACTCCACGATCGACGATGTTGTGGGCGCCGAACTGATCATCCGCTTCCAGAGCGACTCGACCGCCGCCGACGCCACCGACAGCGGAGTCATCGGTGCCCGCGCGCTGACGATCAACTGGACCTCTTCACAGCGGACCTGGAATGAACTGGTGGTCGGCGAGTATCCCGATCTGATGGGCTCCTTCGACCCGCCGCCGCACGTGATTGTCGATCCGGCCGGCGACCTGCTGTCAGGGATTCCGATGCCGCCCGGCGCGCCGGTCAGTCTGGGGCGATCGAGCAATCTGTTGTCGGCCGTGCGCTTCTGGCACTCCAATCCGAACCGCAACAACGGTGTTGCGATCTCGGCTGAGGCATTGCCGGAGCTGGTCGGCGATCAGTCGATCATCCTGCAGCTGGATGCGACGCTGAGGTTGACGGTCAGGGGCAACTGATCTCGTGAGGACCGGTCTCACCGCCTGCGAGGAGCGCTGATCCACTCGCGGTTGGCCTCCACGACCTCAGGTCCCCAGCCGGCGACCAGCATGCCGGGGGCCATGCCCCAGGTCGGCAGGCGGAGCATTCCCTGCGAATCGGTCTGGAGCCAGAAGAGGCGGCGCTCCTGATCGCGCTGGAGTCGACTGTGGCCGAGTTCGGTCGGCGCATCGCCCTGCGTGAAGCGCGTCACGAGGGAGGCGATCTGGTTCTCGACGAGGCGCTCAGATGCGCGTGGGGCGAGGGGGAGATAAAGCGTGACGGCCCCCGGCGCGGGGATCGGGGCGGGCGGGTAGTTGCCCAGGATCAGCCAGCCGGCAAACTGCGGCCACATCGCCTCGTAGAGTCGGCGGTTCTCCAGCCGGTGCTTCCTCCACGCCTCGTCGAAGGACTCCTGCTTCGCTCCGCGCAGGAAGGATCGGTAGAGATCGACGATGCGCTCCTGCGCTGCTTCGAGGTCGATCGGCGCGGCCAGCACCCACGAGCCGGGGGCCTCGCGCATCGGCAATGACTCGGGCCAGGCGTCCACGGTGAGTTGGCGGCGGATGACTGTGGTCGGGTCGTCGCTGCGCCGCTGCCAGGTGAGGTCGCAGAGAACGAAGCGGCCGGCGAGGCGTCCGTGCAGCATCCAGTTGCGCGCATTATCGAGCCGGGCGCATTGCAGCAGGTCTCTGGGCCGACCCTGCGCGAGAATTTCAGGCATGATGCGCCGCAGGGCATCGAGATCGATGAAGAGCTCGAGGAACGCCGGGCACTCGACGGTCGAGGCGTTGCCGACCGGGGCGTCGAGGGCTCCGGGCCGGTAGTGCGGCTCGCGCAGCAGGGCGTTTCGGTGTTGCTGTGTGACGGGGGACTCGTTCGGCCGGGTGGCGTTCTGCCAGGATTCAAGCGAGCCGCGGCCGACGCCGACGATGAAGGAATCGGGAAGCGAGGCCCACTCGACGCTCTGCCACGCCGCCCAGCCCGGAGCGCGGAAGCGCGCTGCACGAAGGCCGCCGGTAAGATCGAAGAGTTCCTGGCCGACGTTGAGTTCGCCGTCGGCGTTGACGATCTCCTCGCCCTCTTTGCCTTGGCGATAGTGGGAGAGGATGGTGCCCAGGGCCTGCACGAAGGAACGATGGTTGCCGCCGGTCTGCAGAATGAGAACCACCTGAAGATCGGTCAGCCGGAAGCCGTTGGGGGCGGTTTCGTCGAGTTCGGCATCGAGTCGCAGTATGTGCATTTCGTGCTGCACAGAGCCCGCCACAGAGCCGGCCAGAATCGCGTCAAAGAGCGGGTGAAACTCGGGTGTGAGAACGCCGGCCCGGTCGGCGGCCTGGAGTGCGAAGGGAAGGACCGCGCCCGCGGTCGCGCCGAAGACGCGGGGGTTGAAGCGATACCATGCAAGCGGTTGCTCTTGAGCGTGCAGCGGAGCGGCCAGACCGCAGAGCCAGAGCAGGAAGATGAGCAGGCGGAGTCTCATGCAGAGTGAGACGCCGGTCACACCGCGGCGTGCGTGGCCTGCGCCATGGCGGCTTTCATCTGCTCGGCCGAGATCGCCGTCTTCGATCGCATCATCTCGATGAAGCAGTCGAAGAGGTAGCCGGAGTCGTGCGGGCCGGGCGAGGCCTCGGGATGGTACTGCACGGCGAAGATGGGCCGCGCCGCGTGGCGGAAGCCCGCAAGGGTGCGGTCGTTGAGGTGGATGTGCGTGGCTTCGAGGCCGACGGCGGCGGCGGAGTCGGCATCGACGGCAAAACCGTGGTTCTGGCTGGTGATCTCGACACGCCCGGTGAGCAGGTTCTTGACGGGCTGGTTGGCACCGCGATGGCCGAACTTCAGTTTGTAGGTCCTTGCACCAAGGGCCAGGCAGAGCAACTGGTGGCCGAGACAGATGCCGAAGGTGGGAATCTCGCCGGCCAGGGCGCGAAGGGTGTTGATGGTCTGTTCGACGGTCTCAGGGTCGCCGGGGCCGTTGGAGACGAAGAGGCCGTCGGGCTTGAGGGCGGTGATCGACTCCGGCGTGACATCCCAGGGGACGATGGTGACGCGGCAGCCGCGCTGCGTGAGGTTCCGGAGGATGTTGCGCTTGGCGCCGCAATCCAGAGCCACGACGTGCAGCCCCTCCCCGTGACCGGAGCCGGCTGTGAACGTGGTCCACTCGCCGAGCCCCTCGCTCCAGGAATCGGCCTGGCGGGGGCTGACGGCGCAGGCGAGATTCTGCCCGGCCATCTTCGGCGCGTTTCGGGCGCGCTCGACGAGGTCGGCGTCGCTGAGCGAGGCATCCATGGAGAGGACGCCGCGAAGGGCCCCGAGGGTGCGGAGTCGGCGGGTCAGGGCGCGGGTGTCCACGCCCTCGATGCCCGGCACGCCGTTGTCGCGGAGCCATTGCGAGAGCGAGGTGGTGGCGCGGTAGTTGCTGACGGTGCGGGAGAGTTCACGGATGACCAGCGCGGCGGCCTGCACGCGCGGCGACTCCATGTCCTGCGTGTTCACACCGTAGATCCCGACCAGCGGGGCGGTCATGGTGAGGATCTGCCCGGCGTAGGAGGGATCGGTAAGGGCCTCCTGGTAGCCGGTCATGGCGGTATTGAAGACGACTTCACCGGAGACAGTCAGGGGCCGGCCCGCCTGATCGACGAGCGCGCCGAACCCCCGGCCGGAGAAGACAGAGCCGTCCTCGAGGGCGAGTCGTGCGGGGGCAAATTGCGTGTCGTGTATCATCAGCAGAGATTGTAGGGGGATGGGCGGGAAGAGCGGGGCGCGACAAAAATCCCGCCCCCTTCCAGGCGGGATTGTGCCAGTCCACCGTGTTGTCGGGCGGGCGCCAGGGGCGTTCCGCCTGCCATCCTTCCTCCTCCGCTTCCAAAGATCGAATCAGCGATCCAGCTGGTCGGGGCTGAGGATCGCGTAGTCTGCAGTGATGGCCTTGTAGCGACCGCCGCCGTCCTCTTCCTGCTGGAGGTTCACGAGTTTGGCGTGGCCGTCGTAGAACGACACGGCGTGCTCATCGGGCGTGCCGTGGTGGGTGAACTGCGAGGGGGTCGGCTTGAACTTGCCGATGGACCAGTCGGCCGGGTCATCCATGAAGGCGATGACGTGGCTGGCGTACATCTGGCGGTTGCGGCCGATGATCTTCATCCCCAGGGGGGAGACGTCGGCGTTGGGGGAGGCGTCCAGGGCGATGTCGGAGTAGAGGAAGGGCCGCTTCTTCGTGGAGAAGAAGAAGTCGTTGTACATGTAGGAGGTGCCGGTGGCGTAGTAGGAGCTGGTACCGGTGTAGACGCCCTCGGAGCCGGACATGGTCTCGTAGTAGGCCTGCCAGTTGTAGTTCTTGTCTTCCGGGCACTCGAAGGTGAGGAACTGGTACTCGTGCTTCTCGTCGTAGGTGGAGCGGTTGTTCCACAGGCTGCCGGGCAGGTCGGAGCCGTTGGGGCTGTTGGGCTCGACGTACTTGTTGAGCGGGCGCTTCCAGGGATAGGGGGCCTCGTTGATGGGAATGCCCGGAGGCGCGGGGAGCACGGGGAAGCGTCCGCCGTGGCTCCAGTTCTTCCAGAGGTGGGCGTCACCACGGGAGGTGACAAAGGGCGGCGCATCGTTGGTGTCATCCATGAACATGTTGCAGCCCGTGGAGATCTGCCGCAGGTTGTTGAGGCAAAGCCCCTTGCGGGCAGCGCCTCGCGCGCGGCCCAGGGCCGGCAACAAGAGCCCGATCAGCAGGGCGATAATCGAGATGACTACCAGCAGTTCGATGAGTGTAAAGCCACGTCGTCTCATGTCCTCAGCCTCTCTTAAAGTTGTCGAGTCTCACTTGTGCCACATCAATGACCGGAGAACTCCGGCCGAAAACGAACGAAATCAGCGCGACGTCCATCTCAGCCGGGGACGTCGTGCTGCAATGCCGGCACACCGAAACGCAGCCCGCAGGGATCCTCCACAACGAGCCGATGCATGCGAATGCCGCCGATTCAGCGGCCGGACATACGTTCCAGTATGCCGGAAGGTCACGATCCTGTCAAGACCTTTCCTGAATGTGCATTCCGATATTGCTGAAAGACCCGAACACAACACAAACAACCCCGACCCATCCCGCTCTTGACTGGCCGACGTATCTTGGAACGATTCAAAAGAACTGCCCGCCACCTTATGGAAAGGATGCATGCCGTGCTCTCTGACACCCTGCGCAAAGCCCTCAACGACCAGATCAACCTCGAGTTCACTTCCGCCTACGCCTACCTCGCGATGGCGGCCTATTTCGACGCCGTCAACCTCCCCGGCTTCTGCTCCTGGATGAAGGCGCAGGCCAAGGAAGAGGTCGGTCACGGCATGCGGCTCTTCAACTACCTGACTGAGCGCGGCTCGGAAGTCGGGCTGGCGGCCATCGCCGCGCCGGAGGTCAAGGCGAGAGCAGCGTCGGAGGTGAATGCCGCGATCGCCTCAGCCCAGGGTTCGAGCGGGGTGATTCTGGAGGCGGCCCGGGCGGTGATGGGACAGTCGCTGGCGCATGAGCAGAAGGTGACGGCGTCGATCAACCGCCTCTTCGCGCTGGCGCGGCAGGAGGGGGACTTTGCGACCGAGACGGCACTGCATTGGTTCATTGACGAGCAGGTGGAGGAGGAGGATTCCATCCGCACCATTGTCGATCAGATGAAGATCATGGGCGAGCAGGTCAGCCCGCTCTTTCAGCTCGACCGCCGCCTGGGCGAACGCGAGGGCTGAGCAAACCGGCTACAGCGGCCAGTCGCGCAGAATGCGCTCGACTTCCTCGGCGTGCGTGCTCTCATCACGCACCATGTCCTCCAGTTGCACGGCAAGGCCCTTGTCGCCGTACTCCTCGGCCTGTTTGGCGCGGGCGGTGTAGTCGGCGATGGCGCGCTTCTCGGCGGCGAGCACGGCCTGGAGCATGTCGCGATTGGACTTGGCCGGGGCGATGTCGGAGGGGACCGTCGTCGGCTCACCGCCCAGGGCGACGATCTTGTTGGCCAGGAACTGCGCGTGGCCCTGTTCGTCGGGAACTTCTGCGAGAAAGAAGGCCGACAACTGCGGGCGGTAGGGGCCGGTCGCCTTGGCGGCGTAGGTGAGGTACTGAATGACAGCGCTGAGTTCGTTGGCCAGGTCGTGGTTGAGACTCTTGATCAGCTGGGATTTGTCCATGATGTGTGCGCTCCTTCATCACTCTCAGAAATCAGGTCCAGAGGAATACTACGAAGGCCGCGCCCCGATCGTTCGCGCTGCGGTCAGCCGGCCTCGGCGACCTCGCGGGGCGACCAGAAGCCGCGCAGCGAGCCCTCGGCCTCCGGCGTGAGGTCCGACCACTCCTCAATGTCAATGTCGATCCAGGCCAGCGCAGCGGTCACCATCTTCCGCTCCTGCCCGGTCAGCATCAGGAGCAGGTCGTCTACGCCGGGGTGGTGGCCGACGGTGAGCACGCACGAGCCGGCACCGGAGTTGCGAAGAACCTCGACATAGCGTGAAGGGGAGGCGAGGTAGAGTTCCGGCGCAGCGATAATCTCACCGTGGTAGCCGCAGACGTCGGCGACGGCTCGGGCGGTGTCGAGGGTGCGCCGGGCGGAGGAGGCGATGATGAGGGAGGGGAGGATGAGGTTGCGCCGGATCAGAGCGCCCATGATCGGGGCATCGCGAAGGCCACGGTCATTGAGGGAGCGGTCGAAATCATCAAGGGCGGGATCGTCGTGGCTGGATTTCGCATGCCGCATCAGCAGGAGACTCTTCATGGTCAGCGCGCACCTTCAACGTCAGGGAAGGAGAACGATCCTGAGAATTCAACCGTCGGTCGCGACCGGGGTTGCATTCCCGGCCTGCGGCGCCCACATCAGTTCGCTCCAGTAGCCGGCCTGCCAGTCGGCAAAGAACGCGGCGGTGCGGTCGAGGCGATCCTTGTCGAGGCGGTCCCTGAGTCCTTCGCAGAGAACACGTCGCAGCGAAACCGTTCCATTGCCGTCCGAGGCGGTCTGCGCGAGGAACTCATCGATCCAGGCGGCAGCGTCGGCGTGGTCGTTGAGGGCGCCGAGGCGGTCCTGCAGCGAACGAAGGAGAAACATCCGCCGACGATACTCCTCTCGAGGCATGCAGCGCCGTGCAATCTCAAGGCCGTAGCGCAGGCGCTTGCCGGCGATGCGGAGTTCGTGCAGGTGCTCAACGTCGGTCAGATCGGCATCGGCCGCTGCGTGAAAGGCCCCGGTGAGATCGGCGACGATGTGCTGCGCAAACTCTGCGAAGGTGCGCCGTGAGCGATCCTCATCGGTGAGTCGGAGTGATTTCACCAGGCGACGGCAGCGCCGCATCAGCCGCTTGCGCGGAATGGACTCGGCCGCGTGGTAGATCTCGGCAGTCGCCGCCTCGCGCCGACCGGCGGTCCACAGGGCGATCGCCTCGCACGCCTCGCGCTCCGGGCCGAGGGCAGTGCCGGCGCGATCAAGGAAGTATGCGTGCAGCACGTCGCAGCGCCGGGCGTGTGCGGCCGAGGCGCGAATCTCCCGCAGGGCGCGGGCGACCTTCTTGCGCGGCTTCTGCTTGAGGCAGGGACGGAAAAAGGCCAGCGCTGCGCCGGCACGCCGGGTGGCGACGCGCAGAGCATGCGCGGCCCGGACGCGGTCGGCGGGTTCGCCGGCGGCGATCTCCAGGCGACGGCTCACTTCCTCGAGGCGCATGGAAAGCGCCTCGCGCGCAGCGCTGAGCGTGCGCTGCGACGGCTCGATCCTGAGACGCGCTGGTCCCGACCGGGATGTGGGCATGGGATCAGTCTCCCCGCCGATCTGTGCCGCGGAATCCTCTCGCCGTGAGTCTATGCAGGGGCCGGGCGCGCGAATTGTTAAGAGGAAGCGCCGGGAGAGGCGGCCGAAAGCGATTCCAGGGCGCAGATCAGTGCCTGCGTGCCCTTCCGCGCCATGCCCTGCGCCTCAACAGCCCGGTACAGCTGCTCCGCCTGCGCCAGCCCAGGCAACGCCAGACGCAACCGCCGCGCCTCGGCCAGGGCGATGCCGAGATCCTTCAGAAAGTGCTCGACGTAAAAGCCCGGCTCGAAGTCGCGCTTGAGCATGCGCGGGCCGAGATTGTTGATCGTCCACGAGCCGGCCGCCCCGGAGCCGACGGCCTCGATGACGCGCTGCCCGTCAAGGCCGGCCGCACGGGCGTAGAGCAGGCCTTCGCAGACGCCGACCATCGTCGAGGCGATCAGGATCTGGTTGACCATCTTCGTGTGCTGACCCGCGCCGGGGCCGCCGAGGTGCGTCGTCGTCTTTCCGAGGTGTTTGAGCATCGGCTGCAGCGCTTCGACGGCCGAGGCCTCGCCGCCCATCATGATCGACAGCGCGCCGGTGCGCGCGCCGATATCGCCGCCTGAGACGGGTGCATCGACGACCGGCACGCCCAGCTCCGCGCCGTGGGCGGCCAGGCGTGCAGCCAGGTCGGGGCTGCTGGTGGTGAAGTCGACGGCCAGTGCGGGCAGGGCCTGCGCAGCGAAGACGCCCTCCGAACCGAGATAGACCGATTCAACATCGTGCGGATAACCGACCATCGTCGCGGCGACATCGGCCCCGGAGACCGCCTGCGCGGGAGAGTCGGCCCAGCGCGCGCCCTCGGCCAGCAGCGGCTCCGCCTTGGCGCGACGCCGCGTGCTGACGGTCACCTCGAAGCCGGCCGCCAGCAGCCGGCGCACCATCGAAGCCCCCATCACGCCCGTTCCGATCCAGCCGATGCGTTTCACAGCAGCTCCCTTCAATTCGCCCCGACGCGCCCGGAGGAGGAGAGCACCCAGTCGAGAATCTCCTCAGTCGCTGTGAGGTCCGCCACGACGTGGTCGGCCCCGGCCTCACGCAGCCCCTGGATGCCGGTCCGCCCGGTGGCGACGCCGAGCATGCGGCAACCGTGGGCCCGGGCGCAGGCGACGTCGTGGGGCGTGTCGCCGATGATGAGCGTCTGCTGCGGCGTGATGTCGCGGGCGTGCCGTTCGCAATAGCGCTTCATGGCGACCGGCGGCAGGTCGTTTCGGTGCTGCCCGTCGTCGGACCAGGCGTTGACCTCAAACCACGTGAAATCAAGGCCGCAGAACTCGACCTTGACGCGGCCGTTTTCCGGCCAGTTGCCGGTGAGCAGGCCGAGGGTGACGCGTTCGCGCTGCTCGCGCAGGGCGTTGACGAGGTCGTGGACGCCGGGCAGCACCCGGGCGGCGTAGCGGCCCTCGGCGAGGTTTCGGCGGAGGTGAAGGTTGCAGAGGCGGCGGAAGGCGGCCTGGGTGGCTTCATCATCGGGGACGCGGTTGTGCTCGGCAAAACGGGCGTAGATGAGCCGGTCCAGCCAGCCGGAGTAGTCGAAGTCGGGCTGCCGGAAGGAGGGGCCGAAGAGTTCGCGGCCGGCGGCGGTGAAGGCATCGATGCCGGACTTGTCGCCGTGGTAGAGCGTTCCGTCGATGTCGAAGAGGATGAGCATGATGGGAGAGGGTAGG
>CAZPFK010000055.1:0-1732 GCA_964585855.1 uncultured Vicinamibacteraceae bacterium
CCTCGTCGATCACGTCGATCGACTTGTCCGGCTGCACGCGCCCGGTGATGTACCGATCTGAAAGTTCCGCCGCCTTCTCCAGCGCTGAATCGGTGATCTTCACCCGGTGGTGATCCTCGTACCGGTCGCGCAGACCCTTGAGAATCTCGATCGTCTCGGTCTTGGAAGGCGGATCGACCACGATCGACTGGAACCGCCGCGCCAGCGCATTGTCCTTCTCGATGTACTTGCGATACTCGTCAAACGTCGTCGCCCCGATGCACTGAATCTCGCCGCGCGACAACGCCGGCTTCAGCACGTTCGACGCGTCGATCGCACCCTCGGCCCCGCCCGCCCCGACCAGCGTGTGCAGCTCGTCGATGAAGAGGATGACGTTCCCGGCTCGCCGGACCTCGTTCATCACCGCCTTGATCCGCTCCTCGAACTGCCCGCGGTACTTCGTCCCGGCCACCATCAGCGCCAGGTCCAGCACCACCAGCCGGCGGTCATACAGCAGGTCCGGCACTTCCTTGGCAATGATCCGCTGCGCCAGGCCCTCGACGATCGCGGTCTTCCCGACCCCCGCCTCGCCCAACAGAACCGGGTTGTTCTTCGTCCGCCGGCACAGCACCTGGATCAATCGTTCAATCTCGCCCTGACGCCCGATCACCGGGTCCAGCGCGCCGTCGCGCGCCAGCTCCGTCAGGTCGCGGCCGAAGGAATCAAGCGCCGGCGTCTTGCTCTTGCTCTTGCGGCCCTCGCCGCTCTGTTCCGAAGCGGGAGCCGAGGCGTCCGGCGCCTCCTCTTCGGTGTTCTCCACGCCCGCGCCCAGCAGGTTCAGCACCTCCTCGCGGACCTCCTCAAGCTTCAGGCCGAGGTTCGTCAGCACCTGCGCTGCGACACCCTCGTGCTCGCGCAGCAGGCCAAGCAGCAGATGCTCCGTCCCGACGTAGTTGTGGTTCAGGTTCCGCGCTTCCTCGATCGCATACTCGATCACCTTCTTGGCGCGCGGCGTCTGCGGAAGCTTGCCCATCGTCACGATGTCAGGCCCCGACTTCACCAGCTTCTCAACCTCGAGCCGGACCTTTCGCAGGTCCACGCCGAGATTCTTCAGCACGTTGGCGCCGACCCCAGACCCCTCCTTCACCAGCCCAAGAAGAATGTGCTCAGTCCCTATGTACTCGTGGTTAAACCGCTGCGCCTCCTGGTTGGCAAGCGCCATCACCTTCCGGGCACGATCAGTAAAGCGTTCGAACATGGTGTCTCCTCATCGCAGACCGTCAACCCTGTCTTCCCTGACAGTTTCTCCAGCACGCGATCCTATCAGGATTTTTCCACCCCATCAAACTCCTGTTACGTCCGCATACCCCCACAGGTTGGCTCCAAACCGACACTATCTATCGGCCCGCCCCCCTTGCCGCGTAATCCACGTTTCGGCAGTCAGCCCCTGCCAGCCCGGCAGAATCGCCCAAACCCGCCTCAATACGCATCCCAAACATCGCCGCAGGCGCGCACCGCTGCCCACGCCTCCCGCTCCCTGCTGAAATGGCAACAAGGGGAAATCTTCGCTCACTCACCGATTCTTCATCGGCTACAGCCGCGAACCCTCATCGACTTTCACGCCACGAATCGACCACGCCTCCGCAAGCCGCTCCTCCCCCTCCCTCCGCACCGCACACCGGAAGCCCGGAAACAGCGACCCCGCGCTCCACACCCCGTCAGCCCGCAGCGCGATGAACGCCGCCTGGTGATG
>CAZPFK010000055.1:1832-18412 GCA_964585855.1 uncultured Vicinamibacteraceae bacterium
CCGGATCAGAACGCCACCGCTCCCACGCCGCCCTCGCCCGCTCCGTCAGCAACTCCGCCTCGGCAAACCCCTCCTCGCGCGCAAACGCCTCTGCCCCCTCGCCCGCCAGCAGCACGTGAATCGTCCGCTCCATGACCCGCCGCGCCATCGACACCGGGTGCGCAAACCGACGCACGTAGCACACGCCCCCGCACCGCCGCGGCGACAGCATCACCGCCCCATCCAGACTCACCTCACCGCTCGCATCGGGCAACCCGCCCACCCCGACCGAGTCCACCTCCGGGTCAGACTCCACCGCAATGCACGCCGCCTCCGCCGCATCCAGCGCGCTCTTCCCGCTTGAAAGCACCGGCCAACCCGCCGCGTTGGCCTTCACTCCAAACGACCACGTTGAAAGCAGAATCGGCCGATCGCTCATCGCTTCGCTCCGCTGAATCCCTTGCACACCACGTACATCTCCGTCGAGATCTGCCGCGACGCCTTCGGCTTGAACCCCTTCACCTCCGCAAACACCGCCTTGCACTCCTCGAGGAACGCCGGATACTCCGCCCCCTCGAAGACCTTCGCCACAAAGTTTCCCCCGGGTTTCAGCACGGCCGCCGCAATCTCCAGCGCCCGCCGCGCCAGCCGCACCGAGGCGTAATGATCCGTCATCTGGTGCCCGCTCGTAGATGCCATCATGTCTGACACCACCGTGTCGTACCGCCGCCCCGCACCGCCGTCATCAATCGCCGCCAGCAGCTCCTCAGCCGACACCTCGTACACATCTCCCGTGATCGCCGTCACCCGATCATCGCAGAACATCCCCGGCACGCGCGTCTCCTTCAGGTCAAGCCCCACCACCTTACCCCCGGCGCTGCGCGGCCCGATCGCCCGGCACGCCGCCTGCAGCCACGCCCCCGGCGCACATCCCAGGTCCAGCACAAACCCACCGCGCGGAATCACCCCCCGGCGCTCCTGGATTTCCTCCAGCTTGAAGGCCGATCGTGCCACATACCCCTGCCGCTTCGCCTCGCGGAAGTAGTGATCCTGAATCTCGCGCGTTCCCGACATCGACCCTCACTCCCCGATGATCTTGATCAGCACCCGTTTCCGACGTCCACCATCAAACTCCCCGTAGAAGATCGCCTCCCACGGCCCGAAATCCAGTTCCCCCCTCGTGATCGCCACCACCACCTCCCGCCCCATGATCTGCCGCTTCAGGTGCGCATCGGCGTTGTCCTCGCCGGTGTCGTTGTGGCGGTACTGCTCCGTCGGCGCGTGCGGTGCCAGCCCCTCCAGCCACCGCTCATAGTCGCCGTGCAGCCCCTGCTCATCGTCGTTGATGAAGACGCTCGCCGTGATGTGCATTGCGTTTACAAGGCACAGCCCCTCCCGCACCCCGCTTTCGGCCACCGCCTGCCGCACCTGCGGCGTGAGGTTCACAAACCCCCGCCTTGCGGGGACTTCCATCCACAATTCCTTGCGATAACTCTTCAGAACGCCTCCTTTCGAGTCCGCTCCACAATAGGCAAAACAAACAGGCCCGCGACACTCGCCGCGGGCCTGCAATCAAGTCACTCACAAACCGCTCAGGCCGGCCTTACTGCACCACCGCCCGAACCACGTTGCTCGTGTTCCCGGCATGCGCTGCCTGCACCCACACCGTCGCCCCCTGCGCCTGGCCCGGAATCGGCCGCGAAATCTGCGCCGAGCCCGTGCCATCCGCCACCGCCTGCCCGATCAGCACCGGGTTCGACAGCGCCACCGTCACCCCCAGCGGAGGAACAGGCGTCGAGCCAGTCCCCGTCAGCGAATACCCGAAGTACACCGGCGAATTCGGCAACGCATTCGCCACCGAGAGCGTCGCCTGCTGCCCGGCGATGAAGTCGCTCGCCGCCAGCTGCATCAGCGTCTCGATGCGGAAGACCTCCCCATCTCCCTGCTCCACAACGTACAACTCGCCGTCGGCATCCTCGCCGAAGGAGACGATCGCATCGATGTCCAGCGAGCCGATCGGATCGAGTTCATCGGTGCGCTCCTCGAAGTCAACGACCTGCCCGTTCTCGTACCGGAACGACCAGATCTCCGAGCTGCAGTAGTCCGCGAAGAAGTAGTTCCCCTGCTCCAGCGGAATCGACTCGCCGCGATACACGTATCCGCCCGTGATCGAACAGCGGAACTGCGGCACGAAGGTGTGCTCGTACTCGTAGATCGGATCAGTTGTGATCCCGTTGGGATCGCAGTTCGTCTGCGGGTTGTAGCAGCTCGATCCCTCCTTCAGCCGCCAGCCCCAGTTCACTCCGCCCTCCCCGGCCGGCGCGAAGTTCACCTCTTCCCACTCCGTCTGTCCCACATCCGCAATCCAGAAGTCCCCCGTCGCGCGGTCGAAGCTGTTCCGCCACGGATTCCGAAGCCCGTAGTCCCAGATCTCATCCAGGAACGCCGTGTTGTCCACGAACGGGTTGTCCGGAGGAATCGCATAGGGTGAGCCGTTGTCGATATCGATCCGCAGCATCTTCCCCAGAAGCGTCGAGCCGGTCTGCGCCCGGTTCTGCGGGTCGCCTCCGCTCCCGCCGTCTCCCATCGCGATGTAGAGGTAGCCGTCCGGCCCGAACGCCAGCCAGCCCCCGTTGTGGTTCGAGTACGGCTGATCGATGAACAGGATCTCCGTGAACGTGGACTCATCCGCCACATTCGGGTCATCCGCCGACACCTCGTACGACGCGATGATCGTGTCGCCCGCAAGGTTTGTGTAGTTCACGAAGAATCTCGGGTCAGCCGGGTAATCCGGATGAAACGCAAGCCCGAGCAGACCACGCTCACCGCCGGAAAGAATCACATCCTGCAGATCGATAAACGGAGTCGTCAGCAGCCCCTGGTCCTCGGTGACGATCCGAATCCTCCCGACCTGCTCAAGCACGAACACCCGGCCGGAATCACCCGGCGCTGCCGTCATGTACAACGGGTCATTCAGCCCCGCCGCAATCCGCCGTGAAGTCAGGACCTGTCCTGTCACCTCACTGGTTGAAAGTGCAAATCCCCCGGCCGCAGCCGCCAGGCACAACCCGCTCTGAAGTCGCTGGTGGAAACGCATGAGTCCCTCCTTCAGGTCCGAATAAGTTCAGTCACCCCAAGAGCCCGCACGGGAGCCTACGCCCGTCATCAGGCCTTCATCCACTCCGCATCAGGTGGCGGCACGGACGGTGCGCGGTGTCCGTGCCCCCAGTGTGTACAGACAACAACCCGGGATGGAGGGCCTCTTCATCCCGAATCTCCACTCTTTGACACATTTCCTCACGATCGCTCGCGATTGCAACCCCGATAATTACGGAGCACCGAGCGGCTGCGGATCGCGGAACGGCCGCGTCGTCACCGTATTCACCACCCAGGCGACGATCGTCAGCCCCAGCGAAAGGACAAACGCCAACGGCAGCGGCCAGACGCCGTAGGTCCCCTCACCGGCCTCATTCAGCGCCTCCACCGCCTCCACGTTCGACTCATGCAGCGTCGGCGGCTCCGGCCGACCCTTCTCCGGGGCCGTTCCCGCCTCCACCCGCGCGTCGTACGCTGCCAGGGCCTCCTCAAACTCCTCCACCTCTTCCGCGTACGCCGCACGCGCATCGTTGACGTAGATCAACTCTACAACCTGCGAGTCATCGGGGGGAACGAGCCGGCCGAAGGGCTCCGGACCGGGGACCAGTCGCATCGGCGCCACCATCGCCACAGGCGTCAGCACCGAGCCGATCACGGCCCAGTGAAACTTCATCCCGCACCCCATGCCGATGCAGAAGACGATCAGCATGATCGGGATCAGGTTCGGAATCGAAAACAACGCCGCGAGAAATCCCGTCAGCGCCGCCGTGGAGAGAAATGCGATGAGTCTTGCCATAGGGGCCAATGGTAGCCGGAGCCCCACAAGCGGCAACCTCCGCCGCACTACCGCAGAACGACCGTCACGCTCCCGTTTGACGTGCGGATCACCCCGCCGAGTCCCTGTCCGAGGGCAATCGTCCGGCTGTTCTTGTCCCCCTTCTGCCCTGCAGTCCGGCTCCCCTCCACGGTGATTGATCCGTTGGAGGTATCAATCTGAAACGAGCCTGAGGCCGATGCCGGCAACGCCACCCACACCGACCCGTTCGATGTCCGAAGCCCTACCGGCTCGGTCGTTCCCTCCGCCTGCTCCGCCCGGATCGACCCGTTGCTCGTCTCCGCGGAGATACCACCCGACACCTCGGCAAGTTCGATCCGCCCGTTCGACGTGCTCGCCTTCACCGCGCCGGCCACTCCCGTACACACGATCCGCCCGTTGGAGGTCTGCGCATCGACCGGCCCATTGTGATCCTCCACCTCGATCGCTCCGTTGCTGGTCAGCACCGTCGCCACCCCGCCGAGTCCCATGATCGAGATTCCGCCGTTTGATGTCTTCGCAGACACCGCCCCCGTGTCCGGAATCCGGATCACAAACGAGCACCCCTCGTTGCTCCGGGGCTGATCCGGAAACACCGGACGAACCGAGAGCGTCCCATCCTCGCCCCGCTCCATCGCCACCGTGATCGCGGCAGCACGCGCCTCCGCCCCCTCCGGCGTCGAATCGCTGCCCACGATCGTCGCCTCGATCTGCACCTCTCCGAGCGTCGCATCGCGGTGGATCGTGATCCGCCCGTTGCGCGTCTCAACGTCAATCGCGCTTCCCGCCACATGCGATGCCGTCTGCGAGACGGTCCGGGTCGCCCGATGCCCGCCAAAGCCGCACCCCGTCGCCGCTACCAGAAATGCCAGAAGAGCAGGCATGCAGAAGCGTGTTCCGATCATCACAGTCGATCCCCTTTCAGAGTCTTGAATGCGGTCCATCCTTTGCATTATTGGCCCTCACACCTCCCCGCTTTCGCACCTGCACCCCCTCAGACCGCACAATTCCCGGTATCTCCCGCTTTCTGCCGCAATTCACCCCGCCCCTCCGCCGTCATACCCTTCACCGAGAGATCGTGCAACACAATCCCGTTTCCACCCTCGAGGCGCAGAACCGACCCGCTTCCCCCGCGCCCCTGATAAGGAGGTCTGCAGCGTGAACGCCTTCAACGCTCTCCGCTCCCTCGCCGTTCTCATCGCCCTCGCCATCGCCGCCGCCGCACCGGCCCAACTTGTCGCTTCAAACGTACAGAATCCCCGCGTCGGCCAGCCCGAACTCGATGCCATGCAGGAGTTCTTCGCCCTCACCGAGGACCAGAACCAGCTCCTCCGTGCTGCATGGGACGGCTACAACCAGGCCCACCAGGCGACACTCAAGGAATACCGCAGCCGCAACGACGCCCTCCGCGATGAGGCCCGCCAGACCAGGGACTGGCAGACGCTCCGCGACCGCCTCGACGAGAGCCGCGTCCAGTTCACACAGGCCGTTGACGCCCTCGAGGCCGACTTCTTCGCCACCGCTCAGTCCATCCTCACCGAGGAGCAGGCCCAGGAGTGGGATCGCTACAGGCGCGAGTGGCGCCGACGCTCACGACTTCACAACGGTTCCGGCGGAGGCACCGAACGCATCGACATCCTCAGCGTCCTCGACACCCTCGAACTCACGGAGAGCGAAGAGGCCGACATCGCCGACACCCTTGAGCAATATGCCGTCGAGATGGATGCCGCCCTCGAAGAGCGCGAAGCCGCCATCAAGGCCGTCGAGGATGCCCGCGGCGACTTCTCCGACCCGGAAGTCCGTCTCGCCATTCAGGAAACGATCGAAACTCTCGAAGCCCGCCGCCAGACCGTCCGCGAGATCAACGCACGCTATTACGAAGCCGTACTCGCCCAGCTGCCCGAGAGCCGCCGCGAGCAGTTCAGCATCGCCTACCACTCCGCCGCCTACCCCAACATCTACGTCCGGACGCCCGTCGACGAGTACTACGACACCATCTCCGAACTCGAATCCCTCACCGACGACCAGCGCGAAACCATCGACGGCGCCTACGAGCAGTACAACACCCGCATGGCCGACATCAACCGCCGCATGGTTGAGATCCTCCGCGAAGCCGAGTCGGCCAGAAACCGCGGCGCGGGACGTGGCCGCGAAGTCCAGCCCGCCGGCACGCAGGGGACCGACGGCCCGCCCCGCATCGCCCCCGGCGGCGGTGACGGCGGAGGCTCTCGCTCCCTCGGCCAGCAGATCGCCGAAGGCGGCGACCCCCGCATCAACCTCATGAAGGAAAAGCATGAACTGATGCGCGAGACGATCGGCAAGTTTGTCGCTGCCCTCGATCAGGAGCAGCTCGCCCAGGCCCCCGCCCCGGAGATCCACCCCTTCGGCCAGCGCCCTGACGACCCCCACGACCGCACGCGGGAAATCGAACGCGAACGCGCCCCCGGCCCCTCCGGCGGCTGATCGCCTCCGTCCCGGATTTCACTGAAGGCTCCCCCCTGCCGAACCGATAAGCCGTACTGCCGATCTACGGCCCGGCGGACGCCTGCTGCGCGCCTGTCCGATCAACCTCCAGGGAGCCCCCGACGATGTCTTCCACCATCTCAATGGAACAGCGCGCCGCGATCGCGGAAAAGGCCGTCGGCGAAATCAGCCATATCGCCACCCTCCCCGAGATCACGCTCCGCATCATCGACCTCGTCGAAGACCCCTCCGCCACCGCCCAGGACCTCCACAAGCTCATCTCCAACGACCCCGCCCTCTGCAGCCGCATCCTCAAGGTCGTCAACTCAGCGTTCTACGGACTCCCCGGGCAGATCGGCTCCATCAACCGCGCCATCGTCCTCCTCGGACTCAACGCCGTTAAGAACATCGCTATCGCCACCAGTCTCGCCAAACTCTTCCGAGGCGGAGAACTCTGCCCGAAGTTCGGCGCCCGCGATCTCTGGGTCCACTCCACCGCAGTCGCCACCACCGCCAAGCTCATCGCAGACCACGCCCATCCCTCCATCGGTGACGAGGCCTTCCTCGCCGGACTCCTTCACGACATCGGCCTCATGGTCCAGATGCAGGTCGATCGCCACCGACTCGTCGAGGTCTTCGAACGCAGCGCTGCCGAACCCTTCATCGACGCCGAAGACGCCGTCTTCGGCGCCAACCACCAGGACTTCGGAAGAGCCCTCTGCCAGCGCTGGAAGTTCCCACGCAGCTTCGCGAACGTCGCCGGCTTCCACCACCGCCCCCAGGAACTCGAGCCCGGAAGCCGACTTCTCACTTCCATCGTCTACATCGCCGACCGCATCGCCTTCGGGAAGAAGCTCGGCTTCACCGCCGACCTCCAGAGCGATGAGATCGATCGCGCCATCCTCTCAGAAGTCCGCCTCGACGCCCCCGCGCTGCAGGCCGTCATGCAGGCCTTCCCCGACGCCTTCGCCGACGTTGAATCCATCTTCGGCTGACCTGTCCCCTCAGGGCGAGAGCATCCGCGCCGACGGAACATCCTCACCGTTCCACGTCAGCCAGTTCAGCTCCACAACGCGCCACGGCCCCTCCCCCGTCCGCTTCCAGATGAAACGCCACTCGTTCGGCGTCGCCCGACCGTAGCGGCTCATTGTCGTCTGCGCCACCTCCGACCGCCCGATCGTCTCCGCGTCTGCACTCGCCTCCACACGCCGAAGGTAATTCGACTCCACCACCGACGGCAGATTCGGGATCAGACGCAGAATCTGCTCCCGGTCCCAGTCCAGCCGGTCGGCGCCAACCACCATGATCACGTTCCGATCCAGCATCGAATCCAGCGCATCACGATCGCCCGCAATCGCCCGCTCGATCAGCTCCATCGTCCGCGAGTGAATCTCTTCCGACGGCGTCTCGATCAGCGCTGCCAGCGGGATCAGCAGCATCCCCAGCACCCCCACCGCCGCCCCGATCCCAACTACGGCCCGGCTCCGCCGCGCAATCCCCACCCGCGCTGCAATCAGCCCGACGAGGATCATCACAATCGAGGTCAGCCACGGGTCCTCAAACACCTGCCACCGGCTCGGATCCACTATGCCCTCCCTCTGCGGCCAATAAAGCAAAAACACGCCGACACCCGATTAAACGCAGGCCGGCACCCTGAAGTTTCAGACGCACAACGCAATTCACACCTTCCCATTTCAGGCAACATCCCGCGTGCACCAGCAGATCCTCGAAAACAACCTCGCTGCCCTCCAACGCCATAACCCCCTGCTCTGCGACCACTTGCGGAAGATCGCCCCCGCCGCCGACCTCATCATCGATTCCCCGCCCGACACCCCCGCCACAGGACTCTACCAGGGCCGGCGCCTCGCCAGCCGCGTCGATCCCCTCGCAGAAGCCGCACGACTCACCGACTCCATCGACCTCATCGAAGCACCCGCCGTCGTCATTCTCGGCTTCGGCCTCGGCCACCATGTCGCCGCACTGGCACAGAAAATGCGCAAGACGGGCCTTGTCATCGTCTACGAGCCCGACATTCCGATGCTCCGCGCGGTCCTCGAGCGCATCGACTGCTCCGCATGGATCGAACAGACGAATCTCGTCATCGTCGAGGATGAGGCCGACCGCGCCGCCATCCACGAGCGCCTCGCCTCCGCCGCCTCCATCATCGCCCAGGGAACGAAAATCCTCCCCCATCCCCCCAGCCGCCTCCGCCTCGGACCCCGCGCCGCCGCCTTCATCACCGCCTTCACCGAGGTCGTCGCCGCACTCCGCACCACGACCCTCTCGACCCTCGTTCACGCCGCCACCACCTGCCGCAACCTCCTCCTGAACCTCGACCGCTATGCCGCCGGCGACGGCATCCTCCCCCTCCAAAACGCCGCCTCCGACCGTCCCGCCCTCTGCATCGCCGCCGGACCCGGCCTCGCCCGCAACATCGACCTCCTCTCCACCCCCGGCCTCCGCGATCGCTGCATCCTCATCGCCGCCCAGACCGTCCTCAAGCCCCTGCTGCGGCGAGGCATCCGCCCCCACTTCGTCACCGCCCTCGACTACCACGAGATGAGCCGCCGCTTCTACGAAGGCCTCACCGAAGAGGACCTCCGCGGCATCACCCTCGTCTGTGAACCGAAAGTCAATCGCGCCGTCGTCGAGGCCTTCCCCGGCTCCGTCCGCTGCCTCGGCAACGACTTCCTCGATCGCGTCCTCGGCCCCCTTGCGCGCGAGATGGGAACCCTCAAGGCCGGCGCCACCGTCGCCCACCTCTCCTTCTACCTCGCGCAATACCTCGGCTGCAACCCGATCATCCTCGCCGGGCAGGACCTCGCCTTCTCCGAAGGCCTCTATTACGGCCCCGGCGCCGCCATCCACGACCTCTGGGCTCCCGAACTCAATGCCTTCAACACCATCGAGATGATGGAGTGGAGCCGCGTGGCGCGCATGAAGCGCACACTGAAGAAGAGCCGCGACATCAACGGCCGCGTTCTCTACTGCGACGAGCAGATGCGCACCTATCTCGCCCAGTTCGAAATCGACTTCCGCAACGCTCCTCAGCAGGTCATCGACGCCACCGAGAGCGGCATCCCCAAGCAACACACCCGCGTCGCCTCACTCCGGGAGGTCTTCGCCGAACTCGGCCTCCTCGACGGCTCCACCCCCATCCTTCCTCCCCTGCCCGACGCCTCCGCCGCACTCGACGCCTCCCGCGCAGAAGCCGCCCTCCTTCGCATCGAGGCGCTGCGCACCCGCGTTCTCACCATCGAGGCCGCAAGCCGCCACGCCACCGGCATCCTCGACTCCATGCTCAAGGACCAGCGCGACGCCCGGCGCATGAACGCCCACTTCGCGAAGATGGATGCCTGCAAGTCCACCGTCGATGAGCACGCCGACGTCATGCCCCTCATCAACGGCCTCAACCAGCTCGGCGTCTTCAAACGCTTCAAGGCCGATCGCGCCATCGAACTCAGCACTGACCTCGACCCCCTCGCTCGCCAGCGCCTCCAGATCCAGCGCGATCAGGTCAACGTCCGCTGGCTCGGCGATGCCGCCTCAGAGATGGCCCTCTTCCTCGGCGAATCCGCGCAGATTCTCCGCGGAGGCCGCGTCAATCCGCGCATCACCGAGCACGCCGCCCTCCACACCGCCAGTCTCGGCGAATCCGCCGACGACGCCGCTCAGCCGCGCCGGGTGGCCGCCGTCATAGTCGTCGATCCGGATCGCTCCTCGCTCAACACCCCGCGCCGCCTCGATGAGCTCTTCGCAGGCAGAACTGCACTCGGGGCAACCCTCGAACGCCTCGCCCGGGTGCAGCGCATCGAGTCCATCATCCTCCTCACTCCGCCAGACTTCGATCCTTCCGACTACGTCGACCCCGCCGCAATCGACAAACCCCTCCTCCTCCGGCCCCTCGACCTGGACGCCCTCCGCGCCGAGCGCGCCCCCGTCGTCGCCGCACGTCGATTCGCCGACACCTCCTGGCGCGGCGGCCTCGGCGGCATGACCGTTTACGACGAGATCATCGCCCCGAAGCAGACCCGCGAGGTCATGGATGAACTCGCCCTCGACGCCGTGCTGGCCGTCGGGGCCGACTGGGTCCTGCTCGATCCCTCGGAAGAAACCGGCTGCGATGCCGTCATCGCGCGCCATCTCGAACGCCCCGACGACTATCACCTCACCTTCACCCAGGCCCCGCCCGGCCTCGTCGGCTGCGTCATCTCCCGCCGCCAGATGGACAAGCTCTGCACCAATGCCCGCTTCGGCACCATCGGCGCTGTCCTCTCCTACATGCCCCACCTCCCCCAGCTCGATCCCGTCGGCAAGGACCTCTGCGTCACCCTCCCCCATCACGTCAGAAATTGGTGCGGCCGCCTCACCTTCGACACCGCCGCCCGCCGCGATTCTCTCCGCCGACGCTTCGAATCCCTTGAGAACCTCGACGAACTTACCGCCCCCGACCTCATCACCCTCGCCGGCGACTACACCGAATCCTCCTTCCCCCACCACCTCGAACTGGACGTCGCAGACGTCACGGCCGAAACCGCCAAGACCCTCATCTCCGAACTCGCGCAGCGCGACGACGCCCTCCTCACCCTCATCGCCCCCGCCGATCGCCCCGATCTTGCCGGCATCATTCGCGCCGCCGCAGACGCCGGCATCACTGCGATTCATCTCCGCACCGATCTCCGCTGCATGCCGCAGCAGGCGGTTGCCCTTCTGGATCTGCCCCTGACGGTCCTCAGCATCGACCTCGGCGCTGACAGCGCAGAAACCGCCCGCTCCCTCACCGGTACCGATGATTTCAGCACCGCCATCGCCGCCCTCCAGGCCCTCCTCAACGCCCGCGCCGCCCGCGCCGGCGACATCGGCGCGCTCGCACTTCCCTGGATCGCTCCGCGCATGGCCCGCCGCGCTGAGACCGTCGGCGAGATCGAATCCTTCGTCGATCGCTGGACCTACTACGCCGGCGCTGCCATCCTCGACCCCGATCCCGACGCCCAACTCATCCCCCTGCCCGTCCCCGACTCCGCTGCACGCCTCGCCCTCGCCCGTACGATGCGCCTTGCCGCGGCCGACCTTGCGGAGAATCCCTCGCCGCTTACTCGCCGCAATCTCGCCAACGCTGAACCCATTCCAAACAACGCCGATGAACAATCCTTCATGGCCCTTACGGCCAGGAAAACTCGCCCCCAGCCAAGGATCGGCGCCGCATGATCTCCCATCCCAGCGACCCCCTCACTGATCGCCCCCTCCCGCAGGCACTCGCCGTCATCATCGGCCGCGCCGGCAGCAAGGGATTCCCCGGAAAGAACACCCGGCTCCTCGCGGGGCTCCCCGTCGTCCTCCACTCCATCCGCCACGCCCGCACTGCGCGCTGCGTCGCCCACATCCGCGTGAGCACGGATTCCCGCGAACTCGCAAATGCCGCACGACAGGCCGGCGTCGAGGTCATCGACCGGCCCGCCCACCTCGCCACCGACACCGCAACCGTCGCCGATGCCGTGCGCCATGCCGTCGGCGACCACCCGGCTCCCGTGATCGTCGTCCTCTACGCCAACGTCCCGGTGCGCCCCGACGACCTCATTGATCGAGCAGTTGACTTCCTCCTCCGCACCGGTGCCGACTCCGTCCAGTCCTACAGCCCCGTCGGCAAGTCGCACCCGTACTGGCAGGTCGCCATCGACGCCGACGCTCGCATCGCCCCCTTCATCGAAAACTCCATCGACCGCCGCCAGGACCTCCCACCCCTCTACCTCCCCGACGGCGGCGTCATCGCGCTGCAGCGCCACCTCCTGAATGCCCCCTCCCGGGACAACCCCCACGCCTTCCTCGGCTCCGACCGCCGCGCAATCTGCAATCCCGAGGGCTCGGTGGTCGATATTGACAGTGAGCACGACTTCCTGCTCGCTCAGGCCCTCATTGCAGGCGCCGCACCGACACTCCGAAACGTGGGATAACTCAAAACATGCTCGACCTCGGCGATCGCATCATCGGCCACGATCACCCCACCTACATCATCGCCGAAATCGGCGTGAACCACGACGGCGATCCCCTGACCGCCCAGCGACTCATCCGCGCCGCCGCCGACGCCGGCGCCGATGCCGTCAAGCTCCAGTGGTTCTCCGCCGAATCCCTCATCGGCCACGATGCCCCGCTCGCCGAGTACCAGCGCGCCTCGGGTGAATCCAGCCCCTTCGAAATGCTCCGCCGGCTCGAACTCCCCGAGCATGCCTACGCCGATCTCCTCGACCTCGCCCACACCCTCGGCCTGCACGCCGTCGTCACCGTCTTCTCCCCCGAGCTCGTTTCCGTTGCGGCGCGCCTTCCCTGGAACGCCTTCAAGGTCGCCTCCCCCGACCTCATCAATCGCCCCCTGCTCGACGCCCTCACCTCGACCGACGCCCCCATCATCATCAGCACCGGTGCCGCCCGCCACGATGAGATCGTCAACTCCCTCTTCCGGTACGGACACGCCGCTCTCCACTGCGTCAGCGCTTACCCCGTCCCAGACTGCAACGCCCACCTCAACGGCATTGCCGCACTCCGCTCCATCGTCCGCTGCGAACTCCCACCCGCCCGCGCCCACCTTCCCGTCGGCTACTCCGACCACACCGCCTCTGTGCATACCGGCGCGCTTGCCGTCGCGGCCGGTGCCTGCATCCTTGAGAAGCACCTCACCCACGACCGCACTGCCCCCGGCCCCGACCATGCCGCCTCCCTCGACCCGGGCCAGTTCACTCAGTACGTCCACGAAGCGCGACGCGCCTGGACCACCCTCGGCCCGCGCGAACTCTGCCTCCAGTCCATCGAACTCGACGTCCGGGACGCCTCCCGGCAATCCCTCGTCGCCGCTGCCGACCTCCCCGCAGGCCACGTCCTCCAGCCCGAAGACTTCTCCACGGCCCGACCTGCCGGCGGAATCAGCCCGTGGGATGCTCCGCGGATTTACGGCCGCCGACTCTGCCGCGCCCTCCCGAAGGGCCGCCGCATCGACTGGACCGACCTCGACTTCGACCGCGCGCCCCGCCAGGTCAACCGCGAATCGAATCAGGACGCCGCGGCATGACCGCCCCCCGGACCCGACGCATCGCCGTCGTCACCGGCTCGCGTGCTGACTTCGGCCTTCTCTGCCCCGTCATCCGCGCCATCGACGACCATCCCGACCTCGAACTCCGCCTCATCGCCGCCGGAGCGCACTACCTCCCCGACCACAACTCAATCACCGACGTCGCCGCACGCTTCGACATCGCCGTCGGCATCCGGATGCAGGAGCCCGGCCGCACCGGGCGCATCGCCGACGCCCGCGCCCTGGCACACGGCATTGCCGCATTCACCGACGCCTTCGAATCGCTCCGGCCCGATGTCGTCCTCGTCCTCGGCGACCGCATCGAGGCCTTCGCCGCCGGCTCCGCCGCCTCAGTCGGCGGATATACGCTGGCGCACATCCACGGCGGCGACCGCGCTGAGGGTGTTGCCGACGAGGCCATGCGCCACGCCCTCTCCCATCTGGCCCACCTCCACTTCGCCGCCACCCACCAGAGCGCGCAGCGCCTTCAGCGCATGGGACTCGACCCCGACGCCATCTTCACCGTCGGCTCCCCCGCCATCGACGGCCTGACCGACATCCCCCCCGCCGGCGACGCCGACCTCCGCACGCTGGGCCTCGACCCTGCTCGCCCCTTCGTCCTCCTCCTCCACCACCCGACCGGCCTTTCTGACGACCTCGAACACGCCTGGATGGCCGCCCTCCTCCGCGCCGTCGAGGAATCCCGCACGCCCCACCTCATCCTCGCCCCGAACCACGACCCCGGCCGCCCCGCCCTCCTCCGCGCCCTTGGCGCGCGCACAACGCTGCCCTCCCTGCCGCGCGAACGCTTCATCGCCCTGCTCCGCCGCGCTGCCGCCATCGTCGGCAACTCCTCGGCCGGCCTCATCGAAGCCGCCGCCCTCGCCATCCCGGCCGTCAACCTCGGCCCCCGCCAGGCCGGCCGGGAACGCCCTGCAACCGTCATCGACGTCGCCGAGCCCGACTCCGCCGCCATCGCCGAGGCCATCGCCCACGCCCTCCGCCGATCCCCCTCCCGCCCCGACCACCCCTATGGCGACGGCCGCACCGGCCCCCGTATCGCCGACCTCCTCGCCTCTCTCCCCCTCTCTGAGGCCCCGCCCCGCAAACGCCTCGCCTACTGACGCTCCGCCCGCTGCCATCTTGGCGGTAATCACGCTGCTCCAATCCCCGCTGGCAGCATCCCAACTCCGAAAAACCCGGATTCCACGCTGCAATCCGCGATCCAGCCCCCGGCACGCGGGTTGCATCCCCAGAAACGGAATTTCACTGCGCCCATCGTCTACCCATGGTCAGCCAAAACGGCACATCCTCGCCTTCCGCCACCCGCCTCAACCTCCTCCTCAGCCACGGAGGATGGCCCAACGAGGCGTGGTTCGACCAGCTCCCACGCCTCCTGGCCCCGCTGGGCGTCCGCTCCATCACCGCCTCCTCGGGCCGGGAAGCCGCCGAAGTCATCCGCTCTACCCCGATCCATATCGTCGTCGTCGATCTCGGCCTCCCCCTCGAGGCCGCCACCGGCCAGCAGAAGATCGACCGCATCGACACCTCCGGCGGAACCCGCCTCCTGGAGATTCTCCGCCGGCTCGAACCCGCGCCGCCGACCGTCGTGATCCGGCGCGAAGCCGGCGCATCCTCCGCCTCCCGCAAAACCCTCACCGACGCACTGCGGCAGGGCGCTTTTGCCGTCCACGACTCCCCCGTCGGCATTGAAACACTCCTCGACACCATGCGGCGGATCCTGCGCCGACATTACTCAGACCTCTGGCCCGGAAGTCAGTGCTGACCCGGGCTTCGTTTCCCTCAACGACTTCCAAACTCACTTTCAAGAATGGAGACAAGCAATGAAGGTTCGACCCCTGGGTGATAAGGTCCTCGTCAAGCGCGACGAGAAACTGGAAAAGACCGAGTCCGGCCTCTACCTCCCCGAAGCAGCCAAGGACGCCCCCAAGACCGGAACCGTCAAGGCCCTCGGTCAGGGACATTACAATGAGGAGAAGGGCGACTTTACACCGTTTGCCGTCAAAAGCGGCGACCGCGTCATGTTCTCCTCTTACGCCGGCACCGAAGTGAAGATCGACGGCGTGGAATACCTCATCATGGGCGAAAGCGAAATCCTCGCCGTCATCGACTGACCCCCCACGATGAACAGCGACACACTCAGACAGGCGCTTCGAGAACTCAACGGCGAACGAAACGCCCGCTTCTATTTCTCCCGCTGCGCCGAGTCGCTGCTCGTCGCAAACGCCTTCCTCGTCCCCGAAGAGCCCGATCACCTCATCAAGCTCTCCGACGGACGAAAGGTTTTCATCATCGAGGCCGACTCCGTCCTGTGGGTCGAGATCGGCTGACATCAGAACATCCCGCCCCCGACGGGCGGACAGAAAGGATCTGACTCATGCCTGCCAAACAACTGGCCTTCGACACCGACGCCCGCGAACGAATCCGCAAGGGCATCCACAAGCTCGCCTCCGCAGTCCGGACCACGCTCGGTCCCTCGGGCCGCGTCGTCATCATCGAGAAGTCCTTCGGCGCGCCCACCGTCACCAAGGACGGTGTCACCGTCGCCAAAGAGATCGAACTTGAAGATCCCTACGAGAACATGGGCGCACAGATGGTCAAGGAAGTCGCCTCCAAGGCATCTAAGGATGCCGGCGACGGAACCACTACTGCGACTATCTACGCGGAAGCTATATTTACTGAAGGACTGAAGAATATTACCGCCGGCGCGAACGCGAACGCCGTCAAGCGGGGCATCGATGCGGCGGTCGCGGCCATTGTCGATGAGCTCAAGTCGATGAGCAAGAAGGTCTCATCGTCCAACGAAATCGCCCAGGTGGGCACCTGCTCGGCCAATCAGGACGCCGCGATCGGCAAGATCATCGCCGAGGCGATGGAGAAGGTCGGCAAGGACGGCGTGATCACCGTCGAGGAGGGCAAGAGCCTCGAGACGACGGTGGATCTGCTGGAAGGCATGCAGTTTGACAAGGGCTACCTGAGCCCGCACTTCGTGACCAACGTCGCCAACATGGAGTGTGTGCTGGAGGACTGCTACGTCCTCATCCACGAGAAGAAGATCAGCAGCGCCAAGGACCTGCTGCCGATCCTGGGCCGCATCGCCGAGATGGGCAAGTCGATTCTCATCATCGCCGAAGACATCGAGTCCGA
>CAZPFK010000056.1:0-17905 GCA_964585855.1 uncultured Vicinamibacteraceae bacterium
GTGGCGAAGTTCTTGGCCAGGAACGGGCCGAGGGGGACGTACTCCCACTTCTGGATGTCGCGTGCGGACCAGTCGTTGACGAGGACGAGGCCGAAGATGTGCCTGTGGGCTTCGGCGACGGGGATGGGTTGGCCGAGTTCGTTGCCGGGGCCAGTGAGGAAGCCGATTTCGAGTTCGAAGTCGAGGAGGCGCGAGGGGGAGAAGGAGGGCGCGGGGGCGTCGTCGGCTTTTGTCTGTCCCCAGGGGCGCCGGACAGGCGTGCCGGAGACGACGATGGAGGAGGCGCGGCCGTGATAGCCGACGGGGATGTGCTTCCAGTTGGGCAGGAGGGGGTTGTCGGGCCGGAACATGGAGCCGACGTTGGTGGCATGGTGGAGGGAGGAGTAGAAGTCGGTGTAGTCGCCGATCTCGACGGGCAGGTGGAGGGTGACGTCGCTGATGGGGATCAGGCAGCGGTCGCGCAGGACGGCATTGTCGCGAAGTTCGGGGGAGGAGTCGCGCAGCCAGCGGGAGAGGCGGTGGCGCACGAGCGTCCAGGTCTTCTCGCCGGCGGCGAGGAAGGCGTTGAGGGTGGGCTGGTCGAAGAGTTCCCCGGCGAGATCGGGTTTGTCGGGGGCGAGCTCAGGCCAGGCCTCGGCGAGATCGAGGACGAGGTCGCCGATGGCGACGCCGACGCGGAGAAGGTCGCGCGGGCCGTGGTTGCGTGAGAAGATCCCGTAGGGGAGGTTCTGGATGGGGAAGTCGGAGTCGGGGCGGTTTGCGGAATCGATCCAGGACTTCAGCGTCGGGTCGGTCGTCTCGCTCATTGGGTGTTGGGCTCTCTGTGGCGTGGTCAGTCGAGGAGGTTGAGTTCGCGGAGGTCGTCACGCGGCTCGTCGAAGGAGCAGGAGCCGAAGGAACGCGCGAAGAGTCGGCCCTGCGTGATGTCGTCGGTGGCGAGGCGTCGGCCGGCGATGGTCCATCCCTCGTCGTCGAAGCGGAAGTCAGCAGGGTTTTCGGATTCGAGGATGGTGCGGAGTTCGTCAGCGGAGGCATCGGTGACGGCGGCGAGTATGGCCGCGCCAAAGACGTTGAAGAAGCCGTGCATGCGGCACTTCACGGAGGCGTCGAAGCGCGGAAGAGGGTGGTGGAGGCCGGCGGTCGCCTTGAAGGAGACGGCGGCGTCGCGACTGGCGGCGATGAATCGCGCGAGGGTTTCGGGGGAGGGAAAGAGGTCGGGGGTGGTGCCGCCGGTTCGAACCTTTGCGGCGTGGTCGGTTCCGGCCAGGGCGGCGATGAGGCCGCGGAAATCGCTGGTCGTGGGAAGTTCGAAGAAGCAGGGAATGCCGTCGGGGAGGAGGTCGATGGCGGCGTCGATCTGGCCGGCGCGGGAGGCCTTTGCTTCCAGTGCGACGATGCGGACGGAGTCTTCCCGGGGTTTGAGGAAGGCGTGGATGGCATCGAGGCCGGCTTCGGTTTCTTCACCGATCAGGATGGAGAGCGGCCAGGGGTCGTCAGGCGAGAGGGAGGCGCCCGCGGCGTCGGCGAACTCTGTGAGCCGGGCGGCGGGGCAGATGAAGGGCCCGAGCATCCAGGCGTCGGGGCCGGTGCGATAGCGGCCGTAGAGGCGAACGGCCTCGGGCATGGCGAGGGCGGCGGGGGGGAAGAGGCCGGCGTAGTCGATGAGGCCGGTGAGGAATGCGGAGACGGAGGGGAGCATCGGAATAAGCGTCCGTGGATGAGTCGTCTGAGGCGGGGAGGGTGTGTTGGTCGTAGTGTAGTACGTTGATTGCGGTTCCGTGCCGAGAAGGCAGGAGAAGCAGGATGAAGCGGATTGTTGCGGGATTGTGCTTTGCTGCGGCGGTTGCGTTGCTCTCGGGGTGTCTGGAGCGACGGGAGCGGATACGGATTTTCGAGGACGGGAGCGTCGCCTTTCACGTGGTGTGGGAGAGCAGCGATTTCTCGGATATTGATGAGGGCGATGCCGCACCGGGGCAGGGCGGGGGATGGGAGGTCCACCGGGAGACGGGGCAGAACGCGCAGGGGCAGCAGCAGGTGAGGCTGGTGGCTGAGCGGGAGGTCGGGCCGAGCGTTCCGCTGCCGTCTACATATGCGCCTTCGGGGGCTGAGCGCGGCGTGCCGCTGACGTTTCCGACCGACCTCGAAATTGAGTTGCGGGGGGAGTGGACGTATTACCACTTCAGCCGGGTGTATGACGCGCGAAAGTGGTCGCAGGTGGGGGTGTACGAGGAGATGCTTGCCGAGGAGGCGCAGAAGTTCGGCGCGGTGCTGGAGTCAGGGCAGGAGCCGACGCTTGCGGATCGATCGGCGTTTGCGCGGATGATCGTGGAGTTCACGATTCGGAAGTACGAGGGGTTCGCGCGGGCGGCGTTTCTGGAGGTCAGCCCGCACGCCTCGCAGACGGCGTGGCTGAACGTGCGGGCGGGTCTTGAGGAGTTGCGGGCGACGATGAATTACGAGCGTCTTGCCTCGCTGATGGCGCTGGCGGAGTCGGAGGACAACGCGGAGTTCTTTGAGCAGCTGGAACGGGAGTTCGATACGGAGGTGATGCGTCGGCTGGAGCTGGCACTTGCTGATTCTGCGGGCATGGGGGTGGGATCGGTGTCTTTGTTCAAGAGGGCGTTTCTGCGGGAGAAAGAGGCTTTCGAGGTCACACAGGAGATCGCCGACGATCGCTTCACGATCGAGGTGGAGATGCCCGGCGAGATCGTCGGGTCGAATGCGGACTCAACGCTGGGCAATGTGGCGACCTGGCAGTTCGGCGGAGAGTGGCTCCGCGACCGTAAGGTCGAGATTCTGGTCACATCGCGCGTGCGATCGTGATCGATCAGACGAAGGGGGTTCGGCCGGGCACGGCGACTTCGGCGACGGGAAGGTCTCCGAACTCGTAGTGCGGGGGCGTGAGGTCCTGTGTGGAGTTGAGGGCCTGCTCCCAGGAGAGGGCCTTTCCGGTGTAGGCGGACATGCGGCCCATGATCGCAGTGAGGGTTGATTCGGCGATCTGCTTTCCTTCGTTGAGGGGTTCGCCGTTCTGGATAGAGCGGATGAGGTCCACGTGCTCGTGGATGTAGGGGTTGCCGTTGTGGCCTTCAAACTTCCAGGCGCGGCTGCCGAAGAACTCGGCGTAGCCGGAGGTGGTCATGGCCCGGCCGCCTTCGCAGTCGAAGGCCTCTTCGACGCGATTGTGACAGCCGTCGATCTGCCGGCACATGCTGACCATCGTCTGCCCGTCGGGATAGGCGTACTCGACGGTGAAGTGGTCGAAGATGTGGCCGTAGTCCGGTGAAGTGCGGACCTGTCGCCCGCCCACGCCCATGCACCAGGTGGGATGGGAGCCGATGGCCCAGTTGACGGCGTCGAGGTTGTGGACGTGTTGCTCGACGATGTGATCGCCTGAGAGCCAGGTGAAGTAGAGCCAGTTGCGGAGTTGCCACTCCATGTCGGACCATTCGGGACGGCGCTTGTGCATCCAGAGCCCGCCCTGGTTCCAGTAGCACCGGGCGGAGACGATGCGGCCGAGGTGGCCGTCGTGGAGTCGCTTCATGGCCTCGAGGTAGCAGGGCTCGTGGCGGCGTTGTGTGCCGGCGACGATGCCGAGTTTCTTTTCTTTCGCCATCGCCGCGGCGGCGAGGACGGTGCGGACGCCCGGAGCGTCAACGGCGACGGGTTTTTCCATGAAGACGTGCTTGCCGCGTCTGACGGCCTCGTCGAGGTGGGCGGGGCGGAAGTGGGGCGGGGTGGCGAGGATGACGATGTCAATGTCGTCGAGGGCGAGGAGGTGTTTCCATCCGTCGAAGCCGACGAAGGTGCGCTCTTTGGGGATGCTGACGCGGGCGCTGAGCGCGCTGTCGATGCCGGCGAGGTTGCGCAGGCAGCCGTCGATGCGCTCCTGGAAGACGTCGGCCAGGGCGGTGATCTCGGTGTCGGGCGAGGCCTCCAGGGCATTGACGGCGGCGCCGGTTCCGCGTCCTCCGCAGCCAATGAGGCCGACGCGGAGTCGGCTGGAGCCGGCGGAGGCGAAGACGGACTGGCCGAGGGGTCCTGCGGCGAGTGCGGCGGCGGTGAGGGCAGCGCCGGAGCGGACGAAGTCGCGGCGGGAGACGGAGGAAGTGGAGTCGTGTTGCATGGGTGGATCCTTCAGGGCGTCGGCGGGCGGAAAAACGAGGCCTGCGAACGCCTCGATCCTATCCGCGGAGCGGGGGCGCGGGAGCGGGGGCACGAAAAAGCCCCCCGGTTTGCGGGGGGCTTAGGGAGGGTTGAGCCGTTGATGCTGCGAGGGTTACTCGCAGGAATCGAGGATGGCGTTGTTGTTGAGGTCGAGGGCGGGGTTGAGGAGGATGTCGATGGCGTCCTCCTGCTGGTTGCCATCGCAGTCGCGGTAGAACTCGCCGGCGATGACGACCGACGAGACGGGCATCAGACTGATCTGATCGCCCTCCACTTCGTCAATGACGGCACTGGCGAACTTCTGCGGGACCAGCGCGTTCTCTCCGACGGCCTCGATCTCATAGGTGGCGGCGGAGTCGTCGAGCTGGGCGACGTCCCAGTCGAGGACGGTGCGAAGGAGGGTTCCGTCGGTTCCGTAGACTTCAGTGATCGACTGGGGAAGCGGGCGGATGTTGCCGACGCGGAAGTCGGAGGGGACCTCTTCGACGATCCGGCGGAGGCCTACGGGGACTGCGCCGTCAAGGCCTGAGACCATCAGACCGACGCGATACTTGCGGCCGAGCTCGACCTTGACGGGGAGGCGTGAGCGCTGAATGCGCATATCGGCGACGGGCGGTGCGCCGTTGTGGTTGGACCACTGCAGCGGGGGCTTGAGGTCCTGGCCGCCCTGACCGCTGTCGCGGTTGATGCGGATGCGCATCTCGGCATTTGGGCCGACGCAGTCGAGTATCCACGGCCCATCGCCTTCGGTGGCGATCGAACCGGAGGTCATGAGGTCGTCGACGGGCCCGAGATCGCGGTCGAGGAGGAAGATCTGGGCGAGGCCGACGCTGTCGGTCGGACGGCGTGCGGTGTTGTTCAGATAGCCGACGTCAGGGACGGGTGTGTCGAAGCGAGTGGGGGGCGAGCCGACGAAGATGAAGAAGCCGTTGGCGTCGGTCCCTGAGAAGATCCACTCCATGTAAAGGTCGTTGGAGTCGCCCTCGTATTCGGGGGGATCGTCCATGTTGACGTAGGTTTCACCGGCGACGACGGTCCCCCAGGTTTCCTGAGCGTGGCCGAGTGAGCAGCACGCGGCGGCCGCGGCGGTTCCCAGCAGCAGGTTCCAGCGAAGCATACAAGACTCCTTTCCTTCTTCGAATCATTCGAAGAGACAGCAAGACCCCTCCCCGCGACCATCGCGGCGATGGGAGAATGAGCAGACCAAAGTGGTGTACGAGCGGACGAGCCGCATCGAGCAGGCGAGTATGCAGCGGTTGAATTCCATCCCCACGGTCCATCCTGAGGGTGAGGCGCCTCGGCTTTCGAGCCTGAGCCACCGTTGCCTGAGTACTCAACGTACTGATCTACCCAGCAGTTGTCAAGACCTTTGCGCACCCTTGGCGCAGTCGATTCTGACCCTCCAGTACATGTCGGAGTCGCCTCAAGCAATTGCGTAAAGTGCGCATTGAGTCCGCAACTCTGAACAGATCAGAGTCAGGCCGTCGCTGCAATTCGATGTAACTACCGCGATTGCAAGTGTTTAGGCGGATAAATATTCCGCAGGCCTATTCGACCGGGTGCAAGCGCAGACGCTGGAGGTTCATCAGTGCGCCGGTGAAGGGCGCGGCAGGACGGAGGGATACCTTCACCATGCCGGGTTCGGCGATTGTGATCTGATCGTCCAGTGTGAGGGTGAGGAAGTCGGTCCAGGAGGCGGTGGCGGGGACGGCGGCTCTGATCTCGGAGTCGCCGACGGTGACGATGAAGGCGTTGCCGGCGGTTCCCGGCTCACAAGCGAGAGTGAGTTCGACGCGAAATGAGCCCGGCGAGTGAATCTCCACGTCCCACGAGGCCCAGTCGTCGGGGTTGGTCCAGAACCCGAGGTTGTCCTTGCCGTTGCCGACTTCGTAGCGGAGCATCGTGCCGTGGACCGTCGCGTCGATGGCGTGAAGGTCGATCGAGCCGTCGGGGTGTTGTCGCGGCGGCGGAATGTAGACGTCGGGCTCGCCGGTAATCGAGAGACGCAGCAGGGCAGCGGGGTTGGTGGAGCGGCGGGAGGACCAGGCGATGTGCAGGTCATCGCCGTGGCGGGCGAGCATCGCCTCGGAGCCGGTGTCGGCCCAGATGGCCGTGCTGACGATGTTGCGCAGGCCGGGGAGGATGAGCGGGCCGCTTGTGGGGGCCTCGAAGACGAAGAGGTTGAGTGTGCGGCCCGTGCGTGTGACACGGCCCCAGGGGAGGCGATCGAAGGGGCCGGCGATTGAGCCGTGGATTGCGTCGCCGTGGTTCTCCATGAAAGCGCCGATGTCGCGGAGGCGTTCGATGCTGGGTTCGGGGATGCGGCCCTGCGCGGTGGGCCCGACATTGAGCAGGAAGTTTCCACCCTTGGAGGCGATGTCGATGAGGGTGCGGATGAGGGTCTGGGAGGACTTCCAGTTGTGGTCGTCGGACTTGAAACCCCAGGTGTCGTTCATGGTCATGCAGGTTTCCCAGTCGATGTCCGGGAGGCCTCGACCGGGGACTTCCTGCTCCGGAGTTCCGAAGTCGCCAGGGGCGTCATAGGTGGAGAGGCCGGCCATGCCGGCGCGTGCCTTGCTGATGCGGTTGTTGATGATAAGGTCGGGCTTGAGGGCGCGGCAGTGGGCCTCGATGTCGCGGCCGAGATCGTCGGTCCATTCGGGGATCCATTCACCGTCGAACCAGAGGACGGCGACGTCGCCGTAGTTGGTGAGCAGTTCGGTCAGTTGTGCCTTCATGTACTCGACGTAGTGCGGGAAGCGATCTCCGGAGGCGTCGGGGTGGTGCCAGTCCATGATGGAGTAGTAGAAGCCGAGACGGATGCCCTGTCGGGCGCACTCGTCGGCGAGTTCTCTGAGTACATCGCGCTTGAAGGGGGAGGCGTCGATGATGTCGTAGTCGGTGACGGCGGAATCGAAAAGACAGAAGCCGTCGTGGTGCTTGCTGGTGATGATGATGTACTTCATCCCGGCGGCCTTTGCAATGCTGACCCATTCGGCCGCATCGAAGTCGACGGGGTTGAATTGTGCGGCGAGGGGCTCGTAGTCGGCGACGGGGATCTGCCGATGGTGCATGATCCACTCCCCGACGCCGGGGACGGGCTGCCCATCCCACTGACCGGCGGCGACGGCGTAGACGCCCCAGTGGATGAACATGCCGAAGCGGGCCTCACGCCACCATGCCATGCGGGCGTTGCGCTGCTCCGGCGGTTCCGGGGTCTGGGCGGTGGAGGCGGAGGTGAGCATGAGGGCGGCGCAGAGGAGGGGGAGAATCGTTCTCATGTCGAAATCGTACTCGGCCGCGGGGCTCGATCGCTCAGGTAGCCAACGGCGGCTGCTGCGTGTGGAGGAACCAGCGATCGAGGACGACGCGGCGTGTGAACCACGCTGAACGCAGCAGGCGCCGGCCGAGCGCTGCGCGCAGGGCGCTGCGGGGGGCGGGGGCCTCACCGGGGCCGAGGCGTCCTTTGAGCCGGCGTTCGTAGGAGGCGAGCCGGGCGACGGAGTAGTCACCGGCGGCCTCGATGATGGTGTCTGCTGCGAGGACGGCGGACTCGACGGCGGTGCGGATGCCCTCGCCGCTCTTGGGGTAGGCAAGGCCGGCGGCGTCGCCGATGAGGAGGACGGCGTCATCAACGAGGGTTCGCCGGGTGTGACCGTGGAGGATGTAGGCGTGGCCGTGCATCCGGTGCGGGGCGTCGTCGGGGATGAGGCCTTCGCGCTTCATGGCGTCGAGGTACTCGCGCACGTGCTGGGCGAGGGATTCATGGTCCTCACGGCCGAGGCCGACGTTGAGGTAGTCTCCCTTGCGGAAGACCCAGGCGTAGCCCTGAAGGTCGTCGCAGAAGCGAATGTCGGCGGAGCCCTGCGGGAGGCGGCAGCGACGGGCCTGCTCGTCGGAGAGGCGGAACTCGATCTCCTGGGCGGTGACGGCACGCTCGGACCGGCCGGGGTTGGCGCCGAGGTGTCGGGCGACGGGACAGAAGTGGCCGCCTGCGCCGATGAGCACGCGGCAGTGAAGTTCATCGTTTGCGACCCAGCCAGTGTTGGTGCGCTGGAGTGACTTGAGGGGCTCGCCGAGGCGAAGTGACGCGCGGGAGCGGCGCAGAAGGTAATTGTCGAACTCACAGCGGCGGATGCCGTAGCTGGCGATCTCGCCGTAGTCGTGTTCGCGGGGCGCTGCGCTCATCGGACCGACGCGGAAGCGGCGGACGGGGGCGAGAGTGCGGGAGCGGGCGTAGTCGTCGAGGTCGAGGCGGAGGGTCTGCACGACTGCGGGGGTGACCCAGCCGGCACAGACCTTGTCGCGCGGGAAGTCGGCCCGGTCCATGACGATGACGTTGAGCCCGGCGTTGACGAGTCGCCAGGCGCAGGTCGAACCGGCGGGTCCGCCGCCGACGATGAGGGCATCGCAGGATGCGGTCACCATGTGGCCCCGGGCGCGTCGGCTGGGTCATTCTCGTCGAAGATAAAGGCGCGGGTGCGCGGGACATCCAGCTCGCCGGGCCGAGTGAAGACGACCTGATACAACTGGAGTCGGCCGGCGGCGAAGGCGGCTTCCGATCCTGCCAGGTAGAGACGCCAGGCGCGGACGAAGTTGTCGTCGAACATCTCGCGGACGCGGTGGACGCTCGCCTCGTAGCGCTCGCGCCAGGCGCGGAGGGTCTGGGCGTAGTGAAGGCGGAGGTTCTCGACGTCGATCACGCAGAGGCCGTTGGGCTCAAAAATCTGCATCATCTCCGAGAGACTGGGCGGATAGGCGCCGGGGAAGATGCGGCGGGCGATCCAGGCGTTGACGCGACCCGGGCGATGGCGACCGATGGAGTGGATGAGTCCTCGGCCTCGGGGGCCGAGGCATCGGCTGACGACTTCTCCGAGTTGGCGGTAATGTTCGACGCCGACGTGCTCGAGCATTCCGACGGAGACGAAGGCGTCGCAGGTTCCGGCGATGTTGCGATAGTCATCCTCGATGAACTCGACGCGATCGGCCATGCCCTGTTCCTGCGCCTGCTTTCGCGCCCAGGCGATCTGCTCCTTTGAGATGTTGAAGGCCCGGACGGTGACATCGAAACGCTGCGCGAGGTGCAGGGCGAGGGCGCCCCAGCCGCAGCCGGCCTCGACGACGGACATGCCGGGTCGGAGGCGGAGCTTGCGGCCGACGAGGTTCATCTTGGCGATCTGCGACTCTTCGAGGGTCATCGTCGGCTCTGGGAAGTAGGCGCAGGTGTAGACCATCTTTTCGTCGAGCCAGAGGCGATAGAAGTCGTTGCCGATGTCGTAATGGTGGTGGATGTTGCGGCGGGAGCCGGAGAGGGTGTTTCTGCGGCGGTTCCACCAGGCGAGGTCGAACCGCCGGGTTTCCTCATTTTCTTTGCGAGAGGCCTCTTCGAGCAGAGAGACGAGGGAGCCCTCGACCTCGATGCGTCCCTCGGCGAAGTGGTCGCCGAAGCAGAGGCCGGGATTGAGCAGTGTGGAGTAGAAGGCGCCCCGGTCGCGGAAGCAGATGACGCCCACGGTGCGGCCCGGGGTAGTCTTGACGATCTCACCATTCCAGAGACGAACGTCCCATGCGGGGCTACCGACGCACCGCATGAGTCGGCGGGCAAGTCGGCGTTCGAAGCCGCGCGGGGCGGCGGCCTGCGAACGCTGGATTTCCCCGGACTCGGCTTCCACGCGTGGCACGGAATGCTCTCCTGGGTTTGAACCGGCATGTCAGGGGCAACGATCCTGAAGCCGGATCGACCGGTCTGTCACCCGAACACTCTACATCGAAGGGGGCGGGAGTGCAAACGGGAGCCTTCCCTGAATCGCATTCCTCCTTTCTGCCAGCGGGGACTCAACGGTGCATCCGGCTTGACGGTAGAATTGCTCACGAGGCAGGGGCCGGGCGAGCCGGCCCTGCTGCGTCGATGTCCTGAAGCCACTGGTATGGAGCCCCGCCGTGTCCCACTTTCCGATTCGATCGTCCTCGTTGCTGATTGCGGTTTCGGTTGCCGGCCTTTCGGCCTGCCCGGTTCTTGGGGATCTTCCACCCTTTGATGAAGTGGCCAAGGAGTATGAGAAGGTCGTCTCCACGGCGGACGGCGAGTCGTCTTTTTACACGCTGTGGAAGCGAGACAAGGATGCGCAACTGCTGGCGGAACTGCCGCCGACCTTTGAAGGCGAGAAGTTCTTCATCGTGCCGACGGTGGCCGGCGGCGACACGCAGATGGGGGTGTACTCGATCTGGCATTACCTTGTGGGGCAGGATGCGCAGCAGGTGTACTGGAAGCGGCATGACGACCGGCTGGTGCTGATCGAGCCGAACACCTACTACCGCAGTTTCGGCGACGAGGAGTCGAAGACGGCGACGGAACGGGTGTACACAGACCGCGTGGTTCTTTCGGTGCCGATCGTCTGCATGGGGCCTTCGGGCGGGCCGGTGATTGACCTGGACCGGATGCTGCTGCAGCAGAGCGACACCTTCTTCAGCGGGTTTACGCGGGGTGCGGACTTCAGCCTGGCCGAGATCGCGAATGTGAAGGCGTTCCCGTACAACCTGGAGATTTCCTACGAGTTTCCGCGGGGCAACGGGCGACTGGCGACGATTCACTACTCGATCGGCAAGCCGATTGCCAGCCCGAACTACCAGCCGCGTATCGCCGACCGACGCGTCGGGCTGTTCTACACGGACTTTGTGGATCGGGCAAAAAACGACGGTGAGAGCCAGAAGGTGCGCTACATCACGCGGTGGCACCTTGAGAAGCGTGACCCGAGTCTGAAGATGAGCCCGCCGCGCGATCCGATCGTGTACTACATTGAGCACACGACGCCGGTGCGCTATCGCCGCTGGGTCCGTGACGGCATACTTGCATGGAACCGGGCGTTTGAGCAGGTGGGAATCCAGAACGCCATCGAGGTGCGGCAGCAGGATGCCGAGACCGGGGCGTACATGGATATCGATCCCGAAGACATCCGCTACTCGTTTGTCCGCTGGACGAACTCGCACATGGGATTTGCCATCGGACCGGTCCACTCCCACCCTGATACCGGCGAAATCTACGAGGCCGACATCGTGATGGATGAGGTGTTCATCACGGGCTGGGCGCAGGATTACCTGACGACGCTGCTGGCCTCGACGGCGATGGCCGGGTACGACGCGGAGACGGTGGCGTGGCTGTCGGCCAACCCGACGTGGGACCCGCGCTACCTTCTGGCCCCGGCGGCGGAGCGGCCTGCGGTGCTGCGGTATCTCGAGGCCGAGCGCAAGGGCGAGGCCGACGGGATGGAGCCGCCGGCGACGTGTCTGCCGGAGGTCTGGAGCGAGCCGAACCCGAACATCGTCTCTCGCGGGGCCTGCTGCAACCTGATGCCGGGGTATGCGGCGGGGGTCGGCAACATGCGGCTGGCGATGGACCTTGACCTCTATCGTGCGGCCGTCGAGGAAGCGGAGGAGGAGGGGACGATGCTTGACGGCCTCCCGGAGGAGTTCATCGGCCCGCTGCTCAAGGACGTGATCATGCACGAGGTCGGGCACACGTTGGGTCTGATGCATAACTGGAAGGGATCGTCGGCGCACTCGTTTGCCGATCTCAACAGTGCGGAGTTCAAGGGTCAGACGCCGATCCTCTCCACGGTGATGGACTACGCGCCGATGAACCTGATCGTCGAGCACGACGGGATGGTGCAGGGCGATTACTCGTCGATTGACATTGGTTCCTACGACCTCTGGGCGATCAACTGGGCGTACACCTTCGACGATCCGGAGGAGATCGCCAAACGGGCGGCTGAGCCGGGCCATGCGTTCTCATCTGAGGAGGGCCAGTCGGGCCCTGATCCGCACGCGAAGGTGTGGGACCTCGGTGAGAACTCGCTGGATTATGCAGCGTCACAGATGGTGTTTGTGAATCACGCGCGGGATCGCTTCCTGGAGAAGGCGGTCAAGGAGGGGGATTCCTGGCAGAAGGCGCGGCAGATCTACTCGCAACTGCTCTACAACCAGATGGGCGCGATGAGCACGGCTGCGCACTGGATCGGCGGGGCGCACTTCAACAAGTACCACAAGGGAGACCCAGGGGCTCCGGACCCGATCCGGCCGGTAGATGTCGAGCGGCAGCGCCGGGCGCTGAAGTTCATCATCGATAATGCGTTTGACGAGTCGGCCTTCGGACTCAATCCGGAAGTCCTTTCCAAGCTGGGTACGGACCAGTGGTGGGATGAGAACGCCAACGATGCGCAGGACTGGCCGATTCACGATCAGGTGCTGAGCGTGCAGGGTTCAGCGATGACGATGCTCCTGAACCCGATGCGTCTGCGGCGGATCATGGACAACGAGATCCGCACGCCTGCAGATCAGGATGCGCTGACGGTTCCGGAAGTGCTCCATGCGGTTCGGGAGGGAGTCTGGAAGACGACGACGACCCGCAACGTCTCCAACCGCAACAGCATGATCTCCTCGTTCCGGCGGAATCTGCAGCGCGAACACCTCAACCGGATGATCGCGCTGGCGACGGAGCGTGCGTCATGGCCCAACGCCACGGCGGGCTCGCTGGTCTCACTGGCCCGACAGGAGCTGCGCGAGATTCAGGGCTGGATCGAGGATGCGGCCAACTCGCCGGGCATCGACGACTACTCCCGGGCACACCTGGTTGACTGTCAGCACCGCATCGAGGAGGCGCTCAAGGCGATGTACCTCCGCGGCTGATCGCAGGTTTGTCTGCGCGATTGACTCACAGCGCCCGGCTCATCGGAGCCGGGCGTTTCACTGCGCAGTCAGCGTGACGGCGTTTCGGAAGTGCCTGATTTCGTGGGGGCTGTCGTCGTCTCCGGCCTGCACTTCGACGACATCGATGCGCAGGGGTCGGTCGGTCCAGCGGCGCTGGCGGGCGAGGCGCTGGGCGAGCATGCGCAGCCGGCGCTGCTTGGCGGGCGTGACGGCGAGGTGGCCGGGCCGGCGGTCGTCGCTGCGGGCCTTGACCTCGACGAAGATGATCCGACCGGTGCCCATCTCCTCCATGATCAGATCGATCTCGCCGCCGGGGAGACGGGTGTTGCGCTCCAGGAGGGTCCAGCCGAGGCCGCGCAGGTATCGCTCGGCCGCGCGTTCGCCGTCGCGGCCGAAGTTGAGATGCGGCGATCGCCGAAGCGGGAGGAAGCGAGTGAGGCGGCGCAGGAGGGAGCCCTGCATTACTGGCCGGGGCCCCAGCGGGTCAGGGCGATGTCGGTGAGGACGATGGACATCTCCTCGGGATCATCGAAGTTGCCGCGGCTCATGAGTTCCTGGAAGTACGCATTCCGCTCCTCGGTGTAGCGCTGCTCGCGGATGGTCTCCTCGATCTCGTGCTGCACGTCGTAGAGGGTGCGACCTTGGCCGTACTCGATGGACTCGAGGAAGACCCAGATGTTCGCGCCGCCTTCGACGGTGACGGGCCCGGCGTGCTCGCCCTCCTTGAGGGAGCGGACGGCATCGTTGACCTCGGGCCAGGCGGTGAACTCAGCGGCGTCGAGGCCGTCGGCGAGACTTCGCGAGGGCATGAGGCCCCCGGAGGAAGCGAGGATGCTGCTGTGCCTGGCGGCGACTTCTGCGAATGGCGTTCCTTCGGCAAGCGCAGCGGCGACGGCGTCACGGGCCTCGGCCTGATTCCCGGGGACGACGATGAGGCGGAGTTGAATCGTCGGCGGGGGGTTGTAGTCGTCGTAGTGCTCGTCGTAGTAGCGCTGGATGTCGCGCCAGGAGACGTGGATGCGGGAGAGGATGCGCGCCTGAAGTTGCCGGTAGACGAGGCCCTGACGGCGGAGCTGTTCGAGGCGATCATCCACTGTGGCCACGCCGAACTGTTCGGCGAGGGAGTTTTCGGCCATTTTCTCGCTGCCTCCGCCCTCCTGCATGATGAGCTGCTGTCGCTGCTCCTCCAGCCAGTAGAGCAGGCCGACGCGCTCATCGGAGGTGAGGCCCGCCTCGGCCTCGGAGAGGAGGAGTTCGTTCTCGATGAGGGTCTGCATGCGCCGGACGATCAGCGGGTAGGCGGTGGCCACGAACTCCGAACGGGTGGACTCGCGGCCGAGAATGGCAAGCGAGTCGGCGAGCGGCTCGAAGAACTCATTGACGTAGATGGGCCGGCCGTTGACCTGTCCGATCAGCCCGCCGACGGGGACGCGCTCGTTGGGCAGCGCGACGACGGGTGCGGCGGTGATGGTGGATGTCGGCTCTGCCGTGATCGAGGGGGAGTCAGTCGTCACAGGCGGGGCGGATTCATCCTGGGGGCCCAGGGCGGCGTTGTCGTGCGGCGTCGGTTCGGGGCTGACGAAGTCTGCCGGGGCCAGAGTTGTTTCCGGGGAGCGGGAGCCGTTGAATCCGAAGGGAATCTCGGGTCCGCCACAGCCGGAGAGTCCGGCGCAGAGGGTGAGCGCCAGACCGGAAAGCGTCCGCGAAGCGGGATTCGAATGTGCCATCATGCAATCTCAGTCACGGGCGAGGCGTTCCGTGCCCCGCCGTCGGTTGAGGATCCCCCTCCGGCAGACCACGGACACCCCGCAGCCGGAGGACCTGCCCGGATTGGGCAAGATTCCAGAAAGGATAGGAGTGTAGACCCTCTGGCCGACGGTCGCCAACCCCGGCGGATGTCGGAAGGGGGCCGGGGCGGGTATGCTCTTGAGACTTGGCCCCGTAGCTCAGCGGTTAGAGCAACCGACTCATAATCGGCAGGTCCCTGGTTCGAATCCAGGCGGGGCTACTCCTTACTTCGGGAGCATCGCTTCCACCATGAGCCGTGACTCCACCACTCGCTTCTCCAGCCGTGTCGAGGCCTACATCCGGGCACGGCCGGGCTACCCCGATGAGGTCATCACGCTGATCCGCGATCAGATCGGCCTGCCGGGCGGGGCAACGGTTGCCGACATCGGCTCCGGGACGGGCATCTTCTCTGAACTCCTGCTGCGGCACGGATACCGCGTGATCGGCGTCGAGCCGAACCGGGAGATGCGCGAGGCAGGGGCAAGATTGCTTTCGGAGCACTCAGCGTTCGAGACCGTGGAAGGGACGGCGGAGGCGACGGGCCTGGCCGACCACAGTGTGGACCTGGTCACGGCGGCGCAGGCCTTTCATTGGTTTGAGCCGGTAAAGGCCCGGCAGGAGTGTGCGCGCATTCTTCGGCCGGGCGGGCAGGTGTTGCTGGTGTGGAACCGCCGGCTGGAGGAGGGGAGCGACTTCCTGGTCGCCTACGAGGCGCTGCTGCGGGAGTTCGGCACGGACTACGAGGCGGTCAACCACGTCCGCACGGCCGACCCCGAGGCAGTCGCCGCCTTCTTCGCACCGGCGACAGTCGAGTCGGCGAGTTTCCGGAATGTGCAGCAACTGTCACGGGAGGGGCTGGTGGACCGGGCCCTGTCGAGTTCGTACGTGCCCGGTCCGGGGCATCCGAGGTACGATGAGATGCTCTCAGCCCTTGACAAACTCTTCGCCGCACACGAGGATGGCGGCGTCGTGGCGATCGAATATCGCACCGAAGTCTCCTTCGGCACGCTCGACGGTTGACGGCCGGATGCCCGGTCGCCGTTGAGCCGCCGCCCAACGCGAAAGGAATCAGGCATGGGATTCATCCAGGAGTTCAAGGAGTTCGCCGTCAAAGGCAACGCGATGGACATGGCCGTCGGCATCATCATCGGTGCGGCCTTCAACAAGATCGTCAACTCCCTGGTCAACGACATCATCATGCCGCCGCTGGGCATGATCCTCGGCGAAGTCGAGTTCAAGGACCTGCAGTACACGCTCAAGGCAGCGTCGATTGCTGAAGACGGCACGGAAGTGCCGGATGTGGCCATCCGCTACGGCATGTTCATCAACACCATCGTCGAGTTCCTCATCGTCGCCTTCAGCGTCTTCATCGTCGTCAAAATGATGAACAAGGTCATCCGCAGGCGCGAGGCCGAGGCCGCCTGATTCCGGCCTCACATTTCACGCCGGCCGGCCCTCCCGGTGCGAATATCGCCCGCCCCGAGGCGGTTATGCTTCCGTCGCATCACCCAATCCTGAAGGAGAGAGCCATGCTTCGCAGCGCCTTGATTGCCACCGGAACCGCACTCTTGACTGCCGGCGGCGCAACTGCCGACATCGGCCGCTTCGAGGTCTACAACGGCTTCGATCCGACCAGACCAACCATCATCGCCACCCACGGCTGGTTCGGCACCATCGACTACCCGACAACCTTCGGCCGCAGCCCCTCCTTTGCCGAGAACGCCAACGTGCTGGGGTGGGAGTGGGATGCGGTGGTCTTCATCGGCATCACCGCCGAGGCGCGGCAATCAGGCCGGGAGCTGGCGCAGAAGTTCTCCACCTTCATCCGCAGCGAATATCCCGACTACGACCAGCCCATCCAGCTCGTCGGCCATTCGCTGGGAACCCACGTGGTGCTCGCCGCCGCTGCGGAGTTTCGCGACATTGGCCGGGACGATCCCGGCTTCGCCGCCTACCAGGCCGACCAGGTGACACTGGTGGACACGGGTTTCAACAATGAGATCCAGGCCGCCATCAACAACATCACAGACGACTCCCTCGTCGAACTCAAGCTCGACAACTACTGGTCGCCCGGCGGCGCAGGCGGCACCGGGCAGGCCTACGCCGGCCCGATCACCAACGCGGAACTGCAGTTGGACCACGGCAACATGTGGTACTGGTACTTCACCTCGCTGGACGACCAGCCCGCGGGCGTGATCAAGCCGGGCGGCGCCTATGGCCTTCTCGGGCAGTTTGCCGACCTGAATATTCAGGGCCGCTCGGTGCAGATGGTGGCCGGGAGTGAGACTCCGCTGATTGTCAGCGATGATCTGTTCCGGCCGGTGCGGTAGGGGGGGGTGAAGGGGCCGCCATGCGGGCAAGGTAAAGCTGCGCCTCGGGTGAAAGTTACTCGACTCGCACTGTTACCGCGTCGTCCAGAATTGTGAGTGCGCAGGAGCCGGAGAAGATCGCTTCAGACCTCAATGACCAGTTCTCGTTCAATCGGACTTCGCAGCGTTGGCAGAGTGGGCCTGAGACTCGAACACCGCCGACCTGCACGACATCAAGCCATGTATTATGATGCGCCAAGTATGCGGCAAGATTACGAGCTGGAAACGGGCGAGGCTGAACGGGCACGGGATGGAAGCCGCCGATTGTCCTGTCCTTCAGCGGCATGACCGTATCACGGTCTGAACACGACAGCACCAGTCCCTCCGCCAGCTCGATACCGAGTCCGATGTCATTAGCCAGCCGATTGACGCACTCTTCGGGTCCGGCAATTCGAAGTGCCACATACAACCCGCCGGGTGCTTTCCGGGCGTCGATGAGTGTACACGTCAGCGATACGGGGATCTTCAGATGATCCACGCCGGACCCCATCGCGATCTCATAGACCTCCTCGACATACTCCGGCTCAGGATATCGAGGGGAGGCGGTGCATGAAGTGCAGGCGAGAGTTATGCCGACGGTCAGCAATGTCAGCACGCGTTTCCACAGCACGATCACTCCGTTCTGCCGGTCGCCTAAAGTGGTCTTGCGGGCTGAAGCGGTCAAACGTGACTCCCCTGGGGCCATACTTCGAGAACGTTGGGCAGCCCGACTCCACGATACCAAATCCCAGACGATTCGTCCAGTCTGGTTAATTGATTCGATGCCGGGGATGCGGGTTTAGCCCCTTCCGCGCGGATTTCGGCCGGTGAACTGAAGGAATCAAGCAGTGACTCCTTCCCGCGACGCCGTGAATCCTCTCTGTGACGCCGTGATCCTC